>CAIWRM010000126.1 GCA_903915075.1 uncultured Microbacteriaceae bacterium
CGCTACAGCATGGCCGGTCGTGACCGTGTGGGTGCTGCCATGATTCCCGCTGTCGCCACCGCAACCGGGGCCGCTGTCTGGGCAGCTGGTACGTGGGCTGGCCTTGCCTCCACCGAGCCCTGGATTTGGCTGATCACCTTTGCCGTCAGCGGTGTCGTCGCCTACGTGGTTAACCTCCGCCTCGTGCGCTCACGCATTGCGGCGGACAACGAGATGTTCGGAAAAATCGCCGGCCGTTAGGCGGTAAAACCGAGTGCGTCCATGCGGCGTGAGTGGGCGGCGATCAGATCGGTAAACACCGGCTCCATGCGGGCTTCGTCGTGATCCCTGTCTCCCGAACCCGCAATGGCACTGCGCGCCAAGAGAATTGCGTCACCCAAGAGTCGGCGACCAAACAGCGCAAGCCGGGATGCCACTGCGGGATCGACATCGATGGCGGCCTGCAACTGCTCCACGATGATGGCGGCCTCACGATCGGGCTCAATCAGCAACTGAACTCGAGCGGCCAACGCCCTCGGAAGGGCGCCCACGATGCGCTGAAAGAAGTCGTCGAGGAATCCACCGGTGATGTACACCGACACGAGCGTCTCGAGCCAATCATTGCCACGCGTGAGCTCCTTGAAACGATCGATGGAATCGGCAAACGGTTCCATGGCCGCGGCCGGGTCGACTTTGAGCGTGCGCAACTCGGCCACAATGCCGTGGTGCTTTGCCAGGGCATCCCCGGCAACAGCGCTCAAGCGCTCTTTAGACCCGAGGGTTGGCGACTCACTCACTGCCCGACTCAACGTCTCAAACACGGCGAGTTCGAAGTACGCTACCTGGCCCAGGTAAGAGACGGTGTTCGGGGCTAAATCAGCGAGATCGTAGCGACTCGCCTCAACAATCGTCCCGCGTTGGCCAATGACCGCGGCGGTCTTTCCCTTACGCGAGCGACGTCGGAACCATTCGAACACCCCTTCAGCCTATGCCTCAACCGGGGCATCTGCGACGCGCGCTAGACTCAAGACAGACTTATGACTTTCATTGACTTGGGTATTGAGCCCGACATTGCACAGGCGCTGACCGACAAGGGCATCCACGAGCCCTTTCCGATTCAGGAGCAGACGATCCCGCTTGCCCTGGGCGGTCAAGACATTATTGGCCAAGCCAAGACGGGCACAGGGAAAACGTTCGGTTTCGGCCTTCCCATCATTCAGCGTCTCGGTATCGCCCCCGAACCCGGGGTTAAGGTTCTTGTCGTTGTTCCCACGCGCGAGCTCTGCGTGCAGGTCACCGAAGACCTCGAATTGGCGGCGTCGAATCGCCCCACGACGGTCGTGTCGATTTACGGTGGCAAGGCCTACGAAGGGCAGATCGAGCAGTTGAAAGCCGGTGCCCAGATTGTTGTGGGCACGCCGGGCCGCCTCATCGACCTCGCCGGCCAAGGTCTGCTTAATCTCGGTAATGTCACCGAGGTCGTGCTCGACGAGGCCGACAAGATGCTCGACCTTGGATTTCTTGCCGACATCGAGAAGATTTTCTCCCGTCTGCCCGAGGTTCGGCACACCATGCTGTTCTCCGCCACCATGCCGGGTCCCATTGTCACCCTGGCGCGGCGCTTCATGTCGAAGCCCATTCACATTCGCGCCACCGACCCCGACGAGGGTCTCACGCAGGCAAACATCGAGCACATCGTGTATCGCGCTCACTCCCTCGATAAAGACGAGGTGATTGCGCGCATTCTGCAGGCCGAGGGTCGCGGCAAGACCGTCATCTTCACGCGCACCAAGCGCGCCGCGGCTCGTCTCGTGGAGGAGCTGGCGGATCGGGGCTTCCCGGCGGCAGCCGTGCACGGTGACATGAGCCAGGAAGCGCGCGAGAAGTCAATGGCGTCGTTCAAGGCCGGCAAGAAAGAAATCCTCATCGCCACCGATGTGGCGGCTCGCGGTATCGACGTTGATGACGTCACGCACGTGATCAACCACACCATTCCCGAGGACGACAAGGCCTACCTCCACCGCGTGGGCCGCACCGGTCGTGCCGGCAAGACCGGCATCGCCGTCACGTTCGTTGACTGGGACGACCTGCACAAGTGGGCGCTCATCAACCGCGCCCTCGAGTTTGGCAAGCCCGAACCACAAGAGACCTACTCATCGTCTGAGCACCTGTTTGCCGACCTCAACATTCCGGTTGGCGCCAAGGGCCGCCTCAGGTCGACTCCGGCAGCCAAGGGTGTCGATCGCGGCACAGCGCCGAGCAGCCGGAGCGGCGGTTCTCGCGACGGTGGTTCGCGCGAGCCTCGAAGCAGATCACGCGGCGGCCAGACCCGTTCGGGACATGCCGCCGGTAGCGAGCGCCGGGTGAACAACCCCCCGCGCCACGTGACACCCGACGGAACTCCTGAGCAGGCCGGTGGCACGCACGACGGCGGCGGAAACGAACACCACGACGGCAACAACCCCTCGCGCTCGCGCAATAGAACGCGCCGCCGCGGGCCAGGCCTCGCTTCGTCCTAGCGCCAGGCCCTCTGCTGGCTACGCGGCATCGTCCGGCGCGTAGGTGGGCTCATTGCCTGTCGCCTGCTCCACGATGCGCGCGAGCATCTCTGGCTGCGTGGTGTTTTCGCCCGGGCGATTCTCTTTGTTGTCGCCGTGGTAGTCGCTGGATCCCGTGACAATGAGGTCGTAGTCGCGGGCGTACTCGTGCAGACGCGCGAGGCCCGCCGGGTTATGAAGATTTTCCCGATGGTCAAGTTCGAATCCGGCAAGACCGGCCTCGAGGAGCATCTCAAGATTCTCTTGCGGCATCACGCCGTCCGAGCGCCCCACCGGGTGCGCGATAATCGGCACTCCGCCGGCGGCCCGCACGAGCCCGATCACCTCCAAGATCTTGCCTTTGGCCGGTTTCGGCACGTGGTACTTACTGGATGAGCTGAGGATGTGGGCGAACGCGTCATCCACGTTCTTCACGTGGCCGTTTTTGGCCAGTACGCGTGCGACGTGGGGTCGCTGAAGAGGCGCCCCGTTCGCCTCTGCAAGGACGTCGTCAAAATCGATGTTGTAGTCGGCCTTGAGTCGCGCGACCACCTGACGAATGCGTTCTTCGCTGCCGTCGGTGACGAGGCGCATGGCGTGAGCCAGTTGGGGCTCGAGTGGGTCGAAGAGATAGGCCAGCAGGTGCATACCGCCAACGCCCTGACCTCCGGTGGTGGACAGTTCGGCGCCCGGAATGAACGTCATGCCCAAGGCGAGACATTCGGCCTCCGCCTCGGCCCATCCGCCGACCATGTCGTGGTCGGTCAACGCCATGGTGCGCACCCCGTGCGCATGAGCCTCCCGAACCACGCCGGCGGGAGAATCAGTGCCGTCCGACCTGTTGCTGTGCATGTGCAGGTCTATCGGGGATTGCGCACGAAAAAAGGACTCCATGATGCCATGCTAGTGACGATGTTTTCACGCCTCCTCGCCTTCGTTGTCTCACTCGCGAGCATGGTTCTCGTGGTCATCGCTTTTTGGCCTCAGTTGCTGGGCTGGCAACGAGTGAGCCCGTGGTTGTTCCTGGTGGCGCCGAGAGGGCTCGCGCTTGGTGTGGCCGTTCTCGCCCTCATCGTGTTGGTCATCCTGGGTCGGCGTAGCCGCCCGCTGCGACGGGTGTTGATGGCCGCCGGATCGTGGCTTCTCGTGTTTGCCGTGGCCACAGGCGTGTTGCTCTCGTTCCGAGGCCTGGGCACGCCAATGCCACCAGCTCCCGCCACCACCGACACCACCACCGTACGCGTCCTCACCTGGAACACGATGGGCGATGCGCCCGCACCCGCGGCCATTGCCCAAGTGGCCCTGGAATCGGGTGCACAGATTATCTCTCTGCCCGAGACGACAGCGGCCACCGCGCAGGATGTCACGCGCATTCTGCGCCAGGCCGGAATCGACATGCAGTTCCTCACCGTGGCCTACAACCAGATTTACAAGGCACACTCGACGTCTGTCCTGATTGCGCGAAGCTTCGGCACGTATCGCGTTCAGGAGGACGTGGGTCAAACGTCGGTCTCTCCCACTGTTGTGGCCGTTTCCTCTGAGGGCGGACCGACCATTGTGGCGGCCCACGTGGTGGCTCCCTCGCCGCAGACCATGCCGAAGTGGCGAGCCGACCTCGAGGTTCTCGCGGCACTGTGTCAAGAACCCAACGTCATTCTCGCCGGCGACCTCAATGCCACGGTCGACAACATGCAGGGCTTGGGGGCCAAAAACCTCGGCAACTGCGTGGATGCCGCACTCGCCACCGGCGGCGCCGCCCTCGGCACCTGGCCCGCGTGGCTGCCCACCCTCGCCGGAACACCCATCGATCACGTCATGGCCACGCCCGAATGGCGCTTCACGGGATCGACCGTGCTGACGAACGTTGACGGTGCGGGCAGTGATCACCGGCCGGTCCTGGCTCAGCTCACCCGAGTGGGATAACCGCACACGCACAAGATTGAGGCCTCCGACGTGGAACCACACCGCGCCGACCTGAAAGACTGAGGAGCATGGCAGACAACGAGAACCGGTCGACAACGCCCGAGTCGGACGCGTTCCGTCAGCACATCAGCACCGGCTGGGCCGAGCGCGTCGACGCCCCCGCGACTCTGCGGGATGCCGCCCGGGCTGCGGCCGCCCGCCGCGCCCTCCTGGCCACGGAGTTTGCCGGCATTCGACTCGTTGTTCCCGCGGGTCACGCAAAACAGCGCAGCAACGACACCGACTATCTGTTTCGCGCCCACTCCGACTTCGCCTATCTCACCGGCTGGGGCAGCGACAGTGAGCCCGGCGCCGTGCTGGTTCTCGAACCCGTCGGCGGCAGCCACAAACCAACCGTGCACTTTCGCGAACCCGCCGGACGTGATCAAGAAGAGTTCTACGCCAACCCTGCCATCGGTGAGTTCTGGGTCGGACCCCGGCCGTCGGCCGGCACGGTTGCGGGAGAACTCGGACTGGCAACGGCCCACATCGACACGCTCGTGGACGCACTCACGACGGGAGTCCCGACGGCGGTCATTCGCGAGGCCGACGACCACGTGACCGAGCTCGTTGACGCACTCGAACGCTCGAACGACGACGCCGCAAAGGATGCTGAACTGGCGCGCGTGCTCTCCGAGATGCGACTCATCAAAGATGCGTACGAGATCGACCAGATGCGACGGGCCGTTACGGCAACTCACCTCGGGTTCTCC
>CAIWRM010000127.1 GCA_903915075.1 uncultured Microbacteriaceae bacterium
GCAACCGTCTCCCGTTGAGTGCGGTGCCCTAGGGCAAGAACGGGCTCGCGCCATCCGGCGCTGGCAAGTCACGGGGTCTGTTGCCCCGGCTGGTCGATCGATCCGAAGGGTCGACCCCTGGCCGGGTCGCCAGTGCCCCTTATTGAGGGGAGAACCATGGAACTAATTCGACTCACTGAGGTCCCACCGGCCTTACAGACGTGGGAACCGATTCCCGTCGATCTCGCGCGTGAATGGTGCGCGGTGCTGATCACGCACATGCCACAACACATGCAACCCACGTTCATGTACCTCCAGCAACGGGCGGTGCGAAGCGAGGGCATCACGAACACTGCCGAGTGGATCTGGCTGGCCAAAGAGTTTCACGCGGCCGGATTCACTCCTGCCGAGTGGCTTCAACTCACCGAGGATGTGCTCACCGACGAACGCGCAACACCCGGATACGCCGGGTCGAACATGGGCACGTACGTTTCCAACTCGCTGATCAGCTTGGCGGTGGGTAAATCCATCCCCAACGGCGGCATGATCCGCCTCCGGGCCAAACCGTGGATGCCCTGGCTCGAGCGCACTCGCGCCGGCGACGTTTCACTGTCCGTGGTTACCGAGATGCTGAACGCGCATTGGGGGGAACCGGCATCCGTCATCCCCTTCGGCGAGTTCCCTAACTGCTCGCTGTAGGGTGACAGCCCCCACGCTAGGCCTCTCGGGGCGTGGCGTGAGGGGTTCCCGCGAGAGGCAACTCGCGCGGGAAGGATGCCGAATCGGTGGCCGCGACCCAATGCACCTCCGGCTGTGTCGCGGGGGAGTTCGCTTCGGCGAGTCGCGGAGACCGGGGGATGGGCCCGCAAGGGCCCTCCCCGAACTCCGCAGCCACGCAGGAAAATAATTTCAAAAGCGACAGGGTAAAACTTTTATCGTGGTTTACTTGCGACAGGACTGATCGCAGTTCCGCAAGTCTGAGAAAAGGGGTTTTATTCTATGAAAAAGTCATTTTTGCGTCGCCCGGTGAGTATCGCCGCCGGCGTCGTGCTGTCCGCCGCCATTATTGGCGGCACTGCCTCCCCAGCCTTCGCCGAGCCCTGGACGGACGAAGACGTCGCCGTTGGAGACATCAGCTACGACTTCAACACGGACTATTGGGGTATCAGTCACGTCTACGGCTGGTCCGGCACCGGGACCATCGGAGAAACGTTCACGCATGAAAGTGGCACCCTCGAGTTCTTCGACGGCGCGGACACGGACGGTGCTGTTTGCGATACGAGCGTTCAGACTGCCACCCAGACCGTTGATTCCTCGGGCAACGTGACGATTGTGTGTGAGGCTGTGGAGATTGGGATGTTCCCCGGAATTTGGGTAACCCCGGAGTTCTATATTTACGCCGAGGGTGATTTGGCTCGCGTGTTCTACACGATTGAGAACCGCAGCGCTTCCGACATCACCATCGACGAGATCCGCCTCGTTGACGACTGGGATGACGACAGTAACTACGCCGCGTACACCACGAATACCGGTGACCTCGTCACGGAAGATCTTGTCGTTGCCGACACTGTCATGCGCTGGCAGATGGGTGGCTACACCACGGACGACGACTTTGCGACGCTCGAAACAGACCAGACACTCTTTGGTTCCGCGTGGCGTCTCGACGGCACCACGGCGTTCGGCACCACCGACGCCGACATGCAGAACGACATGACGCACGCTTCGACCGACTACGTTGTTGCGGCGGGAGCCAAAGTTTACGTGGCCAGCTACGCAACGTACCTGTACGTGAGCGACCTCAGTGACGCTGCAGCCGACTACGCCGAAATGGTGGCGTTCATGTCACTCTTCGACTCGTTCTCAGGTCGCCTCGTACAGGGTCTGCCCGAGTGCATCGATGTCGCTAACTGGGGTCCCACGACGTGTCCCGCATTGCCCGACACCGGTCTTGACGCCTCCATCGCGTGGTCGATTGCCGCCGGTGGCTTAGCGTTGCTCGTTGCCGGTGGCGCACTCATCGTGTTACGCCGTCGTTCCGCTAACTAGTCAGCACAACTCGCAGGTTCCGCGCGACGCGCTCACGCGCTCAGCGCACCACCTGATCTAGCCGGGGTCTTTCATGTGAAAAGACCCCGGCTAGACTTTTGCCATGGCCCGCCACCTGCTCCGCGACGACGACCTCACCCCGGCCGAACAAGCCCAGGTGCTCGATCTCGCCGCGCGCCTCAAGCAAGACCGCTGGCTGGCCAAGCCCCTCCTCGGTCCGCAGACCGTGGCCGTCATCTTCGACAAGCCCTCCACGCGCACGCGCGTGTCGTTTGCCGTGGGCGTGGCCGACCTCGGCGGCACCCCGCTCATCATCGAAGCGCTCACCGCTCAGCTCGGCGCCAAGGAGTCCGTGGGCGACACCGCCCGCGTGCTCGAACGGCAGACCGCCGCCATCATTTGGCGCACCTACGCCCAGTCGGGCCTCGAAGAGATGGCCGACGGCACCACGGTTCCCGTGATCAACGCCCTCTCCGATGATTTCCACCCCTGCCAACTGCTCGCCGACCTGCAGACCATCCGCGAACACAAGGGTGACCTCGCCGGGCTCACCGTGGCCTTCGTGGGCGACGGCCACAGCAACATGGCGCACTCCTATCTCTTGGCCTGCGCCACCGCCGGCATGCACGTGCGCCTCGGCGCCCCCGAGGCCTACCAGCCCCGCGAAGA
>CAIWRM010000128.1 GCA_903915075.1 uncultured Microbacteriaceae bacterium
CCTTCGACGACGACGGCATTGACACCGATGCGGGGAATCTCGAGAAGAGCCACCGGAGTGCCTGTTTTCAAGAGTTTGCTGTTGAGGTCGGCCGCGTAGACGGGGGCGGTACCGTTGGCGAGTTCAAAACGAAAGTCTTCACGGGCCACCTGTTGGTTGCGAGTGTTCTGCAACTGAGAAACGCCCAGGATCGAAACAAAGAACGAGGCGACCACAACGGCAAGAATGACCATCATTCGGCCATAGAGTTTTCGCGTGTCGACCCGGGGGAGAGCCGGCATGGCCATTGCGGCGAGCCCGACGTGTTCTTCGGCACCCGATTCATCCAATCCAAAGGCGGCGGGTCGCGAGGAGCTCGACCCCATCCCGTTGGTTGAGAAGCCCGATGCGGATGACCGGAGCAAACCTTGGCGCGCAGCCAGGGCCTCCCGGCGCCACTGAATCTGCATCTGAAGCCGACGAATCCATCGCACGTTCGTGAACAACGATCGTCGCGGCCGCGGGGTCGCACGGCGACGCATGTGCGAGTCAGACATGAGGGGCTTCCATCGATGAGGTGGCGGGCTGGATCGGGGGCGGCGCGAAAGTTTGGGAGCGAGTTTCAGAAAGGTGTTGCTTCAGAAAAAAGGGGAACTTCGTCTTGTCCGAGCGACGTGTGCCGCCCCATTCAGAATAGTGAACGGAGCGGCACACGTGCTGAGTGTGTTACCTACCTAGTTGGTGACCGAGATCTTCACGGAGGTGGTGCTTCCGTAGTAGTTCGCGTTCCCCGAGTAGACGATGTTGAGCCAACGGTCAACACCACCCGAGGTTCCGGTCACGGGCCACTTGTTAGCTGCCGGCAGGGTCACGGTGACCGTTCCGTCAGCGGCAAGCGTTGCCGGGACGATGTTCAGAGCGGTTCCGCCCGTCTTCGACGTACTGATCAGAACCTTGACGGTTCCGCTCGGCACGGGCGATGTCGTTGCCGGCTTGGTCATGGTCACCCTGATCTTGGGAGCCGAGGTCGTGCTTGTCGCGGCGTCCCGAATCTTTCCGAAGTAACCTGCCTTCAGGCCCCACGTCGACTTTGCGTCTGCAACCGTTGCCACGGTGGCCTTGGTGCTGGCAGGCGCTACGTAGACATCCTGCGCAGCGCTGGTCTTGACCAGGCTGGCGCTCGAGTTCTCAGGCTCGAACACGACCGACAGGTTCGTGGTTCCCGCTACCGCGGTCCACGAGAAGGCCATCGTCGTGGCGCGCTTCGGAAGGTACTTCTCCGAAAGCACGTTGGTGCCGTCAGAGAGGTAAATTGTTCCACCCACGAGGCTGCCACCCGTTCCGGCGGCAACCGTGGCCGTGACAGGCACAGCTACTCCCGGTGCCACGCGCGACGGAATGTCGTTCAGGGTCACCGTGTAATCGCTGACAACCTTGACGCCCACAGCAGCGGACTGCGCCGATGCCGAGAAGATCGAGGTGTCGGTGGGGGTGAACTTTGCCTTGTAGCTGACGGTGGTTCCCGCAACAGCATCTGCGGGAATCGTTGCCGTGTAGCTTCCGACGTAGTCACCGGCGCCAATGGCAACCGGGTCTGCATTGAGCGCTGCGGCGTAGGAGTCGCCGCTGCTGTAGAACAGCGCCGAACCGGCTTCAGCGTTCGTCTCTACCTGGATGTCAACAGCGTCGCCGGCCTTCGCCTGAGCGAACTCAGCAAAGGCTGTGGCGGGAGCGGCAACGGTGGCCGTTCCTGTGCGGTACATGGTGTAACCACAGTGCTCGGTGGTCGAAGGCGTTTCAACGTTTTGCAGCGGGATGAAGCCACTCGCAACAATTTGCGTTGTGGCCTGACATACCTCGGAGTTTTGACCGTTGAACACCTTGTATTCCTGCGTTGCCGAGTCGGCGAGCTTTCCGTAGGGCACAACGTTGTACATGATGCGCTTGATGGGGAAGGCGGGGTTGGTGGCCGTAGCGGCGCCCGTGCCCGTCGTTGCCGCGACGACGGCAACCGGGTCGAGCGCGGTGTCCTTGATGCTCTGGAGAACCACACCGTTGCGACGATCCTTGGCGGTGCCTGCCGCCTTCAACTGCGATACCCACTGAGGAATCGAGTAGGCCGCAATGGCGCCCACGCCCACCGTCTTTACGGA
>CAIWRM010000129.1 GCA_903915075.1 uncultured Microbacteriaceae bacterium
ACGTCCGTGGTGATGGCGCGCCCTTCGGCAATCCATTTTTCACGACCTCCGTCGAGCAGTCGCACGTCGGGGTGGCCGAACAGTTTGAAGACCCAGAGGGCGTAGGTTGCCCACCAGTTCTTGTTGTCTCCGTAGATCACAATCGTGTCTTCGCGAGAAATGCCGTGTCGGTTCATGAGCGACTGAAAGCCGTGGCCGTCGATGTAGTCGCGCACAACTGGGTCGTTCAGGTCGGTGTGCCAGTCAATCTTGACCGCCCCCGCGATGTGGCCGACCTCATAGAGCAACACGTCTTCGTCGGACTCAACCACGACAAGTCCGGGCGTGCCCAGGTGTTCAGCGAGCCATTCCGAGCTCACAATCACCTCGGGGTGCGCGTAGGCCTGAAACTTTGGAGTGTTGTCTATGGGAATCGTCATGAGTCATCCTTACGCCGAGAATTTGTAGTCCAGTACAGCGCACTAGTCTGGGTGTTGTCTTCAGAATACGAGCGCACCGATTGGTTCGCCTAATGAGCCCGCAACAAACCGAAACGAAGGACGCCCCCGTTCCATGACGGTAGCCGTAACCGCCCTCTGCGAGCGTTCGCCGTCGCTCAGCGCAGCTGACATCGTGGCCAATCTCGTGCCACCACAGCAGTTTGCGGAGGCCTCGTTTGCGTCGTACATTCCCGACGATGATTATCCGTCTCAGGTTCACGCGCGCGACCTTCTGGAGACTTTTGCGGCCGCGCCCACGGCTGCCACGACGGGCAAACTTTTTGGGCGGAGACAGAAAACTGAGGAGGCCCGCCCGGGCGTTTATCTCGACGGTGGCTTTGGTGTGGGCAAGACGCACCTTCTTGCTGCCCTGTGGCATGCCGCGCCCGGTCGCAAGAAGTATTTTGGAACGTTCCTGCAGTACACCTCGCTGGTGGGAGCACTCGGCTACGCCACCGCGGTTGAGGCACTGCGCGGATCGAGCCTGATTTGCATCGATGAGTTCGAGCTCGATGATCCCGGTGACACCATGGTCATGACCCGACTGCTGGGCGAACTGGTGTCAACCGGAACCCGGGTGGCTGCGACGAGCAACACACCACCACACGCACTCGGTGAGGGACGCTTTGCGGCCGCCGACTTTCTTCGCGAGATTCAAGCGTTGGCCGCCCACTTTGAGACGGTTCGCATCGACGGAACCGACTACCGCAAGAGGACGGCCGAGGGTTCTGCAGCGGTTCTTGCCGAGGCCGACCTGGCGTCATACGTCGCGTCTGCTCGAGAGCGCGGAGAGACCGTGACGGTGGATACCTTCGATGATCTGCTGGCTCACCTCGCCACGGTGCACCCGTCGACGTACGTTCGCATGATTGAGGGCATCGATGCAATTGCGGTGACCGGGGTTCACGTTCTGACCAACCAAACCGATGCGTTGCGCATCGTGGCGTTCATCGACCGGGTCTACGACGCCCAGATCCCCGTGCGGTCTTCGGGGGTGGCCCTCAGTGAGATTTTTGGCGGCGACATGATCAACGGGGGATACCGCAAGAAGTACCTCCGCTGCATGTCGCGACTCATCGCGCTCACCAACAGCTAGGTTGCATCGTCGTCTTCGTCCTGTGGATTCGGGCGTGGTGTTTACACGATCGACACACGCCGTCCCGCTTTGTAACTCTGTCGAAACGTACGCAACGATTTTCGGAAACAGCGAGCGGCAACACTCAACACATCACGTCGGACGACGCCTGCCTAGTCGTGTGACACATATGAGATGAGGTTGAGATGGATCAGGGTCAAACCGCCTTTATTTTGATTAGTGCTGCGTTGGTCTTACTGATGACGCCGGCGCTCGCGTTCTTCTACGGCGGGCTCGTCAAGACCAAGAGTGTGGTCAGCATGATGATGCTGAGCTTTGGCTCACTCGCACTCATCGGTGTGCTGTGGATCTTCTACGGCTACGCGATTGCATTCTCCAACGGGGGAACCGAGACGTTCTTTGGCATTGACGGTGTGTTCGGCATCGATACGGCCAACATTGGCCTCGAGGGCCTTCTCACTGTTCCCGAGGGCGCTACCTATCCGCCACTCGCGTTTGCTGCCTTCCAGGGTGGCTTCGCCATCATCACGGTGGCCCTTATTTCGGGAGCCATCGCTGACCGTGCTCGCTTTGGAGCGTGGCTTGTCTTTGCGGGAATCTGGGCGACCATCGTCTACTTCCCGGTCGCTAACTGGGTCTTCAACTTCACCGTTGTCGACGGCAAGATTGTTGATGGGGGCTGGATCGTTTACAACCTTGGTGTCATTGACTTTGCCGGTGGTACCGCGGTGCACATTGCGGCTGGTGCAGCTGGATTGGCACTTGCCATTGTTCTGGGTAAGCGCATCGGTTTCGCCAAGGGTGTGAGCAAGCCGCACAACGTGCCACTCGTTCTCTTGGGTGCCGGTCTTCTGTGGTTCGGCTGGTTCGGATTCAACGCCGGCTCCGAGTTGGCTGCCGATGGCATTGCTTCGCTTGCCTTCATCAACACCATCGCCGCCCCCGCGGCTGCCGTGATCGGCTGGTTGCTCGTCGAACGCATCAAGGACGGGAAGGCAACCGCTGTGGGAGCCGCCTCGGGTGCTGTCGCAGGCCTCGTAGCTATTACCCCGGCGTGTGCTGTTCTCACCCCAGGCTGGTCGCTCCTGTTGGGCCTCGTCGCCGGTGTGCTCTGCGCCTTGGCCATTGAGCTCAAGTTCAAGTGGGGCTTCGACGACTCGCTCGATGTGGTGGGTATCCACCTTCTCGGTGGAATCATCGGAACGCTCTACATCGGCTTCTTTGCGAAAGACGTGGGCCTGATCTTCTCCGGTAGCTTCGAGCAGCTGGGTAGGCAGGCGCTCGG
>CAIWRM010000130.1 GCA_903915075.1 uncultured Microbacteriaceae bacterium
CGCTTCCGCCAGATCTGTGACGTGAACGTAGTCACGAACACACGTGCCATCGGGAGTGTCGTAATCGTCACCAAAAATCCGCGGTGATTCGTTCCTGTCCAAACGCTCAAAAACCATGGGAACCAGATTCAACGCCATGGCGTCACCAAGATCGGGAGCGCCGGCCCCCGCAACGTTGAAATACCGAAGGCTGATGGCGTCGAGTGAGTGGGCCGCGACCGCATCGTTGAGCAGCCGCTCGCCCGTGAGCTTGGTTTCGCCGTAGGGGCTGGTGGGAAGCGTGGGTGACGCCTCGGTAACGCCTCCCGAGGCATTACCGTAGACGGCAGCAGAAGAACTAAAGATGAACTTCGACACACCGGCTGCCTCCATAGCACGCAACACGTTGGTCAGCCCGCCGACGTTCTCCGCGACGTACCAGGCTGGCTTGGCAACGGACTCGCCCACCTGCTTGCGCGCCGCAAAGTGAATCACCGCATCAATGGACTGGCTACGAAAAAGCTCCGTCAGCGTGTGCACCGCGTCGGTGGTGGCCACAGTCATCTGGGTCAGAGGCACTTCCGGGTTCCGCGCCGCGATGCCGGTGGTGAGGTCATCCACGATGTGCACGCGATCTCCGCGTTCCACGAGCAGGCGCACAACGTGTGCACCGATATAACCGGCGCCACCCGTGACCAAAATCGTCATGTGGGCAGTCTAGGCCGGGGAGAACAGGTCGCGAACCACGTCGATGAGCCCACGGCTGAGCCGATGGTAACGTCCTCGAATGAGTTCGCCGGCAACAGCGACACCGCGGCGCATGCGTGCGTCGGGCAGGTCGCGGCGCCGCTCTTCATGGATAAGCTTCTCGGCCACAAGCTCGCGTTGATCCGGGCGTGAGGGAATCGAACCGTCCGCGAGTCGCCCAGCGAGGGCGGCAATGCGCTCAAAACGATCAACGTGTCGAGAGCGACGCGAATCTCCCAACAGTGTTACCGCGCGACCGGGCGTCAACCTCGCCACACCGATTTGATTGTTGGAATGTTGGCGATAGTCAATCAACGTTTCTGGCACGAAGCGAATGCGTCCGCTGAGGCTGGCCGTAATCGCGAGCCAGTGGTCGTGCACCCACCCCGAGGGAAAAGGACGCACTTCACGCATGTGGCTGGCGCGCACCATGGCTGTCGCACCCGTGACAAGATTGCGCCTCAGCAGGACAGAAAAGGCTCTCTCCCCTTGCTCGTGACGCAGCTCCCGCCGTGAGGCACCTAACGAGCTCATGAGTGTGTGGGGCTGTGGCAGACCAGCTTCGTCGACGAGCCGCGCATCCGAATGCACCAGCAAGACGTGGGGGTCATCGAAGGCCGAGAGCAGGGCCTCGAGTCGGTTGCTCTGCCACACGTCATCCTGATCACTCAGCGCAATGAACTCTTCCGTGCATGCGGCCATGGCCGCCTCAAAGTTTCCGGTCACGCCAAGCGGCTTCTTGCGGGTGAGGATTTTTACCGTGATGCCCAGGGGTGTGATGCGCGCCGGGGCCAAGGTCCCGCGAACCTCGTCGAGCGTCGCGTCGGTAGAACCATCGTCGCTGACCACGATCTGGGCGGGCAAGACGGTCTGGGCAAGGATGCTTTCCAGCTGTTCCCGCACAAAGGCTGCGCCGTTAAAGGTGCACATCGCCACGGACACACGGGCCTGAGTCGGCGCCGAGCTTCGTGAATCTGCCCGCGCGGGCGTCACCCTATCGAGCCTCCTGGTTCAGAAGATTCAGCAGGTACGACCCGTAGCCGCTCTTCTGAAGTGGTCGAGCGAGCTTCTCCAAATCCGGCGAGCTAATCCAGCCGGCGCGCCAGGCCACCTCTTCAATGCAGCCAATCTTGTGTCCCTGACGGTCCTCAATCACGCGCACATATTCCGAGGCCTGCATCATCGATTCAAAAGTGCCGGTGTCGAGCCAGGCAGTGCCACGGTCAAGGACTTCGACGCTGAGCTTGCCCCGCTGGAGGTAGGCGTCGTTGACCGAGGAAATCTCAATCTCTCCCCGGGCGCTTGGTTTCACCTGTTTGCTGATCTCCACGACATCGTTGTCGAAGAAGTAGAGGCCCGGAACCGCAAAGTTGCTCTTGGGCTGTGCGGGCTTCTCTTCGATGGACAGGGCTCGAAAATTGTCGTCAAACTCCACCACGCCGTATGCTCCCGGGTCTTTCACTTGATAGGCGAAGATGAGGGCGCCGTCGACGTCCGTGTTGCGACTCAGGGCCGTTCCCAGTCCAACGCCATGAAAAATGTTGTCGCCGAGCACGAGCGCGACTTTGTCGTCACCGATGAATTCCTCGCCAATAATGAACGCCTGCGCGAGGCCGTCGGGAGAGGGCTGAGCGGCATACGAGAGTGACATGCCGAGTTCGGAACCGTCCCCCAGAAGTGCGCGGAACTGGTCGTTGTATTCCGGCGTCGTAATAATCAGAATCTCGTTGATGCCCGCGAGCATCAGAGTCGACAGCGGGTAGTAGATCATCGGTTTGTCGTAGATGGGCATCAACTGCTTGGAGATGCCCCGTGTGATTGGCCAGAGACGCGTGCCCGAACCACCGGCAAGAATGATGCCCTTCATGAGCTAGCGCCCTACCTTCTGTTGCTGGTAAAACTCGACCGCCTGGTCGAACGTTGGCAGGATGCCCAGCGACTCGGCCTCGGCGAGGCTCGGCGCGTCGGTGTCTTTGGGTGAGAGCTTGAGCTCTCCCAGGTCGTCGGGAAAAGCCAGACCGATGTTGGGGTCGGTGGGATCGATGCCGTGTTCGCGCTCTGCATTAAAGGGCGCGGTCACGAGGTAAGAAACCACGGCGTCCTCCGTCAGTGCCACAAAGGCATGTCCCAGGCCCTCGGGAACAAAAATTCCCTTGCGGTCAACGTCGTCGAGCAAGACAGAATCCCACTGGCCAAACGTGGGCGATCCCACGCGGATGTCGATGACATAATCCAGCACCGCACCAGACATGCACGTAACGAATTTGGCTTGGCTCGGCGGAATCTGTGCGAAGTGAATGCCGCGTACCACGCCGCGACGCGAACGCGAGAGGTTCGCCTGCACCGGAACGAACGAGCGTCCCGTGTGTGCCTCGAGATGGTCTGCACGAAACCACTCGGTAAAGAGACCGCGGTCGTCGGCAAAGACCTTGGGCGTCACCTCGAAGGCGTGCCTGACATTCAGTTCCCGGAACTCCACGCGCGCCAGTCTAGCAATCGAGGTCTCGGTATACTTCTTCGAGGCGAACGACGCCGCTCGACAGAAAGGC
>CAIWRM010000131.1 GCA_903915075.1 uncultured Microbacteriaceae bacterium
GAAATCTTCCGCAATGCCGGCCTCTTTCTGAATGAGCGAAGCCATGGTGATGATCCTAAATCGGTCTTCCGGAGCTACCCCGGCATCATCGAGTGCCTGCATGCAGCGATCAACCATGGTCTGCAGGATCTCTCTCGCGCTCGTGCCCGGAGTAAAGGTGTAGGTGGCCGGGAAGAGGAATCCCTCGAGCTTGGGGGCCTCTGCGGGAACACCGTAGGACGCAACATCAGCCGCTTCCGCTTGGATGTCCGCCAGCGGAATGCCGGTGGCCTCAGCGATGAGCTCGATGATGCGCACCTCAGAGGTTCCCTCGGGAATAGCCACGGTGTCGACCTGAGCGTTTGCCGGGTCGAGCAGGGCTGCTAGCGCGGCGGCGGCCGACATCTTCTCTTTGAGCATGAAGACGCCGGGAACGAACGTGGGAGCAGGCTCGGTCGTGAGCAGAAGCTCATAAAACGACTCGAACGACGCGGTGACACCCTGCTCGTAAAGGTTGAGGGCGATGTCCTCGCCAATGTCGCCCTCACTGATGGTGAAGCTCACCGATCCAGTTCCCGAGCCTTCGTAGTCGGCGGGACCGGAATTGATGAACGAATCCAGCGCACCGGTGACGAACAATCCGGCGCCGACGCCACCGAGTACCACGACAACACCAATGCTGATGAGGCTAATGAGAAGACCGCGACGCTTGCCGGCACGACTGCGTCGACCACCACCGGATGACTGGGGACCGTGGTGTGGCGACTCGTAGGGCACGTATCCCTGGTTCGGCTCGGCGTTAGTCATCGAGGGGCTCCACAATCTCGTCTAGTGCCCAACCCGCGGGGCGATTTAACTGACGCTCGGTGTCGAGAGCCTGCTGCAACAGGGTAACAGCGGCAATCTGGTCAATTACTGAACGGCCGGCGCGTTGGGATTTTCCAGATGACCTCAACGCAGCCTGGGCGGTAGTGGTGGTGAGTCGCTCATCGATCATGCGCACGGGAACACGCACGCGTTCGGCGAGGTCGCAGGCCAGCCGATGCGCCGTACGCGTTGACGCCGTCCACCGCCCTGAAAGGTTGATGGGCAAACCCACGATCACAGACGACGCGCCGTGCATGGTCACCAACTCGACGAGCCGGTCTAGCTCTCCCCCGTCAACGGAAATGGTTTCGCTGGGCATGGCAAGCAGGCCACCCGAGTCAGACAGAGCTACGCCGATGCGCGCTTGTCCCGGATCGATACCGAGCCGAACTCCCTGCTCCACCGGCGCCGCTCTAGTTCTGGACGATCGCCTGAGCAACCGCCGTCAGGGCCTCGGGCAGTCGGGTCACGTCCGAACCACCGGCCTGTGCCATGTCGTCACGACCGCCGCCGCCGCCGCCCAAAACAGCGGCCGCCACCTTGACGAGGGCTCCTGCCTTGAGGCCAGCGTCCCGCGCAGCCGATGTGGTGAGCACAATGATGCTGGGTTTACCATCGATCACCGAGGCGAGCGAGACGACGCACGAGCGGTTCTGAACGTTATCGCGTACCGCTACGGCGAGGTCCCTCAGGTCATCGACGCGAGAAACAGAAACCTCGCTGAGAATCGTGGCGACGTCACCCGACTCGTTGAGCTGCGATAGCAGTCCCGGCACGAGGTCCTTGAGATTCGCGCTCTCAAAGTCGGCAACGCGCTTCTGCGCGTTTTTGAGGGACGCTGTGAGATCGGCGATTCTCGCGACCAGGTCTTCCCGAGGCACTTTGAGTGATGTTGCCAACTCGTGGACGATGGCACGTTCGGCAGCGAAGGAGGTAAACGCCTGATTGCCCACGAATGCTTCAATGCGCCGATTCGACGAGCCCACCGAAGATTCGCTCACCACCGAGACAAGCCCGATCTGAGCCGACCGCTCAACGTGCGTACCCGCACACAGTTCCCGGCTCCACGGACCGCCGATATCGACCATGCGCACCGTCTCGCCGTACTTTTCACCGAACAGCGCCATGGCACCGAGCTTCTTGGCCTCGTCAAGAGCCATCTCTCGGGTCACTACCTCGAGGTCATCCTCGATTGCGGCATTCACAATCTCTTCGATATCTGTGCGCGTGGCGGAAGAAAGCGCCTCATTCCACGAGAAGTCGAGCCGCATGTAGCCGGCCTTGTTGTATGAGCCGCTCTGGTTGGCGTTCTCGCCCAGCGTCTGACGCAGGGCGGCGTGCACGAGGTGCGTTGCCGAGTGCGCCTGTGCGGCGGCTCGTCGATACGCGCGGTCAACGACCGTCGACGCCTTGTCGCCCACGGCTATCGTTCCCGTGAGCACGGTGGCCATGTGTGACACCAGCCCCTTGACTGGTTTCTGAACATCAAGGACGTCGGCCTCGAACGAGCCACCGATGATGCGACCCGCGTCCGAATCCTGACCACCCGACTCGGCATAGAGCGAGGTCTCGGCAACGATGATCTCAACCGTGTCCCCCGCCGTTGCAGAAGTGACCGACACGCCGTCCTTGAGGAGACCGAGCACGCGTGTCTCTGTCTCGAGAACGTCGTAACCCGTGAAAATCGTTTCGCCGTGTGCGCGGAAGTCGCCGTAGACACTCAAGTCGGCGATTGTGGACTTTTTCGACTTGGCATCGGCCTTGGCGCGCGAGCGCTGCTCGGCCATCAGTTTGTCGAACGCACTGCGATCAACGCTGACTCCGGCCTCCTCGGCCATCTCCAGTGTCAGATCAATCGGGAAACCGAACGTGTCGTGCAGTAAGAAAGCTGTGGACCCCGGCAGTCGAGACGCGCCATTGTCTTGCGCCTCCACCACAGCGAGGTCGAGGATTGTCGTTCCCTGAGCCAGTGTCTTGATAAAGGCAGCCTCTTCGCCATAGGCAATCTGAGAGATGCGGGCGTAATCGTCTTTCACTTCCGGGTACGCCGACGCCATGGCGTCGCGTGATGCGGTGAA
>CAIWRM010000132.1 GCA_903915075.1 uncultured Microbacteriaceae bacterium
CGCTTCGAGTTGTGCACCGTCTCAATGGTGTGCTCGAGCCACACATCGAGGAACAGCGGCCATTCGCCGTCGGTGCCCATCTTGATGAGCCACGCCTTGAAGATGTTGTACTCGTCGTACGTCACCTCTTCTTCGGCGGCCACGTCATTAAGTGCCTTCACAATCCGGGTGGCGATGCGGTTGATGCGAGCCGTGTCGACGGTGACATTGGCCTTAGTGGCGCGCTGCAAGAATCCTTCGGTGGCGGCTGCCCCCGAAGCCGCGGCCTTGGCCTCGGTTTCTGCTGCGTAACTGTCGTCAGTCATGGTTTTCTCCTTAGTTGCGTTGTGGTGGGTAATTGGTGGCGGTCGTGAGCTAGTGGTCGTCGGATGAGATGCGCGAGGGATGCGTAGCGAGCGGCGTGACCGTGATGGTCATGTAGGGGAAGAGGGGGAGGCTGGCGAGCAGCTCGTGCAACTCGTCGTTGCCGGGCACGTCAAAGATCGAGTAGTTGGCGTACTGGCCCACAACGCGCCACAGCTGCGCCCACTGACCAGAGCGCTGGAGTTCCTGCGCGTAGGTCTTCTCGGTGGCAACGAGCGCGTTCCACACATCGGTGGGCACATCGCGTGGCACGTTAACCACCATGTTGACGAGGTAGAGCATCGCGGTTACTCCTTGTCCAGACGGTACGCGTTCAATTTGTCGGTGTCGAGCGTCACGCCGAGGCCCGGGCTCTGTGGCGCAGCCACGCGGCCGTCTGCAATGACGAGGGGCTCGGTGATCAGGAAGTCGCCAAACTCCATGAAGTTCGACAACTCCGCCGCCCGGTAGGAGGAGTGCTGAAAAGCAGCGCCGAAGGCCACCGTCGCCGCCGACCCCAACATCGAATCGATCTGGTTCCCCATGATCACGTCGACGCCCATCCCCTCACACAGCCCGAGGATTTTCTGTGATTCCGTGAAGCCCGTGCGGGCGGTCTTGATGCTGATCGCCGAGGCTCCGCCGTTCGTCAGTTCGCGAGCCACATCGCCGAGTGACGGCACGCTCTCGTCGGCCATGATGGTGAGCGGCGAATCGGTCACCAGTCGCTTGCGGCCGAGAAGCTCGTGTGCGTCACACGGCTCTTCGAGATACAGCATGTTGAGCCCGTCACACGCACGCGCAACGCTCATCGCTTCGCTTGCACTCCACCCGCGGTTGGCATCGAGGTAGAGGTCAGTCTCGGGGCCCAGGGCCTCGCGTAGGGCGATGCACGCGTCGACGTCGAGCGACACCGGGCGTCGCCCCACCTTGACCTTGAACGACGTGATGCCATACTTCTCGCGATACATCAGAGCCTCGTCCACCATCTCCTGTGCCGGAGCGAAACCCACCATGTGGGAGACGCGCACCGAGGGAGTGAAGCCGCCCAAGAGTTGGTGAACCGACTTGCCCACGGACTTGCCGATGATGTCCCACAGCGCGATGTCCACGGCTCCCTTGGCGGTGTAGTTACCGACGGTGCGCGCCATGCCTGCACCAATCACGTTTCGCGCAAAGGGGTCGGCCCCGATGAGCAACGGCGTAAAGAGTGTCTCAATGACCGCAACCACAGACCCCTGCGTCTCGCCGTAGGTGTAGGGGCGCGGAGGAACGTCCGCGATGCCCACGATGCCGTCGTCCGTGGTGATGCGCACGAGGACGTGGTCCGCCTTCGTCATCTGGCCGCTGGCAAAAATCAGTGGTTTGCGCATCCCAATTTCATAGGGGATGGCTTCAACGCGGGCGATTTTCATTAATCCCTCTCCGGGACGTCGGTGATGAGTGCTTCGAGGAAGGGCAGAAAGTTGAGGACGGCGGGCGACGTTTCAGATCGGCGCCACGCGACGGCCAGATCAACGTTGGGGGCATCGCTCACCGGAATGAAGTTGGTGCCGCCAATGTTCAAGGAGGTGGCCGACTCGGGAACCAGGGCAATGCCGATTCCGGCCGCCACGAGAGACAGGAGCGTGGACGTCTCGGATGCGGTTTGCACCGATGCCGGCTGAACCTCCCGGAGGTGCCAACTCGCCGCGATGGTCTGCGCAACGGTCGAGTTGGTGGGATAGCCCACAAAGTCCTGGTCGGCCAGATCCGCCATGACGAGCTCACGTGAGTGGGCCAACGGCGAGCCCGCGGGAACGGCGGCCACCAGTCTCTCCGAGGCGACGATGACGTGATCGATGTCCTCGCTCGCGAAGGGCGGCCTCAAAACGGCGATGTCAATCGCGTTCGACTCCAGCCCGGCGATGAGGCTCGGGGTCAGCTTTTCGCCGCTGACCTCAACGGCAAGTCCCGCAAAGCTTTCGCTCGCCTGGCGCACCACACGCGGCATGATTCCGTAGGTGGCGGTTCCGGTAAAACCCACCCGAACGATGCCCTGTAAGCCGGCGCCCACGCGCCGCACGTTGGCCTCGATGGAGTCGAGCTCGTCAATCACCCGACGTCCCCGGCTGAGGAGAAGGGCTCCCGCAGGGGTGAGGTCAACGCTTCGCGTGTTGCGCGTGAGCAGAGAGGTTCCGAGTGACACCTCGAGTTGCTTGATCTGCTGGGACAGTGGGGGCTGCGACATTCGCAGACGCTCGGCGGCACGACCAAAGTGGGTCTCTTCGGCCACCGCGATGAAGTAGCGAAGCTGACGGGTATCGATGGTCACTCTCCGTTCCTCCACTCGGGCCGGATGGCCCAGATGTGAGAAACGCTAACAAGCCGGCATTTATATGCGCAAATACCTAAAGAGTAAGAATTCATACTCTAAACATATATATGCCGACGTGATTCTCGCGCGTTGAATCAACGGGTCGCCGAGCACTCTCTGCAGGGGACCGCGGGCTTGGAGAGTCACCGCGGAATCACGCTGCGGGGTTAGCGAGAAATCGTGGCGAACTTTCGAATCGACAGCGGCACGAAGACGATGAGAAGAACGGCGACTCCGATGAGAACCGTCGCAATCGGGTTTTGGGCAGGCCACGCGTCACCCACGATGGTGCCGGGGGGCACATTGCCGAAGAGCTCGCGCGCCGACTGCACCAGGGCGGAAACCGGGTTCCACTCCGCGAACACCCGCAGGGGCGTGGGCAGGTTCTCGCTGGGAACGAAGGCGTTCGAGATGAAGGTCAGGGGGAAGAGAATCAAGAACGACGCGTTGTTGATGATCTCGGGGCTCTTAACCGACATGCCCAAGAAGGCCATCACCCAAGAGAAGGCGTAAGCGAACAGCAGGAGGAGGGCAACGCCCGCGAGGAACTCCAGCGGAGACGAGTTCACGCGCCAGCCCACCAGCAGTCCCGTTCCCATCATCACCAGCATGGAGAGAGTGTTGATGACGAGGTCACCCGTGGTGCGACCCACCAGAACTGCGGCGCCACTCATGGGCAGCGTGCGGAAGCGGTCAATGATTCCGTCTTTGAGGTCCTGCGCCATGGCCGAACCCGAGTACGTGGAACCGAAGACGACCGTTTGGGCAAAGATCCCCGCCATCAAGAACGAAGTGTAACCATCACCGGGAATGTCAATCGCGGCGCCGAAGACATAGGTGAATAGCAGAACGAACATGATGGGCTGAATCAGGCTGAAGAGAAGGATCTCCGGAACGCGGATGATCTTCATCAGGTTGCGCCAGGTCGTTACCGCGCCGTCGCTGAGAAAACGCGAAACGGCGTTGCCGGGAATGGGCTTGAGGGTCGAGGTCATGCCGCGCTCTCCGTTTCTGAATCTTCGGTTTGAGCAGCGTGGCCGGTCAGTTGCAGGAACACGTCGTCGAGCGTGGGGCGGCGCATGCCGGCATCGTGCAGGGCGATGCCCTCGTCGGCGGCGGCACTCACGATTGCCGCGAGGGCGTGAGGGCCGTCCTGGACCGGAACCACCAGGGTGCGGCCATTGAGAACGGCGGACTCCCCTGAGCCAAATCGGTTCAGAATCGTGCGCATGGCTTCGATGCACAGCTCGTCAACGACGGTCACGGCAACACGAAGCCCACCGACCGAAGCCTTGAGTTCGTCGGCCGTACCCCGAGCGATCACCTTGCCGTTGTCAATCACGGAGATGGAATCGGCGAGGCGATCGGCTTCTTCGAGGTATTGAGTGGTGAGCAGCACGGTCGTGCCGTCGGTCACCAACTGCTCGATGACCTCCCACAGGCCGATGCGGCTTCGGGGGTCGAGCCCCGTCGTGGGTTCGTCGAGGAAAAGAACGGGGGGTCGAATCACGAGTGCGCCGGCAAGGTCAATGCGACGGCGCATACCGCCCGAGTATCCCTTGACCGTTCGATTCTGCGCCTCGACGAGGTCGAAAAGTTCGATGAGTTCCTTGGCTCGCTGGCGAGCAACCTTCGCGCCGAGGTGATACAGCCGTCCCACCATCACGAGATTCTCGAAACCGGTCAGGTTTTGATCAACGGCGGCATATTGTCCGCTCGCGCCAATCATGCGCCGGATGGCATCAGGCTCAGCAAAAACGTCGACACCGTCGATGAACGCGGAGCCCGAGTCGGGCTTGATCAAAGTGGTGAGTGCCTTGACGGTCGTGGTTTTGCCCGCGCCGTTAGGGCCAAGAAGAGCGGTAACGCTGCCCTTCTGAACCTCAAGGTTGAGACCGTCGAGCGCCCTTACCTGGGGAGAGCCCTTGGGGGAATAAGTCTTGACGAGATCAATCGCCTCGATGAATGCCATGGACTTATTTTACGGGGAAGGCGGGAAGGGTATTTGCCGACGAGTGAGGGGCTCTAGGTGGCGAGTGAGGGTACCTAGGCGTCGGGGATTCGACTCCCCTACTGCCGCGCGCGAACGCATGCGTTCGAATCGCGCGTCAGCGGGGGCCCACCCAAGGGGGTTCTCATGCACACCACACGAGCCACATAAAGAAAGACCCCCTAAATGGGGGACTTTCTTTATGTGGCGAGTGAGGGATTCGAACCCCCGAAGGCTGAGCCGTCTGATTTACAGTCAGATCCCTTTGGCCGCTAGGGTAACTCGCCGGC
>CAIWRM010000133.1 GCA_903915075.1 uncultured Microbacteriaceae bacterium
CCCGACCGCTTCGAATTCTGGGCCGGTAGGTCGAAGCGTTTCCACGATCGCCTTGTTTTTACCCGAAACGAGACATCAACCGGTTGGACCGTCACCCGGCTGCAGCCGTAGCCAGATTGCCCCGCCCTCATTCGGCCCGGGGCTACTTCTTGGGTTGAGGCTTTCGGGCGCGCGGGGCCGACTTTGCTGCGGCAGGCTTTGCGCCGGCGGCAGCTTGCGCACGAGTGCGCCGCACCAGCGGGATCGCAATCGCCGCGGCAATGCCGGCCAGCACAATCAGCACCCCGAGCCACGGCAACACGAATCCGATGGCCACGCCCGCGAGCGACAGCGTTGTGCCGATGCTGTTCCAGCCGTTCACAATGCCATCCAGGAACGTCAGGTTGCTTGCCTCGCCCACAGACGTTGAGGTGACGTCAAGCGAAATCGACGTCATCTCAATCTGACTGTCGAGATAGTCGCGCTGCGCGATGAGCGAATCGAGCTCGGACTGGCGGGCCGAGATAGCGGCCTCCGCGGCGAGCAGATCAGAAACGTTGGCCGCCGATGACTGCAGGCCACGAAGAGACGCGAGGCTCTCGGTGAGGGAGGCGATGCGGGCAGCGAGGTCGGCCTGCTGCAGCCCCACGTCGTACTGGCTCTGGTTGTATGACGACACCCGACCGAGTTCCTTGAGGTCGCCAATCACGGCATCGGCCTTTTCGGTGGGCACGCGGAGCGTGAGCGAGACGTATTCGGCGGGCCCCGTGCCACCCAGGGAGGCATCACCCTTCACCCCGGAGAGGGGAACAACAATGCCTCCGCCCGTACTTTCTGAACGATTCTCGACGTATCCTCCCGCGGCATCAGCAATCGCGGCTGCTTGGTCGGCGGTGCCGGCGGGGTCGTTTGCCGTGAGCGACAACCATGTCGTCGTGATGGTGGAGGCACCACCGATGCCGTCGCTGGACAGCGCGCTGGACCCGTCCAAGGAGCTCTTCACGCTCTCATTGCCCATGCTGGGGTCCACCGCGATATCAGGCGCTGAAGAATCCACTGATGAAGACGTCCCAGCGCCGGCGTCGGTGCCCATTTGTGAGCATCCGGCGAGGGTGAGGGCGAGCAGTGCCGCGGCTCCCGCGGTGAGAAATCGTGTCTTGCGTGTCATACGTCAACGATATGGTCAAAAATGGGCCGATAACCGGCAGATTGCCTGTGAATAAGTGGATAACGTGGGAACAAGTTATCCACAAGTGTGGACGACACGCCCACAATATGTGGGGTTGGGCAACTGTCAGTGCCCCTGTATATAGTGGTCAAGCGTCCTTATCGACGCAAGACAAAAATCGGGAGTTTAGGTGTCAATCACAGTCGTAAAGCGCAACGGTCAGCGGGAATCGTATGACGCAAACAAGATCAACCTCGCCATCGAAGAGGCGTCCTCAGGGCTGCCCGACTCGATCGCTTGGGTGACCCAGATTGCCACCGAGCTTGAGATCACGCTGTTCGACGGCATTACGACGCAACAGCTCGACGAAGCGGTGATTCAGGTTGCCCTGCAGAACGTGAAAGACGACCCGGCTTTCGACGTCGTTGCCGCCCGCCTGCTGCTCAAGACCATCTACAAGCGCGTGCTGGGCGACTTCAGCAACCGTGAGCAGCTCATGGCGCTGCACCGCGAACACTTTGCCCCCAACATCCGTCGCGGTGTTGAGGAGGGCCTGCTCGACCCGCGCCTCGGCGAACTCTTCGACCTCGATGCGCTGGCTGCTCACCTCACGCCTGAAAACGACGATCTCCTCAAGTACATCGGCGTCGTCACGCTCAACAACCGCTACGCCATTAAGGGCCGCAACGGCGACCCCCTCGAGGTTCCCCAGTACTTCTGGATGCGCATCGCCATGGGCCTCTCGCTCAACGAAGCCAACCC
>CAIWRM010000134.1 GCA_903915075.1 uncultured Microbacteriaceae bacterium
GTTTCGATACGCCCACTTCGTGGGGCTACTCAACCGGCGATTGCCGTTTACTTGGGGAGATTCGCCTCGATGACCGAGATGATTGCGGGGTCGTCGGGAACAGTGGTGGGTCGGAAGCGCTTGATTTCGCCGTTGGGCAGAACCAGGAACTTCTCAAAGTTCCATTTGACGTTGCCTGCCTTGCCCTCGGAGTCCTTCACCTTTGTGAGTTCGTCATAGAGAGGGTGCTTGCCCTTGCCGTTGACCTTGACCTTGTCGAACATGGGGAAGGTCACGCCCCAGGTGGTGGTGCAGTAGGTTTCGATTTCCGCGTTGCTGCCGGGCTCCTGGAACATGAACTGGTTGCAGGGGAACCCGAGAACGGTGAATCCGCGGGCACCGTAGGTCTTCTGAAGCTCTTCGAGTGCGCCGTACTGTGGCGTGAGGCCACACTTGGAGGCGACGTTCACCACCATGGTCACTGGCGCGCGCACGGCGCCCAGCGTGGTCGCTTTTCCGTCGATAGTCGTGATGGCTGTGTTGTCAATGCTCATAAGCGAAGACTAACATTTGACGCTGCGTGCCGACAGGGTTATCGTCTCAGCGCCTCGAGCAAGTCGTTGTGCAGGTGACCGTTCGTTGCCAGAGCGCTGCCGTGCCAACAGTCGTTGTGTCCGTCAACCGAGGAGAAGCGTCCACCGGCCTCACGAACAATGGGAATAAGGGCTGCCATGTCGTAGGGCTTGAGGTCGAATTCGGCCACGGCATCGAGCACGCCCTCGGCGAGCATCATGTACGACCACATGTCGCCGTAGGCGCGCGTGCGCCAGACGCGACGCGAGAGCGCCACGAGCTCGTCGAGGTAACCGGCTTGATCCCACTGTTGCAGGTTGTTGTAGCTAAGGGAGGCATCCGCGAGGTTACTCACGGCGGAGACCTTCATGCGACGCGGTTCGGGCTTGGCCACGATGGGCTCACTCAGGATTCCGTTCAGGCTGTCAGGCAGGGGGAGAGACGACAGCGCATCGCCTGATTCGTCCACCCACGCACCGTTTTCGGCGGCCGCCCACCAGCGCTTGCCCAGCGCCGGCGCGCTGACGACGCCAATCACCGGGTCGCCGTTGATGGCGAGCGCGATGAGTGTTGCCCACACCGGCACACCGCGCAGAAAATTGGCCGTGCCGTCGATGGGGTCGATGATCCACTGACGGTGGGGGTGGTCGCCCGTGCCCATCGGGTGCTCTGAAACGGTACCGGCCTGCTCACCAAACTCCTCACCGAGCATGAAGTCTTCTGGCCGCTCCGCCCCCAGCAGGTCGATGATGGCGCGCTCGATGGCCTTATCGGCATCGGTGACCGGGGTTCGGTCGGGCTTGGCTTCCACCACGAGGTCTTGCGCGAGGAAGCGCTCACGGCTGAGGGCGTCGGCAGCATCGGCGAGACGAAGGGCAAGGCCGAGGTCTTCGTCGAGGGTGAACGCAGTGCGACTCATGTCTCCAGCCTAGGCGGGCAGGCAAAGAAACTTCGGCTGAGGTGGGCTTGTCGGCGGTTTTTCGCTCGCCTGAACTGCTGGTAATGTTGACCCGGTTCGGGACACA
>CAIWRM010000135.1 GCA_903915075.1 uncultured Microbacteriaceae bacterium
GACGCCTCACAGGTGGGCCTCAACCTGGTTGCCGTGGGATTCTCGCTCGGCCTGTCGATTTCGGTGCTGTACCTCGGCGCCCTGGGTGACCGCTTCGGGCGCAAGGGCATGCTGATTCTCGGACTGTCACTGGGGATTCCGGCGGCGTTTATGTCGTTCTTTGCCACGAGCATCGAAATTCTTGCCATCTCACGACTTCTCGGTGGCGTTGCGGCCGGCATGGCCTACCCCACCACCCTGGCCCTGATCACCGCCATTTGGGCCGGGTCTCGGCGCACCACCGCCATCGCGCTGTGGTCTGCCCTCGGCGCGGGCCTCTCTGCGCTCTCACCGCTGATCGCGGGGGCGCTCCTGATGGTGACCACGTGGAACTGGATGTTCCTGGTGGCCGTTCCGTTTGCCGTGGTGGCCATCGTGCTCGTCATTCTCAACGTGCCCGCCAAGCTCAGCGAGACGACAGAACCGGTGGACCACTGGGGCGGCATTTTCTCCGCCATTTTCTTTGGCGGACTTGTCTTGACCATCAACTTTGTGGCGCTCGATGGCCACCTGATGACCGTGATCGGCATGGGGGTGATCACGCTTCTGGGCGGTGTGGCCTTCTTCTGGCGACAGACGCGGGCTCGTTTCCCACTGTTCGACCTGACGTTTGCCAAGCGCCCCACGTTTTGGGTGGCCGCCGTATCGGGCATCATCGTGTTCGGTTCTCTCATGGGTGCCATGTTCATTGGGCAACAGTTTTTGCAGAACGTCTTGGGCTACGACCCGCTCATGGCCGGAACGGCAATCTTGCCGTGTGTCGTGGCCATGATTGCTGTGGCACCGCTGTCGTCGCGCCTCACCGGCCAACTCGGATCGCGCATCACCCTGCTCATCGGCTTCGCACTGTGTTTGCTGGGCTTCGCCTCGATGCTCGTGCTGTGGGGACTCACCACTCCGTACGTGTGGGTGGCACTGAGTTACGCCCTGTTTGGGCTCGGTGTGGGTATCGCGGGAACGCCCGCGTCGCACGCCCTCACCAACTCGGTTCCCGTAACCAAGGTGGGAATGGCTTCGGGCACCGGCGATCTTCAGCGCGACCTGGGCGGCGCCATCATGCAATCCATTCTGGGCGCCATTCTCGGCGCCGGCTACGCCCGATCGATAGCGGCCGATATCGCCGCCGAACCGTCCGCGGTGCAACAGCAAATTACGAGCGAGACGTCGGCCGCGCTGGCCAAGTCGTTTGGCAGCGCCACAGATCTGGCCGCTCGCTATCCGCAGTACTCCGAGTCCATCATCGCGGCGGCCAGGCAGTCTTTCCTCGATGGCGCAAACAGCGCTTACCTCGTGGGCATTATCGCTATGGTCGGCGGCGCCGCCCTCGTGTGGTTCCTGTTCCCCCGTCGCGACCGCGAACGCGAGATGTATCAACAGTTCGGCACCGACTAGCCTCGGCTGGCCAAACCGCGCTCCATGATGGGGCATGCTCACGCGCCCGTTTCGACCTCTTCGACCGACCCGGCTGTTCCGACCGTCCCGGCCACTGCCGCGAAACCTGACGCGCAAACCGTGGGCGGCGGTCGTCCTCACGCTCACCACGCTCGCCCACGGTCAACTGGTCAACACCCCACCGGTCGATGCTGCACCCTCGGAATGGCTGTGGCCTCTGGAACGCAGTCGTCAACTGAGCCGCCCCTTCGTGGCTCCTGTCACCGAATATGGTGCCGGGCATCGCGGCATCGATCTGCCAGCTTCCTCTGGCGAGCGGTTGGTGGCTCCCAGCGATGTCCGTGTGGCTTTTGCCGGCAGAGTGGTCGACCGCGATGTGGTGACGCTCGATGCGGGTGGCGGATGGCTGGCGACCTTCGACGGTGCCACGTCACTGGTTGAGGTGGGCTCGGTGGTCGAGGCTGGGGAAGCCGTGGCCGTGGTCTCCCCCACGCCTCACTGCGCGTGTGTGCACTTAGGCCTGCGCTATCGGGGCGAGTACGTGAATCCGTTACTCGCTTGGGGCGAGGTGCCGCGGGCCGTTCTGCTGCCGTGGTAGCGGGCCGCTAGGCGCGAGGGTGCGCCTGGCGGTAGCTCGCCTCGAGGCGCTCCATGGAGACGTGTGTGTAGATCTGCGTGGTGCCGAGACTGGCGTGACCCAGTAACTCCTGAACCACCCGGAGGTCGGCACCGCCGTCGAGCAGGTGGGTTGCCGCCGTGTGCCGAAGGGCGTGTGGTCCGGCGGGGCCCGTGCCCGGAACAGAGCTGAGCAGGCCTGCCACCAGCTCGTAGACAGCGCGCGTACCCAAGCGTGCGCCTCGGGCGCCAAGAAAAACGGCGTGACCGGATCGCTCCGTGACGAGCGCCGGGCGTGCACTCAGGTAAGCCGAAACGGCGCGGGCCGCCGGTACGCCAAAAGGCACCATGCGCTCCCGGTTGCCCTTGCCCACCACGGCGGCGGTGTTGCGGGCCAAGTCAACCGCGTCGATGTCTAATGACACGAGTTCGGAAACGCGCATTCCCGAGGCGTAGAGCAGTTCGACGATGGCGTGGTCTCGCAGGTCACCCGGCTCCCCCGACGATGCCCGCTGAGTCAGTGCGTCTAACATCTGCGTCATGCCCGCCTCGGTGACCACGCGCGGCAGGCTGCGGTCGGGCTTGGGGCTCTTGAGCCGAACGCCTGCGTCGCCGGGAGTAACCCCGGTTCGTCGCATCCACGCCGTAAAGGCGCGGGCACTGGCGGCGCGGCGGGCCAGGGTGGTCTGTGAGAGCCCCGATTCGGCGCTGTGCCACAGCCAGTCGCGCAGCACGGCCAGGGTGAGGTCGTCGGCATGCTCGACGCCGTGCGTGGCAGCGAAATCGTTAAGTTCGGAAACGTCACTGCCGTACGCCTTGACGGTGTTTGCCGACAGCGAGCGCTCGTGGGCGAGGTAGCCCACGAACGCGTCTTGGCAGGCGTCAAGGTTCATGCCTCAAGCATGCTGGCGAGCACCGTCGCGCGGATGCTACACACGCGCAGAATGGGCAATTGTGGTCTGGTCACGATGATGGCGATTGAGCCACGGTTTTTCTCACCCATCCGGTAGCCCGCTCGGAAACGAGGTCAGACATGTTCAAGAGTCCGAGGATGGAGGTCGTTTGCTCGACGGAAAGCCCCGAGTCGCGGGCAATCTTCTCGGGTGTCCGCGCCGACCTCTCTGACAGCGCATCGACAACTCGCACGGCGAAGGGGTGGATGTCCTCGAGCGACGGTTCTGCGGGGTGCTTGCTGGAGGAGGGATTCGTGGGGTTTGTCGCCCCTGTGCCCAGCGGGCTCGCCACGAGTTGGGCCACCTCTTCGGCCGACGTAACACACACGGCGGGCGTTTCCCGAAGCAGCCGGTGGCAACCGGCCGAACTCGCGCTGGTCACCGGACCGGGAACCGCACCCACGGGTCGCTCGAGCGAAAGTGCGTGGTGGGCGGTGTTGAGGGAACCCGACCGCCACCCAGCCTCCATGACCGCGGTTGCCTGGCCGAGAGCGGCGATGAGCCGATTGCGTTGCAAAAATCGCCAGCGGGTGGGCGCCCAGCCGCACGGAAGCTCGCTCACGACAATGCCGACGTCGATGATGCGTTTGAGCAGCGTGTCGTGTCCGCTGGGGTACAACCGATCAACGCCCCCGGCCAAGACGGCCACCGTGGTGCCTTCGCTGGCCAAGGCCGCGCGATGGGCCATGCCGTCGATGCCATAGGCGGCACCCGACACCACAGCAAAGCCGCGATCGCACAGGCCGGCAACAATCTCCATCGTGACGTGTTCGCCGTATCCCGTTGAGGCGCGAGCACCGACCACGGACACGCTCCTGCCGGTTGCGCCCAACGCTGCCGATGATCCGCGCAACCACAGTCCCGCGGGTCGATGCGCACCCAGGTCATCGAGTTGAGCGGGCCAGTGCTCATCTCCCGGAATCGTGAAAGACACGCTGAGCCGGGCCGCTCGCTCGAGATGCGCACTGGCCTCGGAAGCGCTCAGTCGCGGACGCCACCGGGTGAACGCCTCAGCAATCACCTCGGCCAGGGTCTCGTAACCCTCGCCTGAATCGCTCCCAACTCTCTCGGCCACTCGCGCCGCCACGCGCTGTGGCGTTTCATCGGAGATGAGGCACTCGAGTGACTGGTGATGACCGAGCGCAGACCACAGCATTCCCGCCACGCGGTCCCCCGGCTCCACGATGCCCGACCAGGCTGCCCGGGCGAAGACCTCGCACGCCGACTCTGCGGTTGGTTGCTCCGCACGGACAGCTCCAACCATGTGCACGAGCTCGCTCTGCGAAAAAGCACCAAAGGTTTTCATGCGGCAACTCCTTGTCTGAGAAAGAGCGCTCGACCAACGTGATCGAGCGTGGGTAGCGTGGCGCCATCGAGATCGGCCAAGGTCCAGGCAACCCGCAAGACACGGTCGTAACCGCGCATGCTCAGGCCACCGCGCTCAAGTCCCCTGTCGATGGGTCGCGTGACGGCCGCGGGAAGGCGAAGGTGGCGACTTCGGAGATAGGCGCCGTCGACCTCGGCGTTGGTACGCCAGGCGGTATCGCGCAATCGTTCTCCCGCCGCGGTGCGCGCGGCAATTACGCGCTGCCGGGCCTGCGCCGAAGAAACACGTGGCATGTCGGCGCTGATCCCGCGGGGAATGGTCGCTTTGGCGACACTCAGGTGAATGTCCACCCGATCGAGCAACGGGCCCGACAGGCGAGCGAGATATCGTCGGCGCGCCATGGGCGGGCACGAACACTCGCTGCGCGGCACACCGTAGTTTCCGCACGGGCAAGGGTTGGCGGCCATCACGAGTTGAAATTGGGCGGGGAATGTTGCCCGCGCACTCGCCCGCAGAATGTTGACGGATCCCGTCTCGAGCGGTTCCCGCAGGCAGTCGAGAACTGCAGAATGGAACTCGGGTGCCTCGTCGAGAAATAGAACTCCCCCGCTGGCGCGGGTAACCGCCCCGGGCCGGATCACGACACCGCCGCCACCCACCATGGCCGCCGCCGTGGCGGTGTGGTGAGGTGCCTCAAACGGAGGCGTGGTGTCGATTTCGCTGAGGGCCGCGAGTTCGGTGAGCGACCGAACACACGCGGCCTGGGTGGCCTGCTCGCGCGTGAGGGGAGGCAGAATGCCGGGAAGGCGCTGCGCCAACATGGTTTTGCCCGCACCCGGGGGTCCGAGCAAGAACAGATGGTGCCCACCGGCGGCGGCCGTGACGAGGGCGTCGACCGCATCGGGTTGCCCAAGCACGTCGGCGAGATCGAGTGGCTGTGCCGTAGCCCGATCGCGCTCTGTTGTCGGCTCGAGCAGAAGGGGTTGCACCGGCGCGGAGGGAATGGTGGCGCCCGCGTGAATCGCGGCCTCGCGCAACGAGGGAACCCCCACAACACGTACGCCCTCGACGAGTGACGCTTCTTCCACGTTTGCCGTGGGCACGAGCACGGTACGTGCACCGGCGTCACGCGCGGCGAGCGTGGCGGGCAGAATGCCGGCGGTGGGACGAAGTCGGCCGTCCAGCGCAAGTTCGCCCAACAGCACCGCCCCCTCAACGCCTGCGCCCGGAACAACGCCCAGCGCCACGAGAATGGCGACCGCGATAGCGAGGTCGAAGGCCGAACCCTGCTTGGGGAGTGCGGCGGGAGAGAGGTTGACGGTGAGTTTGCGCGCGGGAAGATCAACGCCTGAGTTGGCGAGTGCCGATCGCACCCGCTCGACTGCTTCCCCCAGCGCGCGATCCGTCAGACCGATGAGTGACATACCGGGCAAACCTGCTCGCGCATCCACCTCGATGTCGACGGGGATGCCGCGCAGTCCCACGAGAGCCAGCGACCTGGCGTACCCGAGGCTCATCGCCAGACTCCCGTGAGGTGCTCCACCGTGGCCGGTTGGCTCGAGTGCATGAGGACGGCGATGGCGTCTATCCGCACGCTTGAAAATGTGTGGGTCTGTGCCGCACACCAGAGACCCGCGAGGGCGCGAAGCCGTGCCAGCTTGATGGCCGTGATGGCCTCGAACGGATGGCCCGCAGAAAGCGACGAGCGCGTCTTGACCTCGACCACAACGAGCGAGTTTTCGTGACGGGCAACGATATCGA
>CAIWRM010000136.1 GCA_903915075.1 uncultured Microbacteriaceae bacterium
CAGCGAGAGCAGCATGCCCTTCTCGTACTCCACCATCATGTCGGCGAGCTTGGCCTGCGTGAGCTGGTAGCCACCGATGGGTTTGCCAAACACCTCGCGCGACATGGAGCGACCGATCGCGGCGTCGAGGCAACCGCGGGCCGCACCCATCGCACCCCAGATGATTCCGTAGCGCGCTTCGTTGAGGCACGAGAACGGGCCGGAGAGTCCTTTGGCCTTCGGCAACATCATGCTGTCGGGAACGGTGACGTTGACCATGTCGATGTCGCACTGCACCGAGTTGCGCATCGACAGCTTGCCCTCGATGGGTGTTGCGGTGAAACCGGGAGTGTTGGTCTCCACGATGAAACCGCGCACTCCGTCGTCGGTCATGGCCCAGACGATGCAAATGTCGGCCACACTGGCCAGACCGATCCAGCGCTTGCCGCCATTGATCACCCAGTTGTCGCCACTGCGCACCGCCACGGTTTTCATGTTGCCGGGGTCGCTGCCGCCGTGCGGTTCGGTGAGGCCAAAGCAGCCGAGCTTCTCGCCCTTCGCCATTTTCGGCAGCCACTCTTCTTTCTGCTCCTCGGAGCCGAACTTGTAAATTGCAGACATCGCCAGGGATCCCTGAACCGACACAAACGTGCGCCACGCGCTGTCGACCGCCTCAATCTCGTGGCAGACCAGCCCGTAGCTCACGGCGCTCGCGCCGGCGCATCCGTAGCCGTTGAGGTGCATACCGAGGAATCCCGTTGCCGCGACCAGCGGGATCAGCTCCGTGCGAAAGTACTTGGCGTCGAAGTCGTCTTCAACCGTGGGCGCAATCTGCGTCTGCGCGAACTCGCGCGCCTTCTGCTGCCAGCCGCGTTCCTCGTCGCTGAGCAGAGCATCAAAGGCGAACACCTTGTCGGTGAGCGCTACGTTCTCAAATTTCTTGGACACTTAGTGATCCTCTTTCCAGTTGACTTCAGGATGCTCGCCCAAGTGAGGCGGGGGCAACAAATACTGTGCGGGTGATTCCAGCAGGTGGATAGGGTTGGCCGCGGACCGAACAGCTTCACCATCCCGATCGAGGCTCGCCACCCGGTCGGCCTTCGTCACAAAGCGTGCGTCGGTTGCCAAGTCGGCATTGCCCAGCTTCTCCACGAGAAGCGCGAAGTGTCGATCGGATCCCACGGCAATCACGAGAGGGCGATCGGCTGCCTGATACAACTCATACGGCGAGATGCTGGGGTGCGCGTTGCCCATGCGCGTAGGGTCAACGCCCGTGTTGAGCACGGCGCTGGACTGATTGCTCAGCGCCGAGAGCAGACTCGTCAGGAGGTCAATCTCACAGCGCCGCGGGGTGGGCGGCTCGCCGGCCGCTGCCGCCGCGTCACGGTTGCGCAGCGCCAACAGAACTCCCGAGAAGGCATTGAGACCGCTGATCACGTCCACCAGGGCCACGCCCGCCTTCGTGGGTTCGCCCTCGGGGGAGCCCGTGACGCTCATCAGCCCACCCATAGCTTGAATGAGGAGGTCGTATCCGGCCAGGTCTTTGCCCGCACCGGCGCCGTTACCGGTCAGCGAGCAGTAAACGATGTCGGGCTTGATGCCGGCCACCGAGTCCACGTCCAAGCCGAACTTGGCCATCACACCGGGGCGAAAATTCTCCATGATCACGTCGGCTGTGCTCACAAGCTCCAGCGCCCGCGCGTGATCGGCCGGGTCGTTGAGATCGAGAACGAGCGAGCGCTTATTGCGGTTGACGCCAGAAAAATATGTGGAAGACCCGTCCGCCGCCTTGGGGGGAGCCCACGCGCGCGTTTCATCTCCCACCGGTGACTCGATTTTGATAACGTCCGCGCCAAAATCGGCCATCATCATGGTGGCGTACGGTCCGGCCAACACCCGCGTAAAGTCCAGAATGCGGATGCCCGACAGGGGTAGGGGGCGTGCTGTCGGCTTTGAACTCACAGTTCTCATCCTATTCGCGCCAATTTTTGTCTAGGCTCAGCATCAGGAGGTATCCATGTCGGTTACAGCACTAAAGAATTTTGTCGGCGGAAAATCAGTTGAGTCCGAGTCGAAGACGACCATCAACGTGATTGATCCCTCAACCGGAGAGGTGTACGCGACCATCCCGGATTCCACGGAGAAGGATGTGGCCAAGGCCTACGCCGCAGCCAGGGCGGCCTTCGCCGAGTGGAAACAGACCACGCCCTACGAGCGCCAGGTGGCCCTCCTCAAGGTGGCTGACGCCATTGAAGCGCGGGGCGAAGAGCTGGCCGCCATTGAATGTCGCAACACGGGAAAGCCCCTCGCACGCTTCATGGAAGATGAGGTTCCGGCTGCGGTCGACGAGTTCCGCTTCTTCGCGGGCGCCGCGCGAAACCTCGAAGGTCGGGCCACCGGTGAATACATGAAGGACCACACCTCCTCCATCCGCCGCGAGCCCATTGGTGTCATCGGTCAGGTCACTCCCTGGAACTATCCCTTCATGATGGCCGTGTGGAAAGTGGCCCCCGCCATTGCGGCCGGCAACACCGTGGTCCTCAAACCCTCCGAGATCACACCCGCATCGACGATTTGGCTCGCCGAGCTGTTTGCGGAATTTGTTCCCGCGGGCGTCTTGAACGTCGTTCTCGGCGGACGTGACACAGGCCGGGCTCTCGTCGCAGACAAGACCGCCGACATGGTCGCCATCACCGGATCGGTTCGTGCCGGCATGGAAGTCGCAGAATCAGCGGGTCGCGACGTGAAGCGCGTGCACCTCGAACTCGGCGGTAAAGCGCCCGTCATCATCTTCGACGACGCCAACATCGACGCTGCCGTAGAAGGCGTGGCGCTCGCCGGCTACTACAACGCCGGCCAAGACTGCACCGCTGGCACACGTGTGCTGGTGCAAAAAGGTGTTCACGACAAATTCGTGAAAGCGCTCGCCGCGCACTCCGCGACCGTCGAAACCGGGGCAGGCAACGATGATGCACTCTACGGACCGTTGTCATCGCAAGCCCAGTTCGACAAGGTCATGGGGTTCATCGAACGCCTTCCGGGACACGCAAAACTCGTGACCGGCGGAACGCGCGTTGGCGACAAGGGCTACTTCATGGCGCCAACGGTCATCTCCGGGCTCAAGCAGGATGACGAGGTAATCCAAGACGAAATCTTCGGCCCCGTCATCACCGTTCAGGTGTTCGACACCGAAGCTCAAGCCCTGGAGATGGCCAACGATGTGGAATACGGACTCTCCGGTTCGGTGTGGTCCGCCAACCACGGCACGTGCATGCGCATGTCGAAAGACTTGGACTTTGGTGTGGTGTGGATCAACACGCACATCCCCTTCGTCTCCGAGATGCCGCACGGTGGATTCAAGCACTCCGGATACGGCAAAGACCTCTCGCAGTACGGCTTCGAGGATTACACACGCGTCAAGCACGTGATGAGCTATATCGGCGAGTAGCCCGTCTCGCTGGTTGAGTAGCCGACCGCCAGGTCGGCGTATCGAAACCCACGTGGCGTCGCCAACTTCGTGACGGCCCTCTCCCCGCTCAAACATTGAGGTGTGGTGTTCTCGTCATGTCGGCGAGTTCCCCACAGTCCTCGCCCATGGACGCCCGGCCACGCCCTGGACTATGGACAACTCGCCGACCGCCTCACCTTTTGGCGTGGATTCGATAAGTTCGAACAGTGAGTAAGTCGTTGCGTCGAGCCCTCCGGATCGCTGCCTCCGTCGTGGGCGCGGCGATTGTGTTGTCAGTCGTTGCATTTGTGCTGCGCGCACAGCCAGCCGTGCAGGAATTCATGGCGCAGTATCCGGGGGTTGTCGAACCGGCAGCCGGTGCCCCGGTGGGTATTCCCGTGTGGGTGAACGTGACGCACTTCCTGAACACGCTGTTCTTGCTTCTCATCATTCGCACAGCTCTGTCGATTCGTTCGAAGAAGCGCCCGCCGGCTTTCTGGACCCCGGGGCGCAAGCTTTTCGGTCAGGCACCGCGGCGCATGGGCATCAACGTCTGGCTGCACAATACGGTTGACATTCTCTGGGTGCTCAACGGAGCCATTTATCTGGTGTTGCTCTTTGCCACCGGTCAATGGGTGCGCACTGTGCCCACCAGCTGGGAGGTTTTCCCTCACGCTCTCTCGGCGCTCTTGCAGTACCTCACGTTTACGTGGCCCGTTGAGAACCCGTGGGTGAGTTACAACGCCCTCCAGGTTTTGGCGTACTTCGGTGTGACATTTCTGCTGGCTCCACTCGCCATTCTCAGCGGGTTGCGCCTATCGCGCGCCTGGCCACTTGATGCGCCGCGCCTCAATCGCTGGGTTCCCGAGAAGCCCGTTCGTTGGGTGCACAACGTTGTTCTCTTTCTCTTCCTCGCGTTCATCGTGGTGCACGTCGACCTGGTTCTGTTCACGGGCGCGGTGCGCAACCTCAACGTGATGTATGCGGGAAATGACGGCATGAGTTGGCTCGGCACCATTATCTTTGTGGCGTCGCTTGCCGTGCTCGCCGGCGTGTGGTTTGCGCTCACACCCGGTGTTCAGAAGAGACTCGCTTCCCTCACGGGCACCGTGAGCTAACGACTCCGTGTCGGTTTCGCCGGCGACGGCGAAGCTGAAAACGACGTGACCTCGTCCACCAGCGCCTCGACTTCATCGATCCCCTGGTTTTGGCTCTTGATCCAGCGCTCGACGATGGCAAGTTTGCGCTGATCGCTGCGAGACAGCGAGCCGTTCCTTCTCAATCGCTCGGCAACGCCCATGGCCATGAGGCGCATGCGCGGTTGGCGCGAACGTCTGACGAGGTGCATGGGTTTGGCAAACCCGATGTTGTCGAGAATGGCGAGCACGAGGAAAACAGTGGTGAGAAAGAGGCCGTAAGACGACAGGAAATTGTCAAGAAAAGCGGCGATGGGGAACGATGCATTTCGGTAGAGCCACGGCAAGCCATTTTCTATGACGTTTTGCGCTCCCTCAAAAGCTGCGACCGACGAGAGCTGGGTCGAGGGAAGTTCACCGGCCGGGTTGACTGCGGTTCCATTGCCGTATTGGAGTCGGAAACTCTCGGCAATGATCGTGACCAATTCACGCGGCAAATTCTCTTTGGCAACGAACGTGATGAGTGCCGCATTCGTTTGGATGGTCGTCGAGGGGATTACGTTGGGGAACAACTCAAAGGTGCCGGCCTCGATCTTGGAGGCCACGAGAAAGTCTTCGTTGGCCTCGATGGCCTGAGCCTCTTGAATCTCAAGGAAACGAAGGCCGGGTTGAGCCAACAACGCGAGACTGTCTCCTGCGTAAACAATGGATGAACCGGCGGGAACGTCGATTAGACAGCCCGCGTCTGTGACACCGGTGGCCGTGTTCTCGAGAACTTTTAGCCCGTTTCCGTAACTCGACATCTCATCAACGAGATCCACACCGTAGCTGCGCAAAATGTATTCGCAGACAGCCCATGCGGCACTGTCCTTGGGGTAAAGACTGATGCTCTGCCCGGCAATGTCTGCGACTGAGCGGATGTCGGAATCCTTGGCCGCAACGAGATAAACGGGCGAGAACATCACCGTGCCGGCTTGTCGCACCAACGGGTTCAGTTGCGCCGGAATGTCTGAGGCCACAAACCCAGCGTCAACAACACTCGAACTGTTAGCAATGTCCTCGATGATGTTTTTTGAATCCGGCCGATTGACAATGTCAACCTTGACGCCATACGGTTCCAAATCCTCGCGCAACGTCTCTGCCATGGCATCGAAGAGTCCGCCGTCGGTTCCCGCCTCAATGGTGAGGTGAGTCCGCGGCAATGAACCGATCACAGCACCGGCGACGGTGACCACAAGAATCACCATGACGACGACGAAACCGTAAGCGGCCAGCCAACTAATTAGCCTTCGACTCTTCGTCACGACCTCATGCCCTCCATTGACCATGGGAATACCCCTCGTCAAACCTATCTTTCCCCAAGGCATTTCCTGACACATAGCGGGAATCTCCACGCCGGAGGTGAATTGTCCACAGCCCAGGGCGTGGTCGGGCGTCTATGGGCGGGGGTTGTGGTCAATTCACCGAACGG
>CAIWRM010000137.1 GCA_903915075.1 uncultured Microbacteriaceae bacterium
CTGACCAACCTCGGTCTCGGCGAGGCAAAGGCACTCGTTGACGGAGCACCTTCGACCCTCCTCGAGGGCGCCAAGAAGGATGTTGCCGACAAGGCCAAGGAGGCCCTCGAGGCCGCCGGCGCAACGGTCGTCCTCAAGTAACACATCGCACCTCATTCGGGGCGTCACCTCTGTGGTGGCGCCCCTTTTGCGTGCGCGGTTGCAGTGGCCGGCCTAGCCCATGCCCGTTATCGACAGCACAATCAGCGCCACATTGAGAGCGATGATAAGTGCTGTGGCAACCACGGCGAGCGCCGTCGTGCCACGGGAATTGGTGCCGTCGCCCATCAGAGCCCGGTTCCGGGTGAATCGGATGAGGGGAATCAGGGCGAAGGAGATACCGAAGGACAACACCACTTGGCTGATAATCAGCACGAGGAGCGGGTTGACGCCGAGGGCCAAAATCACGATGGCCGGAATGATGGAGATCACGCGACGCCAGATGAGAGGCACGCGAATGTTGAGCAATCCGCTCATGATCTCGCCGCCGGCGTAGGCACCCACCGACGTGGACGCAAGCCCCGAGGCGAGAAGCGCGATGCCAAAGAAAATGGCGATTGTCGACCCCAGTGCCACCGCGATGCTGGCGTAGGCCGTGAAGATATCGTCAATTCCTCCGGCGCCCTGAAAGCCGGCACCCACCACGAGGATGGCGATGTTCACGGCACCGGCGACGACCAGCGCGATTGTGACATCCCAGCGCGTGGCGCGCAGCACGTCGCGGCGCCGAGGGCCTGAGGCCACAAGACCAAATCGGTCACGCGTGAGAGCGGAGTGGGCGTAGACGGCGTGGGGCATCACCGTCGCACCCAGAATCGACGCGGCCAGCAGAACAGACGTCACGCCGTCGAAACCCGGAATCAAGCCGGTGGCCACTGCGGCCGGGTCGGGTGGATTCACAAACACGCCGATGCTGAATCCCACCGCAATAACGACGAGCAGGCCGATAATGATGCGCTCGAAAATCTTGCCACGGGCACGACTGTGCAGCGCCAAAATGCCGAGGGACAACGCGCCCGTAATGAGGCCGCCCCACACGAGGGGGATGCCGAAGAGCAGATAGAGCGCGATGGCGCCGCCGAGAACCTCGGCGAGGTCGGTGGCCATGGCCACAAGTTCGGCCTGCACCCAAAAAGCGCGCCGTGCCCAACGATTGCGAATGCGTTCGCCAATGAGTTGCGGCAGGCTCTTGCCCGTGACGACGCCGAGTTTTGCCGACAGGTACTGAACAAGCCAGGCGATCAGGTTTCCCAAAACGACGACCCAGAGCAGCAAGAAACCAAACGTTGCGCCGGCCGACATATTGCTCGCCACGTTTCCGGGGTCGACATAAGCCACGCCCGCAACCAGCCCCGGCCCGATGAGTGGAAGCAGGCGGCGCATGAATTTAGCCTACTTGGTGAGAAACTTGTCGCGCGTGAGAGGGGTTCGCAGTAGCGTCGAACTATGCGCATTCTTATCGTGGGAGCCGGTGGCGTGGGCGACGCTGTGGCGAAGATTCTTGCTCGTCGCTCGTTCTGGGAGGTCACGGTCGTCACCGACTATGACCCGGCACGCGCGGAACGCACCATCGCCTGGATCCGCACGAAGCACGGCGACGAGGTTGCGGATCGATTTGTGGCCGATGCCATTGACGCGTCAAGCGCGGACAGCGTGGCCGAGGTGGCTCGCCGCCACGGAGCAACGCACGTGATGAATGCGGTGGAGCCAAAGTTTGTGCCCACGGTTTTTGAGGGTGCGCTCGCCGCCTCCGCCGATTACCTCGACATGGCCATGACGCTCTCCGAGCCTCACCCCACGGCACCATACGAGAAAACTCACGTCAAGCTGGGCGATGCCCAGTTTGATGCCGACGGTCAGTGGAAGGACGCCGGACGCCTCGCGCTCGTGGGCATGGGCGTGGAGCCCGGGTTGTCGAACGTTTTTGCCCGCTATGCCGTCGACCACCTGTTCAGCAGCGTTCACGAACTCGGAACGCGTGACGGGGCAAACCTCGTCGTCGTGGACGACGACGGCAACGAGATTTTCGCCCCGAGCTTTAGCATCTGGACCACGATTGAGGAGTGCCTCAATCCGCCCGTGATTTGGGAGAAGGATCGGGGCTGGTTCACGACGCCGCCCTTTAGTGAGCCGGAAGTCTTTGTCTTTCCCGAGGGCATTGGCCCGGTTGAGTGTGTCCACGTCGACCACGAAGAGGTACTCATGATGCCGCGCTGGCTCGACGCGCAGCGCGTGACGTTCAAGTACGGACTGGGCGAAGAATTCATTGGCGTGCTCA
>CAIWRM010000138.1 GCA_903915075.1 uncultured Microbacteriaceae bacterium
AACTCGATGACGAAGACGAATCGACGCTGGAGATTCGGCCCCCCGTCGTCACCGTCATGGGTCACGTTGACCACGGAAAGACGCGCTTGCTGGACGCCATTCGTCAGACCGACGTGGTGGCCGGCGAAGCGGGTGGCATCACGCAGCACATCGGTGCCTATCAGGTGCACGCCAACCACGACGGCGTCGATCGTCGCATCACCTTCCTTGACACCCCGGGTCACGAGGCGTTCACCGCCATGCGTGCGCGTGGTGCGCAGGTGACCGACATCGCCATTCTTGTGGTGGCCGCCGACGACGGCATCATGCCGCAGACGGTAGAGGCTCTTAACCACGCACAGGCCGCCAACGTGCCGATTGTGGTTGCCGTGAACAAGGTCGATAAGCCCGACGCTAACCCGGCAAAGGTTCGTCAGCAGCTCACCGAGTACGGTTTGGTTGCCGAGGAGTACGGCGGAGACGTCATGTTCGTCGACGTTTCTGCTCGCGAGGGCACGGGAATCACCCAGCTGCTCGACGCCGTTCTCCTCACTGCAGATGCCGGACTCGACCTGCGTGCCAACCCCAACAAAGACGCGCGCGGTATCGCCATCGAGGCCCGTCTCGACAAGGGTCGCGGTGCGGTTGCCACGGTGCTCATCCAGTCGGGATCGCTCCGGGTGGGAGACGCCATCGTTGCGGGTACGGCCTACGGTCGCGTTCGCGCCATGAGCGACGAACACGGTGCTCCGGTTGAGGTTGCCACGCCGTCGCGTCCGGTACAGATCCAGGGTCTGCAGAGCGTGCCCCGCGCCGGTGACACCTTCCTCGTGACCGAGGAAGACCGCACCGCTCGTCAGATTGCCGAAAAGCGTGAGGCGGTTCAGCGAAACGCGCTGCTGGCCAAGGCGCGCAAACGCATCAGCCTCGAGGACTTCACCAAGGCCCTCGAAGACGGCAAGGTCGAGTCGCTCAACCTCATCATCAAGGGTGACGTTTCGGGTGCCGTTGAGGCGCTCGAAGAGTCACTCCTCAAGATCGAGGTCGACGACAGCGTGCAGTTGCGCATCATCCACCGCGGAGTGGGTGCCGTCACCGAGAGCGATGTCAACCTCGCCACGGTGGACAGCGCCGTCATCATCGGATTCAACGTGCGTCCCGACACGAAGGCGCGCGAACGCGCCGCTCGCGAGGGCGTCGACATCCGGTTCTACTCCGTCATCTACAACGCACTCGAAGACATCGAGAACTCCCTCAAGGGAATGCTCAAGCCCGAGTTCGAAGAGGTGCAGTCGGGTGTTGCCGAGATCCGCGAGATTTTCCGTTCGAGCAAGTTCGGCAATATCGCCGGATGTATTGTGCGCAGCGGAACAATCACGCGAAACGCCAAAGCGCGCGTTATTCGCGAGGGCATCGTGCTGGCCGATGGTCTGGCCATCGAGTCGCTGCGCCGCTTCAAAGACGACGCCTCCGAGGTTAAGACCGACTTCGAGTGCGGTATCGGTCTGGGTAAGTTCAACGACCTCCAGATCGGCGACGAGATCGAGACCATCGAGCTCGTCGAGAAGCCCCGCGTCTAGCTGTGGGGGAGGGCACGCCGCACAACCCGCAGCATGCCCTCCTTCACCCCCACACGTCTCTCACTAAACGGATTTCTCATGGTTGATCACGGAAGAGCCAGAAAGCTGGCCGAGCGCATCAAGGTCATTGTGGCCGAGGCGCTCGAGCGCGGCGTCATCAAGGAACCCCTCGGTTTTGTCACCATCACCGATGTCCGGGTCACCGGTGATCTGCAGCACGCATCCATCTTCTTCACCGTCTACGGTAACGACGACGAGCGTGCCGAAGCGGCTCGCATCCTGACGGCCAACACCGGTCGCATCCGTGGCGAGGTGGGGCGCAATCTGACCATTCGACTCACGCCCACCATCGAGTTGATTCTGGATGCCCTGCCCGAATCCGCCAAAACAATCGACGACCTGCTCGCCAAGGCGGCGGCGGCCGACGCCGAGGTGGAAAAACTGGCTCAGGCGGCCGCGTACGCCGGCGACGAAGACCCCTACGTCAAGCCGCGCGACGAGGATCCCTCAGGCTAGTTCGGCAACTCAAAGCGTTGGCGGGCCACGGGCACAATGAGTCCGTCGTCAATCAGACTGATCAGTGCGCGGTCGCGCTGGGTGGCCTCTGGCCAGGCACGCTCGAGTTCGGCG
>CAIWRM010000139.1 GCA_903915075.1 uncultured Microbacteriaceae bacterium
CCGACATCACCCAAGGAGAAAAAGCATGACCGACCTTGAACACGCGGGCTTTGCGACGCGCGCCATTCACGCCGGACAGCAGCCCGACGCTGAGACGGGCGCAGTGATTCCACCCATCCACCTCTCGTCCACGTTTATCCAAGACGGCATCGGCGGCCTGCGTGCCGGCTACGAGTACGCCCGCAGCGCTAATCCCACGCGCGATGCGCTTCAGCAGAACCTGGCGAGCTTGGAGGGTGGTTCGCGCGCCTTCAGTTTTGCCAGCGGTCTCGCCGCCGAAGACACCCTGTTGCGCGCGGTGCTGCGTCCGGGCGATCACGTGGTTCTCTCCAACGATGTTTACGGCGGCACTTACCGCCTCATCAACGGTGTCTTTAAGTCGTGGGATGTGGCGCACACGGTGGTCAACCTCGCCAATCTCGACGACACACGCCGCGCACTCGAAGCGTCGGGGGCCAAGATCATCTGGGCCGAGACACCCTCGAATCCGCTACTGACCATCCTCGACATTTCGGCACTAGCTGCGCTCGCACACGAGTTCGGTGCTCTCTTGGTCGCTGACAACACCTTTGCCACGCCGGCCCTTCAGCAGCCCCTCGCCCTCGGCGCCGATGTGGTGGTGCACTCCACCACCAAGTACATCGGTGGCCACAGCGATGTTGTGGGCGGAGCGCTCGTGACGAGCAATGAGGAGCTCGCCGAGAAGATTGCGTTCCTGCAAAACGCGGTGGGCGCCATCTCGGGGCCCTTCGACGCGTACCTCACCATTCGGGGCATCAAGACGCTCAGTCTGCGCATGGAGCGCCACAGCAGCAACGCGCAGGTGATTGCCGAGGCCCTGGCCGCACACCCCACCGTGGAGCGTGTGAACTATCCGGGTCTCGCCACGCACGCCGGACATGACGTGGCCGCGCGGCAGATGCGTTCGTTTGGCGGCATGATGTCGTTGCAGATCGCGGGCGGAGCGGCTGCGGCGAAGGCGTTTGCCGAATCGACGCGACTGTTTACGCTAGCCGAGTCGCTCGGCGGCGTGGAATCGCTCATTGGCTACCCGCACGCCATGACGCATGCCGCGGTTGCGGGAACGTCACTCGCGGTTCCCGAAAACCTCGTGCGCCTCTCGGTGGGCATCGAAGACGTGAAAGACCTTCTCGACGACCTCACTTCGGCGCTCACGCCAGGCCGCGTTCCCAAGGCCGTCCCGGTTTCCGCTCACAGCTAGAAGTTCGCCCAATCAGAACAAGAAGAACTAACGTCTTCCCAAGGTAAGGACACAAGGCATGTCACGACCAGGACTTCGAGCCTTCATTCGGGCCACTGCCGAGTTCGCGGGCACCGCAGTTCTGGTGTGCGTTGTGGTGGGCTCGGGCATCATGGCCACGAACCTCACGGACGACAACGGTGTGGCGCTCATCATCAACACGTTCTCCACGATCTTTGCGCTCGCCCTGCTCATCCTCACGCTGGGGCCCATCAGCGGTGCGCACTTCAATCCGGCGGTGTCGCTGGTGCAGCTCATTTCGCGCGCTCAGCGGCCAATCGAGACGGCGGTCTATGTGGTTGTCCAGGTGGCCGGAGCCATCGTGGGCGCCATTGTGGCCAACGTGATGTTCGACCAGCCCGCTGTCCAATTCTCAACGCACGAACGGGTCAGCCCGGGA
>CAIWRM010000140.1 GCA_903915075.1 uncultured Microbacteriaceae bacterium
AACACCGCCGTGTGGATCAGCGACGAGTTCATGAAGCGCGTTCAGAACGACGACGACTGGTACCTCTTCGACCCACTCGAGGTCACCGATCTCAACGAGCTCTACGGCAAGGAATTCTCCGAGCGCTACAACCACTACGTGGCCGAGGCCAAAGCCGGACGCATCGAGATGTTCAAGAAGATCGGTGCCCGCGAGCAGTTCAAGGCCATCTTGATTTCGCTGCAGTCCACCAGCCACCCGTGGCTGACGTGGAAAGACACGATCAACCTGCGCGCACTCAACAACAACACCGGCACGATTCACTCGTCCAACCTGTGCACCGAAATCACGCTGCCTCAGGACGAAGACAACGTGTCGGTGTGTAACCTCGCGTCGATCAACCTGTCGCGCCACATCGTGAACGGCAAGGTCGACTGGGCCAAACTCGAAGAGAGCGCCAAGCTGGCCGTTCGTCAGCTCGACAACCTCATCGACATCACGCGTTCGTCGGTGCAGGAAGCCGACTTCTCCAACAGCGAGAACCGCGCCATCGGCTTGGGCCTCATGGGCTTCACCGACATCGTGGAGCGTCTCGGCCTGAGCTACGAGTCGGAGGCCGCCTACGACCTCATCGACGAGATCTCCGAGCACATCTCCTACGCCGCCATCGAGGCGAGCGTGGAACTTGCGCAGGAGCGCGGGTCCTACAACAACTTCGCCGGCAGCCGCTGGTCGCAGGGACTCGTGCCCTTCGATTCCATCGACCTCGCCGAAGCCGACCGCGGTGTTCCCATCACGGTGTCGCGCAAGACCACCATGGACTGGGACGCCCTGCGCGCCCGCGTCAAGGGCGGAATTCGCAACGCCACGCTCATGGCCATCGCCCCCACGGCATCCATCGGACTCGTTGCCGGCACCACGCCCGGACTCGACCCCCAGTTCTCGCAGATCTTCAGCCGGGCCACCAGCTCGGGCAAGTTCCTCGAGGTCAACCGCAACCTCGTCACCGACCTGCAGAAGCTGGGTCTGTGGGAGAGCGTGCGCGAAGACATCCTGCGCAGCCAGGGCGACATCCAGGGCATCGCTGTCATTCCCGACCACGTCAAAGAAACCTACAAGACGAGCTTCCAGCTCTCGCCCACCTCGTTCCTGCAGGTGGCCGCGCGCGCTCAGAAGTGGATCGACCAGGCCATCAGCCGCAACATGTACCTCGAGACCCGAGACATGGGCGACATGATGGACATCTACTCCGAGGCATGGAACCTCGGCGTAAAGACCACCTACTACCTGCACATGAAGCCGCGCCACACGGCCGAGCAGTCCACGGTGAAGGTGAACAAGGCCGAAGAGATTTCCGGCAACGGTGAGCAGACAGCCCGCAAGGGCTTCGGCTTCGGCGGCGGATCGGGCCAAAAGTCCGATACCGTCTCGGCTGATGCCAGCGCCACCGTCTCGGCACCGGCCCGCAAGGGCTTCGGCTTCGGCGCGGGAGGGGGAGCGGCATGAACCCATCCCTCGATCGCGTAGGCGACTACGCGGTACCGCTCGACCCAATGGACAACCTGCAGTGCGACTCCTGCCAGTAGGCAGAACACCCGCTCACCAGACTAACTCGCTAACTAGACCAATCCATTAGACAGATCACCCGGCGCCTCGTGCGCAACACGACTCATTACTCGTGACTCACTACTTTTCACTCACTCATCACGCTTTTTTAAACGAAACCAAGGAGTAATCATGGGAATTCTCGGCACCGGAGTTAAAGAGGGCCTGCTGCTCAAGCCCGTCACCTACCAGTGGGCCATGGACCTGTACGACCAGGCTGTAGCGAACACCTGGTTCCCCAACGAGATTCAGTTGGGCGAAGACATTGCCGACTTCAAGAAGATGACCGACGAAGAGCGTCACGCCATCACCTTCCTGATGTCGTACTTCAACCCCAATGAGCTGTTGGTCAACAAGGCTCTCGCTTTTGGCGTTTACCCCTACGTGAACGCACCCGAGTGCCACCTGTACCTCGCCAAGCAGATGTGGGAAGAAGCGAACCACTGCATGTCCTTTGAGTACGTGCTCGAGACCTTCCCCATCGACCGCGAAGAGGCCTACGGCTCGCACGTCAACGTGCCGTCGATGGCCCGCAAGGAAGAGTTCGAGATTAGCTTTATCAAGCGCATGACCGAGCAGACGCTCGACATCACCACCACCGAGGGTAAGAAAGACTTCGTTCGCAACCTCGTTGCCTACAACGTGATTCTCGAGGGCATCTGGTTCTACTCGGGCTTCATGGTCGCGCTCAGCTTCCGCCAGCGCAACCTGTTGCGCAACTTTGGGTCGCTCATGGACTGGGTTGTGCGCGACGAGTCGCTGCACCTCAAGTTCGGCATCAACCTGATCCTCACGGTGCTCGAAGAGAACCCCGACCTGCAGACGGCCGAGTTCGCCGACGAGATCAAGCAGATGATCCTCGACGCCGTGGAGATGGAAGAGCAGTACAACCGCGACCTGCTGCCCAACGGCATCTTGGGTCTCAACGCCAACTACATCAACCAGTACGTGAAGTACCTGGCCGACCGCCGTCTTGAAGAGCTGGGCTTTGAAGCCGAGTACAAGGTGTCGAACCCGGCCAAGTGGATGGCCACCGCAAACGACACGCTGCAGCTGGTGAACTTCTTCGAGTCCACCAACACGAGCTACGAGTCGAACGCATCGGCCACCGTCAGCGCCTAGTAACGCCATAGCGGTAGGCTCACCGTCGTCATGAAGGTGTCTCCCGTAGCCAAGCAGTACCTGAGTTATGTCCTCGTCGGAATTGTGGCGGGATACTTCTCAGGGCTGTTTGGCATTGGCGGCGGATTCATCATGGTTCCGCTGCTCACGTTCCTGCTGGCTTTTCCGGTCAAGCGCGCTGCCGCCACCTCGTTGGCCGCCATCTTCCTCACGGCCATCGCCGGAGTAATTGGCTACGCCCTCAATGACGGTGTGGTGTGGGCCGCAGCCATCGCCCTCTCGGCGGGCTCAGTTGTGGGCTCGTTCATCGGTGCGAGGTTGCTGCAGGTGATTCCGCAACAGGTCATCGTCTGGATCTACGTGGTCCTGCTGACCGTGCTCGCCGTTCGGCTGCTGTGGTCGTCGGAGAGCTCAACCGACACCTGGATCGTGTCACCGTGGTGGATTGCCGGGCTGATTGCCGTGGGTCTCGTGGCCGGCGTGATGGCCGGCTTGCTCGGTGTGGGCGGGGGAATAATGGTGGTCCCCATTCTCATTGGCTTCTTTGGTCTCACGACCTTCGATGCAAAAGGTTCGTCGCTCTTTATGCAGATCCCCGCGGCACTCGTGGGCACGCTCACCAACATGCGCTTTGGCATGGTCGACCTCAAGGCCGGCGCGTACATTGGCGTTGTGGCCGCGCTGGTCTCGTACGCGGGCGTTGCCACGTCGGCCATCCTTCCGAGCATGCTGGCTAACATCCTTTTTGCCGCCGTGATGGCGTACACCGCGGTGCAGTTTGCCATTCGCGCCGTGCGCTCGCGACGAACGTAGGCTACGTTCTAACGTGCGACTGTATTTTTCTTCGGTTTTTCTGGAGTGGCCCTCGTGGCCCCTCAGTCAGTGAAAACCGACTAACGCGAAGGGTAAGTTGACAATGGCACGCTCACCAAAAATTCAGACGGCCAAGCAGGGTGCGCCCGCGCAGGGTTTCAACCACTCAGCCGTTGTATTGCTGGGCATTGTGGCGGCCATCCAGGTCGCCGACCCGCTGTTGTCGTCGATGGCACTCGTGAGAGCCTCTGCTGAGCTCAATTTCAGCGCGAGCGTTCAGTCGCTGGCGGCCGGCATCTCCACTCTGGCACTTGCCGCCACCGCAATTCCCGGCGGGCTTTTGGCCGACCGGCTGGGTCGACGAGGACTGCTCATGGCGGCTTTGCTCGTGGGGTCGGCTGGTCAAATCATCACGGCGATCAGTCCCGATGAGACCGTCTACCTGCTCGGTCGAATCATTACGGGCATGGCACTGGGAATTGTCTTTGGTGCGTCTTATGGCATGCTGCGTGACGTATCCGCCGTCAAGTCACTGGGCCCGGCAATGGCTACCTTTAATGTTTTGAACGGCGTGGTTCCCGTTGTTGCCCTTGTGGCTGGCGGCGTCATCATCAGCACCGACTGGAGATTGGCTTATCTCATGTTGCCTGTCTTGGCCGTGGTGTGTTTCTTTCTCGTCCCCATGATTTTGCCCAAGGTCGCCCGCGTCCCCAGTACCGGTCGCACCGATATCTTGGGAATGGTGCTGCTCGCCGTGGGTCTGGTCGGCATCCTCTACGGCGTGAGCATGGCCACGCAGGGCTTAGGCAACCCCACGTTCTGGGTGCCGCTCATCATCGCCGTCCTCGGCTTATTTTTCTTCTGGTTGCGCGAGAAGCGAGCTGGCAACCCGGCTTTCCCCAGTAGGCTTCTCGCTCACCCTGCGTTTCTCGGCGCGGTTGTGATGGGTATCTTCTGGAACGTGGCAAGCGCGTCAGCCAGCCAGATGCTTCCGAACGTATGGCAGTACGTGACACACCTTCAACCGAGTGAAATTGGTGTGGCGATGCTTCCGCAGGCGGCCGCCGGTGTTCTGGGATCGGTCTTTGCGGGAATGGCACTTGGCCGCGGTCAGAAGGCGCGCACCATTGCCCTCATCGGCTATGCCCTCATGGCGGTCGCTTTCGTTTCGTACTTCTTCCTCCCGGCAAGCGCTAGCTACTTCCTCTTCGTGCCGGGCATGGTCTTGGCCGGTTGTGGCTGGATGATGAACGCCACCACTCAGGGAAATCTCTTCATCACGCTGTCGCCCGCAAAGTACTACGGCCCCGTCACCTCGAGCAAGTTGGCGGTGGGACAGTTTGGCTACTCGCTCGGGCTGTCGGGTAGCACGGTCGCCGTTTCGTCAATCACACTGGCGGGGGTCAGTGATCTGACCAAAGGTGCTGTCTCGGGCGAAAAGAACTGGGATGCCATTACGACCTATATGGCAGAGCCAACGAAAGTGCCTACCAACGAAGCGCTCTCAGCCGTTACGTCGGTGCAGGTGCAGGACATCTACATGCACGCGTTCGGCGTCACGGCGCTCGTGATCGCGGCACTGATTGCCGTTTTCGGAGTGGTGATGTATCTGCTCCTGCGTCGCAAGGCGGCCGACATTCCCACCGACGTGTTTCTCGGGCTCACGCCGGAGGCGACCAAGACCAGCTAGCGAACGGTCTTGCGGCTCGTAATCACTCCGGTGTCAAAACCGAGAAGGTGAAGGCCGCCGTTGAAGCGGGCGTGCTCCACCTTGAGGCAACGGTCCATCACGACCGTGAGCCCCTTGGCCTCGGCGTCGATGGCGGCCTGCTCGTTCCAGATGCCCAGCTGAACCCAGATGCACGGTGACCCGACAGCCAGCACCTCGTCGGCAACGGAAGGAATGTCGCTTCCCTTGCGAAACACATCGACGATGTCGGGTACTTCGGGCAGCGAGGCGAGATCGGGATACACCTTCTGCCCCAGCACCTCGGTGATCATGGGATTCACAAAGTAGACCCGGTAGTTCGACGACTGAAGCAGGTAGGTTCCCACGAAGTAGCTGGAACGCGCCGCCTTGTCCGACATGCCCACGATGGCAATCGACTTCGCGCTCTGCAGGATACGCAGGCGTTCCCGGGCATCCGGGCCTACCCACGTGCGCTGCGACATCAGTAGTTTGGCCAGGGGGGAGTTGGCGGGAAGCTCGCAGCTCAAGCCGTTCTGCAACTGCGTGGTGACGGTTTCGGTTGCCATGATTAACCCTTCAGTGCCTCAGTGAGCGCCTGGTCGAGGTCGTAGATGATGTCGTCAACGTCTTCGATTCCCACGCTCAATCGCACGCTGCCGGGATGAACGCCGGCGGCAATCAGCTGGTCGTTGGTCAGCTGAGCGTGCGTCGTGGAGGCGGGGTGAATGATGAGCGTCTTGGCATCACCGATGTTGGCGAGGTGACTGGCCAAGTTCACCGATTCGATCATGCGTTGGCCCACCTCGCGTCCGCCGGCCAACTCAAAGGTGAAGACGGAACCCGGGCCGAGCGGCATGTACTTGTTCGCGCGGTCGAAGTGAGCGTGGCTCTCCAGTCCCGCCCAGTTGACGGCCGTGACGCGCTTGTCGGCGGCCAACCATTCGGCAACCGCGCGGGCATTGCTCACGTGCGCTTGCATGCGATACGGAAGCGTCTCCACGCCCTGGGCGAGCAAGAAGGCGGAGTGGGGAGCCAGCGCCGGCCCCATGTCGCGCAACTGTTCGGCCCGCAGGCGCGTGAGGAAGGCATACTCACCAAAGTTGCCTGACCAGCTGAGCCCACCGTACGCGGGAACGGGCTCGTCGAACAGCGGAAACTTCTCGGAGTGCCAGTGGAACCTGCCAGATTCCACCACAACGCCGCCGAGCGTGGTGCCGTGGCCGCCGAGGAACTTGGTGGCCGAGTGGGTCACCACGTCGGCACCCCACTCGATGGGGCGACACAGGTAGGGCGTGGCCACGGTGGAATCGATGATGAGGGGAATGTGGTGCGCGTGAGCCACATCGGCGAGGCCTTCAAGGTCGGCAATGTCACCGGACGGGTTGGATACCGTCTCGGCAAAAATTGCCTTGGTCTTGTCGGTTATCGCTGCCGCATAGTCGGATGGGTTCGAGGAGTTGACAAAGGTGGTCTGCACGCCGAATCGACGCAGGGTGACGTCGAGTTGGGTGATGGATCCGCCGTAGAGACTGGCGGCGGCCACAATGTGATCGCCCACGCCGGCTATGGCGGCAAACGTGATGTACTGCGCCGAGAGGCCGCTCGCGGTGGCTACGGCACCAATGCCTCCCTCGAGGCTTGCCACACGCTCCTCAAACGACGCCACCGTGGGGTTGCCGAGTCGTGAGTAAATGTTTCCGTACTTTTGCAGGGCGAATCGGGCGGCAGCATCCTCGGTGCCATCAAAGACGAACGCGGTCGATTGGTAGATGGGCAGGGCCCGGGCGCCGTGAACGCCATCGGGGATATTTCCCGCGTGAATGGAGCGAGTTTTGAAGCCGTATTCGCGATCTGCCATGCCGTCAATTCTATGGGCGCAGCTGGGGGCGGAGCCGGCGGGCCGTCATGTGCGGTAACAGTGAGCGACCAGGTGGGGCCGGGCGGCGAAGGAGGCCGACGGCTAGACCCAACTGGGCAGCCACATGTGCATTTGCCAGTAGGTCAGTGGAATCTGCATGCCCGTCCAGATGGGGTAGAAGAAGATGCTGAGCAGAATGGCGGCAATTCCGAACACGGCAACGGTGCGAATCCCGTTGAGGCGTCGGTAGTCGGGTGCGCTGCGCTTGCCCAGGATCAGCCACATCACGTAACCCAGGCTGAGAATCATGAACGGTTCGTAGACGACGCCGTAGAACTGAAACACCGTGCGGTTGAGGTACAGCAGCCACGGAACGTATCCCGCGAGCATGCCCATGAGGATGAACGCGGGCTGCCACTTGCGGAATCGGATCACGTAGTAAACGAGATAGAGGACGGCGGCCGTTCCCGCCCACCAGATCAGTGGATTGGGAAGTCCCGAGATGGCCGCCGAGCACGTCTCCCAACCGCAACCGTTCTCTCCGGCCACGGAACCCTCGTAGTACATGCTCGTGGGTCGAATCATGAAGAGCCACGTCAGCGGGTTTGCCTGGTACGGATGCGGCGTGGACATGCCCACGTGAAAGTTGTAGATCTCACCGTGAAAGCGCGCGAGAGACTGGAACCACGTGGGAACCCAGGAAAACAGACCCGTCCACGTTTCGTCGGGGTGCTCGTCCATCCACGCGCGTCCGTAGCTGCCGCTGTTCAGGATCCACCCCAGCCACGTACTGAGGTAGGCCGCAAAGGCCAGGGGAACGGTTTGCAGAAAGGTCACGGGTGCGGTGCGCAGAAGTGCCGAGGACGCCCACAGCTCGACGCCGGCACGCCGCCGATCAAGGGCATCCATCACCACGACGTAGATGCAGTACGCGGCGAGGAAATAGAGCCCCGACCACTTAACGCCCGTGCTTAAGCCAAACGTCAGGCCCGCGAGAATCAGCCAGGGGCGCCACCACAGCACGGGTCCCCAGCCCGGCCGGGTTCCTGCCGAGTTGCGTTTCTGGAGCAGCCGCGCCAGCCGTTGCCCGGCTGACAGGCGATCGAGGAGCACGAGGTAGACGCCGGTGAGGGTCAGTGCTGCCAGAATGCCGTCGAGCAGAGTGACGCGCGAAAGCTGGATGGCCAGACCGTCGATGGCGATCAGGCCACCGGTGAGCACGGCAATCAGCGTGGAGCCGGTGAGACGGCGGGCAATGAGCATGACCAGCCAGACGATAACGAGACCGGCAATCGCTACGGTAAAGCGCCAGCCGAGCGAGCTGGCGGGACCGACAAGCGCCATGCCCCACCCGATGAGCCACTTGCCGAAGGGCGGGTGCACCACGTAAGAAGCGTTGCTGCTAAAAATGTTCGTGTCGCCACGGGCGAAAGACTCGTCGGCTCCATCGGGCCACGTCGTTTCGTATCCGCGGTTGAACAACGACCAGGCATCCTTGACGTAGAAGGTCTCGTCGAAAACAAGTGTGTGCGGGTTGGCGATGTTCCAGAAACGCAGCACGGCCGCGAGGAGCAGCACGAGCAGCGGGCCACCCCAGAACCAGAGACGTTGGCGCCCCGGTGTGCTCAGGGTGCGGATCCACCATTCGTCGAGGCGCGATCCGGTGCGGTCGGGCGCGGTCTCGAGGGCCCCATGAGCAGTCACCCTCGAAATCCTATCGAGGCCAACACTGAATGCGCCGTGCGCGAGCGAGCCGACTGGCAGACTGAGACCGTGTTGATTCTGGGAGCCACGCCGATCGGCAATCTGGGCGATGTGAGCACCCGACTGCGCGAGGCGTTGGAGACAGTTGCGGTGATTGCCTGTGAAGACACCCGCACCACCGCCCACCTCCTCTCCGCCCTCGGCATCACCCATCGGCCCACCCTGATTGCCCTGCACGAGCACAACGAGCGGGACGAGTCGGCACGCGTGGTGGAGCGGGCACGCGACACGGATGTGCTCGTGCTCACCGATGCGGGCATGCCTGCGGTGAGCGATCCCGGCTACCGCGTGGTGACGGCCGCAATCGCCGCCGGCGTGCAGGTGACGTGCCTGCCCGGACCCAGTGCTGTGCTCATGGCACTCGCGCTGTCGGGGCTGGCAACCGACCGATTCGCGTTTGACGGGTTTCTCCCGCGCAAGGGAGCCGAACGTCGTGCCCTCTTTGCCGAGGTGGCCCGAGAAACACGCACACTCATTTTCTTTGAGTCGCCGCATCGGATTGCCGACGCGCTCGCCGATGCTCGTGATGTGCTCGGCGCCGAGCGGTCAGCGGCCGTGTGTCGCGAGCTCACCAAGATGCACGAGGAGATTCGCCGGGGACCGCTGGGCGAGCTCGCCGAGTGGGCGGCCGACGGTGTTCGGGGCGAAATCGTGATCGTGGTCGCGGGCGCTGCACCGGCCAGTATTTCCCTCGACGCCGCGCTGGACCAGGTTGCCGAGCTCACGGCGTCGGGGCTGCGGCTCAAAGAGGCGTGCGCTCAGGTGGCCGACACCACCGGACATTCCTCGCGCGAGCTGTATCAGGGCGCACTCGCTCGCCGGTAACACCGCACGCTCGTGAACCTCGCGGCGAATCCCCTCCCGCCATCCGGCGTCCACTCATCACGCGGGCAAATTAGAATGGACAACATGGCTGAGGGCTCGCGTTTCTATGTGACCACGCCCATCTTCTATGTCAACGACGTGCCGCACATTGGACACGCCTACACGGAGGTTGCGGCGGATGTTCTCGCGCGCTGGCATCGCCAGTCGGGCGATGACACCTGGTTGCTCACGGGAACCGACGAACACGGTCAGAAGATTCTGCGCACGGCCACGGCCAACGGTGCGACGCCGCAGGAGTGGGCCGACCGCTTGGTGGAGTCGGCGTGGAAGCCACTGTTGAGCGCCATCAATATCGCCAACGATGACTTCATTCGTACCACCGAGCCGCGGCACGAGAACAACGTCCAGAAGTTTCTCACCACGCTGTATGACAAGGGCTACATCTACACCGGTGAATACGAGGGTGCCTACTGCGTGGGCTGCGAGGAATACAAGCAGGCCGCCGATCTGATTGCCGGAACGGGTGACCACGCGGGTCAACAGGTGTGCGCCATCCACTCGAAGCCCGTGGAGATTCTGCACGAGAAGAACTACTTCTTCCGCATGAGTGACTTTACGCAGCCCCTACTCGACCTCTACGAGGCGAATCCCGAGTTTATTCAGCCCGAATCTGCCCGCAACGAGGTGGTGGCGTTCGTGCGCCAGGGTCTCGACGACCTCTCCATCTCACGCTCCACGTTCGACTGGGGCATCAAGCTTCCCTGGGACGACACCCACGTGGTCTACGTGTGGTTCGATGCGCTGCTCAACTACATCACGGCCATCGGATACGGCGAAGACCAAGCGCTTTTTGATCGTCGCTGGCCTGCACTCCACATCGTGGGTAAAGACATCCTGCGTTTTCACGCCGTGATTTGGCCGGCCATGTTGATGGCGGCCGGGCTGCCGGTTCCCGCGGGAGTCTTTGGTCACGGCTGGTTGTTGGTGGGTGGCGAGAAGATGTCGAAGTCCAAACTCACCGGTATCGCGCCGAACGAGATCACCGACACGTTCGGCTCTGATGCCTTCCGCTACTACTTCTCGAGTGCCATCACGTTTGGCCAAGACGGCTCATTTAGCTGGGAAGACCTCTCGGCGCGCTACGAGTCGGAGCTGGCCAACGGATTTGGCAACCTCGCCTCTCGCTCGCTGGCCATGATTGCGCGCTATTTTGATTCAGCTGTTCCCGCTGAGGCCGACGTGACCCCGGCCGATGCCGCCATTCACGACGTGGTTGCCGCGGCAGTGAGCCAGGCCGACGATGCCATCTCTCGGATTGCCGTGCACGAGGCCGTGGGCAGCGTGTGGACGATTGTGGATGCGCTCAACGGCTACATCACCGAGCAGGAGCCGTGGGCGCTGGCAAAGGACCCGGCACAGGCCGGTCGCTTGGCCACCGTTCTCTACACGTGTGCTGAGGGCCTTCGGGCCCTAGCCGTGCTCCTGTCGCCCGTGATGCCCGAGGCAACTCAGAAATTGTGGACGGCGCTGGGTGCCGAAGCAGCTCTCGGCTCACTGACGTCTCAGTCGGTGCGCACTGCCGGCACGTGGGGTCAACTGCCCGCCGGAACGCGGGTTGGCTCGCTCGACCCTCTCTTCCCGCGCATCGAATCCGCTGAGTAGCCGCTCGTGAACGCCGGGCAAGAGCAGCGGCGCCGTGCCGAAGACGGTGCCGGCACCAAACGCGATCTCGAGTTTCCGCCCGCCCCCGAGGCGCTGCCTTTCTCTGTCTATGACAACCACACGCACTTTGACATTGCCGACGGCGACACCGTGGTGAGCGTGGCCGAGCAACTCGAGAAGGCGGCGCTCGTTGGTGTCGTCGGTGTGGTGCAGGTGGGCACGGATGTGCCGTCGTCCGCGTGGGGAGCCGAGTTGGCGGCCGTCAATCCGCGCATTCTCGCTGCGGTAGCGATTCACCCCAACGATGCACCGCGCCTCGCCTCGTCAGGAACTCTCGATGACGCGCTCGCCGCGATTGATGCACTTGCCGCCCAGCCGCGCGTGCGGGCCGTGGGCGAGACGGGGCTTGACTTCTTTCGCACAGAAGAAGAGGGTCGACCGGCCCAGTACACCTCGTTCGAGGCGCACATTGAGATCGCCAAGCGACACGGCGTCGCTTTACAGATTCACGACCGAGACGCGCACGACGAGGTGTTGGCCACCCTGCAACGCGTGGGTGCGCCGGAGAAGACCGTGCTGCACTGCTTTTCGGGGGACGCGGACTTTGCGCGCATCGCCGCCGATCAGGGTTGGTACCTCTCGTTTGCCGGCACAGTCACCTTCAAGAACAATCACCACCTGCGCGAGGCACTCGCGGCGGTTCCGCGCGAGCGCATCCTGGTGGAGACGGACGCGCCCTTTCTCACGCCCATGCCGTTCCGCGGCCGACCCAACGCGTCATACATGGTGCCGTACACCGTGCGCGCAATAGCCGAGCACCTCGGGGCCGATCTCGGCGATCTGTGCGCGCGCATCAACGAAAACACTGAGGCCGTATACGGCTCGTGGCTGGCCGGCATGCCGTCGGCAGAAATCCCGCAGGAGGATTCCCGATGAACAACGTGATCATGCTCACGCCGGCAGACATCCGCAGTCTGGCAGCGCGTGCCGAGGTGATTCCGGCGAAGAAGCTCGGCCAGAATTTCGTTGTCGACGCCAACACCGTCCGCAAGATAGTGGCTACCGCGGGAGTTGAGGCGGGTGATGTCGTGCTGGAGGTGGGACCCGGTCTGGGATCGCTCACGCTGGGTCTGCTCGAGGCCGGCGCTCATGTTGACGCGGTCGAAATCGATCGTCGGCTGGCCCGCGAACTGCCGTCGACCGTGGGGGCGAGAGCGCCGGGTGCCAAGCTCTGCGTCATCAACGCAGACGCCTTGCAGGTGACCGAGCTGCCGCACGAACCACTGCGGCTGGTGGCCAACCTGCCCTACAACGTTTCGGTGCCCATCCTGATTCATCTGCTCGAGACCTTTGCCAGCCTGCAGACGGGTCTCGTTATGGTGCAGTCGGAGGTAGGGGAGCGGCTCGCCGCTAGCCCCGGAAGCAAGATCTACGGCGGGCCCAGTGTGAAGGCCGCCTGGTTTGGCAAGTGGTGGGTAGCCGGCAAGGTGAGTCGACAGGTGTTCTGGCCGGTGCCCAACGTTGACTCCGTGCTCGTGGCCTTCGAGCGCCATGCAGAACCCGGCAACCTCGAATTGCGTCAGCGCACTTTTGAACTGGTGGATGCGGCATTTGGTCAGCGCCGCAAGATGCTGCGGCAGTCGCTGGCGCTGCCGTTTGGTTCGTCCGCAGCCGCCGAGCAGGCGCTGATGGCCGCCGGCATCGCACCCACCGACCGAGGTGAGCGGCTGACCGTGGACGACTTCGTGCGTCTCGCCCGAGTCTCCCTTCCAGAGACTCACGGCTGATCGTCGTCAGTTTTTTGCCTGCCTAAGCGTCGGCTAGATTTGAGCCATGACAACGGGGCCGGTGAGTGAGTTCGCGCACGCGCGAGCCCCCGGCAAGGTCAACGTCTTTCTCAAGGTGGGTGCCGTGCTGGACGACGGTTACCACGAGGTGGCATCCGCGTATCAGGCACTCTCACTCTACGAGGACGTTCGGGCCTACCCGGCCGATGACTTTTCGGTCTCGTTTGTGGGCGGTTCGGTCGACGTGGACAATGTGCCCACCGACGCATCCAACCTGGCCATTAAGGCTGCCCGCTTGCTGGCACGCAAGGCAAAGTTTGCCGGGGGAGTGCGCCTCGAAATCGAGAAGCACGTTCCCGTGGCTGGCGGCATGGGCGGAGGTTCGGCCGACGCGGCCGCCACTCTCGTGGCGTGCGACGCTCTCTGGGGCCTGGGCCTTCATCGCGATGAACTCGTCACCCTGGGCAAACAGCTCGGCGCCGACGTACCTTTCGCCCTCATGGGCGGAACGGCCATCGGAACCGGTCGTGGTGATCAGCTCAGCCCCGCTCTGGCCACGGGACACTTCCAGTGGGTCCTCGTTGTTGCCGACTTTGGGCTCTCCACGCCTGCCGTGTACGCCGAACTCGATGCGCACCGCGCGCGTCACGTGGGGGACATTGCTCCGGCGCCCACGTCGCCAGCCGTGAGCAACGATGTCTTGCAGGCCCTGCGCGCCGGCGACCCCCACATGCTTGCCGACGCGCTGCACAACGATCTGCAGGCGCCCGCACTGCACTTCGAGCCGGACCTCGTGGAGACCCTCGAACTGGGCGAAAGCTCGGGCGCACTGGCCGGCATCGTCTCGGGCTCAGGCCCCACGGTGGCTTTCCTTGCCGAAGATACCGAGTCGGCCATCGAACTGCACGTGTCACTCTCCGCGGCCGGCCTCAACGCCGTGCGCGCCACGGGACCGGTTGCCGGCGCCCGGCTCGTCACCGACTGATGGCGCATCTGCTCGGCGCCGAAGCGGTGCACATTGAGTTCCCCACGCGCGTGGTCTTTGACTCGGTGACCTTGGGGGTCGCCGAGGGTGATCGCATCGGCCTCGTGGGACGCAACGGTGATGGCAAGTCCACGCTGCTCAACATCCTCTCGGGTCAGCTCGAGCCCGATTCCGGTCAGGTCACCACGCGCCGCAATCTCACGATCGGCGTGCTCGCCCAGCGCGACAGCCTCGATGACGCACACACAGTGGCGCACGCCATCGTGGGCGATGCCGCCGACCACGAGTGGGCCTCGAACGCGCAGATTCGCGATGTCCTCGCTGGACTGGTCAACGATGTCGGGTGGGATGCCACCATCGGCTCGCTCTCGGGTGGTCAGCGCCGCCGCGTGGCCCTGGCGCAACTTCTCGTGGGCGACGACGACGTGCTCTTTCTTGACGAGCCCACCAATCACCTCGACGTGGAGGGCATTGCCTGGTTGGCGGCCCACCTCAAGACCCGCTGGTCGGCTGGCGCGGGTGCACTGCTCGTGGTGACACACGATCGCTGGTTTCTCGACGAGGTGTGCAACACCACGTGGGAGGTTCACGACCGCATTGTGGAGCCGTTCGAGGGCGGGTACGCGGCGTACATTCTTCAGCGCCTCGAGCGCGACCGCCAAAATGCCACCATCGAGGGCAAGCGCCGCAACCTGATGCGCAAAGAGTTGGCGTGGCTGCGCCGCGGTGCACCCGCGCGAACCGCCAAGCCCAAGTTCCGCATCGATGCGGCGAACGACCTCATTGCCAACGAGCCCGAGCCGCGAAACGCCATTGCCCTGGCCAGCATGGCCATGCAGCGACTGGGCAAAGATGTGGTTGATCTCGAAGACATCGGGGTGGTGTTCGACGACCACACCGTTCTGGCCGACGTCACCTGGCGCCTCGCGCCGGGGGAGCGCACGGGCATCTTGGGTGTGAATGGCGCGGGCAAGTCCACGCTCCTGTCGTTGGTCTCCGGTGCGCTTTATCCCACCACGGGAAGGGTGAAGCGGGGAAAGACCGTCAAGGTGGCCATGCTCACTCAGCAGCTCTCTGAACTCGACGAGATGGCCAACGACCGGGTGAGCGAGGTGGTGGGCCGCAAGAAGTCGACCTACCAAACCGAGGGCAAAGAAATGACGCCCGGTCAATTGCTCGAGCGTCTGGGCTTCACGAGCGCGCAGCTCTCCACTCCGGTCAAAGACCTGTCGGGTGGGCAGCGCCGACGACTCCAGCTCATGCTGATTCTGCTCGATGAGCCCAACGTGCTGATTCTCGACGAGCCCACCAACGATCTCGACACCGACATGCTCGTGGCCATGGAGGACCTGCTCGACACCTGGCCCGGCACACTCATCGTGGTCTCGCACGACCGCTACCTGCTTGAGCGCGTCACCGATCAGCAGTACGCGATCATCGATGCCCACCTGCGGCACCTCACCGGCGGGGTGGATCAGTACCTTGCCCTGCGTGCTGGCACCTTGCGCGATGCGGAGCGCTCTCGTGGATTGAGTAGCGCGGAGCGCGTATCGAAATCCCCAACGTCTGGTTTCGATACGTCGGCTGCGCCGACTACTCAACCAACGAGCGGGGCGTCGGCTGCGCCGACTACTCAACCGGCGGCCGCTTCGGCGGCGCGCGCCATGTCCGTGGGTGGCGCCGAACGGCGCGCAGCCGAGAAGGAGCTGCAGGCCATCGATCGCAAACTTGCCAAGCTCGAAGCGTTGCGCGCCGATGTGCACGAGCGGCTGGCCCGTGCCGATCAGAGCAACTTCGCCGAGCTCACCGCACTCACGAACGAGCTGCGTGCGCACGACGACGAGACGGTGACGCTTGAGGCGCGCTGGCTGGTGCTCTCCGCCGAGCTCGAGGCCTAGACAGCGGAAAACTTTCGGTCGTCCGCGAGCCATTCCGGGGTTACGATGGGCGGAGAACAGGGGCGGGGTAGTGTTGCCCCGTGTGAGGAGAGTCAGCAGTGACCAAGAGCCTGAAGAGTAGCCCGCAGTCCTTTGCGCTGGATGCAGATGTTCCCGACAGCATTGGCCGTTGGCGCGCCGAGATGGATCGGGCGTTTCCGCCACTCGCTATTGTTCCGCGTGACCCGGATGGTTTTCGTGCCACCTATCGCGCCGCCGGCACCGACGAACTGCAGGTAAGCGACCTGTCGGCCAACGCGCACACCGTTGAGCGTCGACCCGGCAAGGTCACCGAGCACGATCTCGGCTTTTACAAGATGAGCCTTCAGGTCTCGGGCACGGGCATCATGATGCAGGGCAATCGCGAGATTGTGTTGACGCCGGGAACCATTGCCATCTATGACACCGCGCGCCCCTACACACTCGAGTTCACCGAGGACTACCGCTTTATCGTGGCCATGTTTCCCAAGAGCGCGTTGAGTCTGCCCAACGGACTCGCCGGTGACCTCACGGCCCACGCCATCACCAGTGATTCGGGACCGGGGTCAGTCCTGTCTGCCTACGTGATGGGGCTGGCCACCAACCTCGACACCCTGTCGGGCGCACCGGGTCAACGCTTGGCGCGCACGGGACTCGACCTGCTCTCCACGGTGATTGCTGCGGAGGCTGGCGATGACCACGTGAGCCCGCACGCCTCGCGCCGTGCCATGCTCATCACGATTTGCCTCTACATCAACGAGCACCTGGCCGACGACGACCTGACGCCCGAGACCATCGCTGCCGCTCACTTCATCTCGGTCCGTCAGCTCTACAACGTTTTTGCCGACGCGGGCGTGACGGTGGCGCAGTGGGTGCGCACGCGTCGCCTCATGGAGTTCCGCCGTGACCTGGCCGATCCGCTCATGGCGCCAAAGTCGATCACCCAGCTCGCGACTTTTCGAGGACTCTCCGACGCGGGCTACTACTCACGCATCTTCAAGGACACTTTCGGCATGACACCCACCGAGTGGCGTCACACGGCGGGAAATCTGGGCCGGTAGCGCGCCGAACGCGTGCAAGAAAAAGCGCATTGAGTGCGCGCCGGGGCTAATCCCCGGGCCGGGTCGTCAACGACCATAGGAATACGCTCGAACACGAGTCACGATTTCCCATTCCGTTGAAAGGAACCGACCATGACGTCAGACGAATTGGCCCAGCTGCGCGGCATGCTGGCTGGAGCCCCCATCGATTTCTCCACGAACGCGCAAGAAGTACGCGCCATGTTCGATGGCATGATTGCCACCTTCCCCGTAGATGAGTCATACAACTTCGCGGAGAAGACCATTGGCGGCATCACGGGTCACTGGCTCGATGCCCCGAGTAAGAGCGCGAACGTGATGCTCTACATCCACGGTGGCGCCATGCTCGTGGGTACCGCATTTGGCTACCGCGGTCTTTCCGGAAACTTGGCTCAGGCATCGGGCGTCAACATGTTCTCGATTGACTACCGCCTGGCGCCAGAGCACCAGTTCCCGGCCGCGCTTGACGACTGCCACGCAGCGTACGAGGGTCTGCTGGCCGAGGGCTTCGCGGCCGAGAACATCGTTGTGGCCGG
>CAIWRM010000141.1 GCA_903915075.1 uncultured Microbacteriaceae bacterium
AACCTCGCCGACGAGATGGGTCTGCTCCAGGAGCGCATCACCTCGACGCGCGGTCACTCGATTACGTCGCTACAGGCCATCTACGTGCCCGCCGATGACTACACCGACCCGGCTCCGGCAACCACGTTTGCCCACCTCGATGCCACCACGGAGCTCTCGCGTGAGATTGCCTCGCGCGGTCTGTACCCCGCAGTGGACCCACTGACCTCAACGAGCCGCATCCTCGACCCCCGCTATTTGGGTGACGACCACTATCGCGTGGCCACCACGGTCAAGTCGATTCTGCAGAAGAACAAGGAACTGCAGGAGATCATCGCGATCCTCGGTGTCGATGAGCTGTCCGAAGAAGACAGGGTCACCGTGTCGCGCGCGCGTCGCATTCAGCAGTTCCTCTCGCAAAACACCTACATGGCCAAGAAGTTCACGGGCGTTGAGGGTTCCACGGTTCCGCTCAAAGACACCGTGGAGTCGTTCGACGCCATTTGTAAGGGTGACTTCGACCACGTGGCCGAGCAGGCCTTCTTCAACGTTGGTCCCATCACCGACGTCGAAGAGAAGTGGGCCAAGATCCAGAAGGAGAACGGCTAATCGTGGCCGCGTCCCGACTTATGGTGAGCGTTGTCTCGGCCGACAACGATGTGTGGTCGGGCGAGGCAAGTATGGTTGTCGCCAAGACCGTCGAGGGTGAGATTGGAATCTTGCCCGGGCACGAGCCCATGCTGGCTATCCTGGCGTCGGGTAATGTGCGCGTAACCACTGCCGACGGCTCCAAGATCACCGCAAACGCCGAGGGTGGCTTCTTGTCGGTGGAGAACAACAATGTTTCTGTGGTGGCCTCGGCCGCCGAGCTTGTGGAGTAGGTTTCTCACTCACGCATGAGAGTTCTCCTGCCGCCGTCCGAGACGAAGCGCGACGGAGGTGATGCTCGGCCGGTGAATCTTTCCGAGCTGAGTTTCCCCGAGTTGACGACTACCCGCGTCGAACTGGTCGACGCGGTCGTAGCCCTGGCACGCGATGAGGCCACGTGCCTGTCGACCCTCAAACTCGGTCCAAAACTCGCGTTCGAGGTTGAGCGCAACCGGTCGCTGTTGACCGGACCCACGCTCGCGGCCATTGACCGCTACACCGGCGTGCTCTTTGATGGTCTGTCGGCGGCGACACTCTCGGCCCCCGCACGACGCGACGTCCTGGCCAGTGTCATTCTGCAGTCCGCCCTGTGGGGACCGATTGCAGCAGGCGATGCCATTCCGGCGTATCGGCTTTCCCACAATTCCAGGCTGCCTGCTCTCACTCGGTCGCTCACCGCGACGTGGGTTGATGCCACTCGCGGGGTGAGCGGTATCTGGGACGGTTTCGTGCTGGATGCTCGCAGCGAGGGATACGCCGATCTGATGCCTATTCCCGCCTCAGCGAACGGCGTCTTTTTGCGCGTGGCCACGCGGGATTCCGCCGGAGCCACGCGCGCGCTCAACCACTTCAACAAGAAGGCGAAGGGCGAGTTTGTTCGGGCCCTAGCCGAGTCGGGGTCTCTGGCAAAAATCGTGTCGGTCGATGAACTGTGCGCGTGGGGCGCGGCTCACGGATGGCAGCTCGAGGCAGGGGTCGCCGACCACAGTGCGTCGGCACGAGAGATTACGCTCCTCGTTTAGCTCGGCGGCAGTTATTGAGCGCGGTGGCAGCCGGCGATGTGGTCGTCGACGAGTCCGGCCGATTGCATGAGCGCGTACATGGTGGTGGCCCCAACAAACCGAAAGCCACGGGTGCGAAGCTCCTTGCTCAGGGCCTCGGCTTCGGGTGTGACGGCCGGCACCTCGGCGCGTGAGCGTAACCGGCGGCGCCTCGGCGACGGGGAAAAGCTCCAGATGAGGTCGTTGAGCGCACCGGGTTCAGCGCTGACGAGATTGTGAGCAATGCCGGCATTACTGATGGCCGCCTCAATTTTTGCCCGGTTGCGAATGATTGCGGGATCGCTCATCATGCGTTCGATGTTGCGCGAGCTGATCCTGGCTACCCGGGCAATCTCGAAATCGTGGAAGTGCCGACGAAATGCGGGTCTCTTGTTGAGCACAGTCGACCAGCTGAGCCCAGCCTGAAATCCCTCGAGGCAAATGTGCTCGAACAGCAGGCGATCGTCGTGGACCGGAACCCCCCACTCCTCGTCGTGGTAGCGCCGAAGTTCGTCGTTTCCCGACTCAGCCCACCAGCAGCGCCCCCGGCCATCGCTGCCGGTGAGGACATCTGCGGGTGTCTCTCGGCCGCTCACGTGCGAAACTCGCAACCCTCGAGGGTGAGCAGTGCCACCTTGGTGGGAACGCCATCGCCGCCGCTAAAGCCGGTGAGGCGTCGGTCGCCCGCCAGCACCCGATGACACGGAATTACGAGCGCGAGGGGATTTGCGCCAATCGCTCCGCCCACGGCGCGCGCAGCTTGGGGCTGCCCGACGGCTCGAGCGATGGAGCCGTACGTGCTGGTGGCGCCGTAGGGGATTGTGGCCAGTTCGTTCCACACGGACCGTTGAAACGGCGTGCCGTGCGCGGAGAGCGGCAGATCGAACGCGCGTCGCCGGCCGGAGAAGTACTCGGAGAGTTGCTTCTGTGTTCGGCGCAACAGGGGAGTGCTCGCCGAGCCAGCCGTTGTCGATTTCGCCGTTGTTGAGCCAGCGGGAGACGGGCTGTCGTCCCTAACGCTCGACCCTAGGAGTCGAACGTGGGACAGAGCGCCGTCGGTTTCGACGAGTTCAATCGGCCCGACGGGCGATGAGTAAATGCAGGAGTGAACACGAGCCGTCATGCGCTCAAGGTTACGGGGCAGCTCGCACGGTTGCACGTGTGACGGGGAACCCGTTGACGGCTTAGCCGTGCGCTAGTTGTTGACGGCGAGATAGACGTTCAGCGTGGTGGCGTACAGCACCCATATCCAGTAGGGAACGAGCATCCACGCCGCGGCACGGGATACCCGGGCAAACGCAAACATGGTGGCCAGGACCGCGGCATCCAGAAGCAGAATGATCACGACTCCCCACCAGAGAGCGGCACTCCCCGCGAGGGGGTAGGCGCCAAAGAAGACCGGCGTCCACACGGCGTTGATCACGAGTTGCGTGACATACAGAATCAGTGCGGTGCCCCGAAAGACATTTCCCCGTTCGCGCCAGACCAGCCAGGCGGCCACCGCCATGATCGTATAGAGAGCCAACCAGACAGGACCAAAAACGTCGTTGGCCGGAGTCCACGGGGCCTTCTCCGCCTGCGCGTACCAGCCGGTGACGTTACCGATTGTGCTCAGGGAACCGAGAATGCCCACCAGCCACGCGATGGCCACGAAGGCGACGGCACCTACGACGGCGCGCACCCCGGACTCGCGTTCGCCGTAAAAGCCTGGATGAAACTCGTACCGATTTGCCCACATGACCCCAGCCTACGAGGGGAAAACTCCTCACCACGCTCGGTGCCCCGGCCGCACCGGGAGTCGCTCGCCTCACCGAGGGGGAGAGTCGCCAAACTGCGTGGCTAGATGACCTCGAGGGCGCGCGTCAAAACGTCCGACAGAATCTCTCGGATTTCGGCAAACTCCTTGGG
>CAIWRM010000142.1 GCA_903915075.1 uncultured Microbacteriaceae bacterium
ACGTTGATATTGCGAAGAACGATCTGCGGTTGATCTTTGCCGCCGTAGCCAATCACGCCTTCGCTGCTCGGTATGTCGGTAACGATGGTGGCCAGGCTGCCATTCGACGTGTACGAAATATTGAGGGTGATGGGCGACCCGGAGGTGTTGATGGCACCCACAATGAGGTTGGCCGATTCGCCGTCGTCGGAGAGCAAGATCATGTTGTTGAGGTCGAGCTCACCGAGGTTGACCGCCACGCCATCGCTGGCGTCGTACTGCTTGGTGGTTGCTTGCGGCTGGATGAGGTTACACCCGGCGGTTCCCGTTGCTACGGCGAGGGCGAGGGCGATGGCGAGAATGGCACGAATCTTCACACTCAAAACTCTATCGCAGGCCCGCGGGCACCCGGCAGACGGGCCGCCCGATGAGCGGTAAGCCGGCAGAAATCGGTGTCTCCTCGCCGTGGTAAACTGGAGTGTCTTTGGGAAGGAAAAAGTCAATATGCAGTTTGTTGTTGGAGAAACAGTCGTCTACCCGCACCACGGGGCCGCTACGATTACCGAGGTAAAAAAGCGGTCGGTTCGGGGTGAAGAGCGCCTCTACCTCAAACTGCACGTGACTCAGGGTGACCTCACCATCGAGGTACCCGCCGAGAACGTCGACCTCGTGGGTGTCCGCGACGTCATCGACCAAGACGGACTCAACCAGGTGTTCGACGTTCTGCGTGCTCCCTTTATTGAGGAGCCCACAAACTGGTCGCGCCGCTACAAGGCCAACCTCGAGAAGCTTGCGTCGGGCGACGTCATTCGTGTCTCCGAGGTCGTTCGCGACCTGTACCGTCGCGACAAAGACCGCGGATTGTCTGCCGGCGAAAAGCGCATGCTTGCGAAAGCGCGACAGATCCTTGAGTCGGAACTCGCCCTGGCCGAAAAGACCGACGGCGTTCGTGCCGCCGAGATTCTCGACGAAGTTCTCGCCTCCTAGTTTTCGTTTCCGCGCGGGGTGATCTGAGGTCGTGTCGCACGTCGAGCGCACTGTTGCGGTGATTGTTGTTGCCGCTGGAGCGGGAATTCGCCTCGGCCACAATCTGCCCAAGGCATTTGTCTCTCTGGCCGGCAGCACGTTGCTCGAAAGAGCGGTTGCCACTCTCGGCCTCCTTGCCGAGCCGGTCCAAGTGGTCGTGGTCGCACCCGCCGGCAGTGAAGGGCATGCACTCGACATTGCCCAGCGGGCGGTCGACACTTCCCGCAGCCCGGTGACGGTCGTCACGGGTGGCGCAACCCGCCACGAATCGGTTGCCGCCGGACTAGCGGCTCTCGAACCGGGCGTCACCACGGTTCTCGTTCACGACTCCGCTCGCTGCCTGACTCCGGTTGAGGTCTTTGACCGCGTTATTGCCGACGTTCGCCGCACGGGTCAGGGAGTCGTGCCGGGGGTGCGTGTCTCCGACGCCATCAAAGTTGTTTCGGGAGATCTCCTCGAGGGCGGAACGCTCACGTCAACGATTGATCGCGAAACGATGCTGGCCGTTCAGACCCCCCAGGGCTTTCCGCGCGATGCGCTCGAGATCGCTTACGCAACGGCCAACTCGGTTGAGCACACCGATGACGCCGGTGTCTTTACGGCAGCCGGCATGATCGTGCAGACCTGCCCGGGAGATGAGCGATCCCTCAAAATCACGACACCGGCCGACCTCGCACGTGCTCAGGCCCTGATTCTGGGCATCAACGGCGATCGGGTTCGGGTGGGAACCGCCACAGACACTCATGCCTTTGCCGAGACCGTGGGGTTGCGCTTGGCCGGTCTCGACTGGCCGGATGAATTTTCCCTGGCTGGCCACAGCGATGGTGATGCCGTAGCGCACGCCATCGTGGACGCCCTGTTGATGGCGGCCGGCCTCGGCGACATCGGTGGCATGGTGGGCGTTGATGATCCCCAGTACGCCGGCGCAAGCGGCGAGGTCTTCGTTCGGGAGGCGGTGCGGCGTCTCTCCGAAGCCGGCTGCCGCCCCGTGAACGTCACCGCGCAAATCATTGGGAATCGGCCTCGCCTGGCGGGTCGTCGGGCCGAGGCCGAGGAGGTTCTCTCGACGTGGGTGGGTGCTGCGGTGACATTGAGCGCCACCACCACCGACGGACTGGGCTTTACCGGCGAAGGCCGCGGCATTGCCGTTGTGGCCACCGCGCTCGTCACCGATCTGCCTTAGCTACAGGACGTGAACGGCTGTGGCCCGCCAACGGTGGTCGAGGCCTTCGAGTCGAAACGCCACGGAACGTGTGCGCGCCCGCCCGTGGATCACGACCACGGCCTCCACAACGCCGTCACTCGGTTCGGTGATGATGGTGCGTCCCAGGCTGAACGTGGGGCGCACCGGTGGCGCTCCCGTGGCAGAACGTGCGCGCACGGCAATCTGGACGCGCTTGGCGAGGTGACGGTAGACGTCGTCTGAAACCCAGCGGGCAATCTGATCCAGGTCGCGGGCACCGGCGATAATCTCGAGGACTGACCGAGCTAAGTTTTCGATGAGCGTGGTGGGATCGGGTAGATCCTCACGCCCCGTGGGTTGATAGCCAAAGTAGTCATCGTCGTTGTAGCTGGCGAGACGGGTGTTAACGCGGCGGGCGGGACCGGCGTTGGTCTCGGTCGCGCGGGCGGGACTGGCGCTCATGCTTTCTCTTCTCCCCTGTGGTGTGGCACATAAGTTAGTTAACTGCGATGCATACTCAAGCAGACCGGAAGGTCATGAATGTCCATTCACAGCAAAAATGTGGATAACTCACGGAGATTCACAGGTTTGGTCATCAGGCTCTGACCCCATGCGGTGGAACAATCTTTTTGACGATCTCTTGGCACAGCTCGATCGTGAACTCGCCGCTGAACAGGCCGACGAACAGCGTGACACCGCCAGAGCAGCCGTTGCTACGGTGAGTCATCGTCGGGTTCTCGTGGCGTTGGCGACGGACTGCCGCGAAGCGGTGGTGATGCGCACGCGTGCGCGCAGACTCACCGTGAGGGTGGATTCGGTCGGGGCTGATTGGGTTGCCGTGACCGAGACCGACCCCGCAACATCTGCGGGGAGTGCCACCCACGTGATCCCGATACAGGCCATCACCGCAGTCGAGTTGGTGTCTGGTGTCAGCGTGGCGAGTGTCACGTCTCGGGACGTGAAGGAAAAGAAGGCCCCCCGACTCATCGACCGAGTGGCGTTTGACGTGGTGCTGCGCGACTTGGCGCGTCGTCGCCGATGGGTAGAACTCACCACCCACGACAACGTGGTGGCAGGCACTCTCGACACGGTGGGTCGCGACTGGTGTGAAGTTGCCCGTCACCCGCGCCATGTTGCGCGGCGGCAGTCGGCGATTACCGGAACTGTGCTGGTTCCGTTGTCGGCAGTGTTGGGCGTTCGCGTGGATTAGAGGCGTCGTCCGTCGGCGATGTCGATGACACCGGCCCACTGTGCTTCGCGCCACTGGGCGGCCGTGAACTCGATCTCATAGCTATCTGAGACGAACGCGGCCAGGGCGCCCGTGCTGATGCGCCACGGACCTCTGCGCCCGACCCGAAGCGCGGGGAGTTCGCCGGAACGGATGAGTGCGTAAACGTGGGAAACCGAGACGGCGAGGATTTCGGCCGCAGTCGCCACAGAAACGAAGGGGGAGTCGAGAGGCGAGGGCATGTCTGAAACCTAGGCAGTTGCACCACGGCACAAGCGGGCGGGGCTCAATCTGTGGACAACCCGGGTTCCATCTCGACGCGGGCGGGAAAGATGCTCTGAGCGCTCATGCAGAAAAAGGAGATCCCATGAAGACATCACGCAGTTCTCTCATCAAGTTAGCCCTCGGACTGGGCCTGATTTTGGCGTCGGTGATCGGCGTTACCGCCCTTGTCTCGTCGATGAGTAAGACGCGCGGCATGGTGCTGGCGGCCACCGACATGCCCGTGGGTCATGTCATCACCGCAGGAGACCTCATTCGAACCGACGGCTACGTGGTGGGGTCGCGCGTGGTCTTTCCCGACAGCATCGACGCCTTGCTGGGCAAAGTAACGACGCGCCCGCTCGCCCTGGGTGAGGTGATCTCCGAAGCGGTGGTGACGTCGTCGTTCGATCTCGATGTGACGACCTTGGTGCTGACGGTGAACGACGGTGTGCCGGCGGCGCTCGCGCCCGGGGACACCATTGAAGTGTGGTCGGCCGGCATGCGCGATTCTCTCGGCATGGGTTTTGGCTCGGGCACGGGACTGGACGCCGGTGGCATGACGGATTCGGGAGCGACGGATTCGGGCGCGGGGGATTCTGGCGCGGCGGATTCGAGCAGCGGAACCGGCTCAGGCATGTGGACGCCGGGGCAGCCACGCCCGCTGGCGGCCGGTGAGTTTGTTGCCCGCATCGGCGACGCACAATCGGCGGCCCTAGGGGGTTCCGTCCAGGTGGAAGTTCTCGTCGCCAAGTCAGACGTGAGCGCCATTTTGTCGGCACAGACACGGGGCGAGGCCCTCGTGGTCTTGCCAGAGCGCAGCAGCGGCTCGTGAGGGTTGTCACAAACGCGGCGACCGAAGCCGCCGAACCACACCTAGCCTTCCTGGTTGCGGCCGTTGATGCGGTGCCCAGCGCGGAACTCAAGGTGTGGGATGACGTAACACCAGAAGCGCTACTCGATGACGACGGGCAACCCCGGGCAGACGCTGTCATGCTCCGAGGCGCGCTGATTACCCCGCACCTCCTCTCCGCTTGTGACCTCGCGGGTATCCGAATTGTGGGTGTGGCTCATACCCCTGACGATGACAGCAATCTCGAGCGGCTCCGGCTCAGGGAACGCGTGACGACACCGCTCGAACGGGAGAGCGTGAGGCGGGCACTGGGTCTTGGCGGCCCGGCGGTCGTCGGCGCGGCGTCCGAACCGTTTGCGGACGAAGTGCCAGCGGTCACATCGCTGAGAGCGGCATCGGCCCCAGTATCGGTCCCAACATCAACCCCCGCTTCGACCGGCCGCAACGTCGTGGTCTGGGGGCCGGTGGGATCATCGGGTGTCTCGAGTATGGCCCTGGCGCTGGCCGGGTGCGCAACTGACGCGGGCCTGTCAACACTGGTCGTGGACGCGCACGTTTACGGCGGCGCACAGTCGGGTCTGCTGAATCTTTTCGACGAAGCACCGGGCATTGCTGCCGCGTGCCGGCTGGCCGCGCGAGACACGCTGTCTTCTGACGAACTGCGACGCGTGGCTGCCACGGTGACTCACGGGCGAGACAGCCTCGCAGTGCTCACCGGAATTCCCGAGGCTCAGCGCTGGACCGAGCTCAGTCCGGATAGCGTGCGCACCGTGCTGTCGACGGCCCGGGCTTCGTGGGACGTTTCGGTCGTTGACGTTGCCTTTTGTTTGGAGGAAGACGAAGAGATTTCGAGCGACCTTTTTGCTCCGCGTCGGAACGGGGCGACACTCGCGTGCTTGGCCGAGGCGGATGTGGTGGTGGGTGTAGCTGGTTGCGATTCGCTGTCTCTCTCGCGCTACATTCTGGCAATGCCACGCCTGCGCGAGATTATTGGCAACACTCCCGTGGTCACGGTGGTGAACCGCCTTCGGCCCAGCGCCGCGGGACTGGCCCCCGAGGCATCGGTGCGGGAGACCCTGCAGCGCTTCGCCGGAATCGGTGATGCCTTATGTGTGCCCGATGATGCCGATCTTCTCGACCGGGCACTCGTATCCGGCCTGCCCGCCACCTGGGTCACACATCGGGGGCGATACGTGTCGGCCGTGCGTGCGGTTTTCGAGCGTGTGTCAGGGAGTTGGGCTGTGCCCAGCCAGGTGAGCGCCTAAGGGCTGTCCGTGTGCGCCGCCACGAAGGCGAGCGATTCGGTGAGCGACGTCTGCGCGGCATCCAGATTCAAGCGGAACTGATACTCGTGAGGCAGTGCCGGCGTGTAGTCTTCCGGCCAGAAAAGCGTCGTCACATCAACGCCCAGCGACTGAAGTTTGGCGGCAAACGGCTTCGAGTTGCCCTTCGTCAGCGGGTCGGCATTACCGCCGGTGATATAGGCCGGGGGAAAGTCCTTGGTGGCGAAGTTGATGGTGGACATCTGCGCCATGTCAACGTTTGTGGGGCTGATTTGCTCGCCCGTGTAGGCCCAGATGGTGATGTTGTCGCCCCAACCGAGCAGACCCTTGCCTCCTTCGAAGGTGCCGAGGTCATAAACGCCACAGTTGAGAATGAGTCCGCGAATCTGGGTGGGGCCGAGAGCTGGCTCGAAATTCATCTCTGCGGCATAAGCCGGGTTGGTGGTGAGCGCGGCTATTTGGCTGGTGAGTTGCGCACCGGCCGAGTCACCCGCCAAAAAAATGTTGTTCGGATCGATGTTGTACTCGGCGGCGTTCGCAACCAGGAACGCGAGGGCATCGTTAATCTCGAACACGGCCTCGGGATACTGGGTCTCCGGACCGTAACCGTAGTTGAGTCCCACCACGGTGTAGCCCTTCGAGGCGAGCAGTTGATAATAGGCGACGTTGTTGTCTTTCGAACCCGAGATCCAGGCACCGCCGTGCGTCCAGACAATTGTGGGAAGCGGCGAGTTGGTGGCATCCGGCCAGTACACGTCGAGCTGCGCATTGGGGGAGCCGGGGCTGTAGTCGACGTTGAAGGTGGACTGAACGTTGTCGGGGGCAAACGGAGCCATGATTTTCGACACCTTGGCGGCGCCGTTCGTAAACACCGCACGCACGATCATCGCACCGGGCCACGGCGAAACCTGGAAGGCCACAATGGTTCCGATCAGTAGGGCCCCGATAGCGCCGAGCACCCACCACAGGGCGCGGTGGCGACGGTGGGCGTGGGGGCTGTGAGCAACTTTCTCCATGATGGCTAAGCCTAGGCTAGAGGCATGTCGACTTTCACAGAGATTATGTCGTCGCGGGGTGTGGGCACCGAGCGCGACGTCGACTGGCTGCACCTCTTGCTGGCCGATCTGCAGCTGCTGGCCGACCTCTCGTTCGCCGACGCCATAATCTGGGTGCCCGCAACAGACGGCAGTTTCGTCGCCGCATCTCACGCACGACCGGCCGGCGTCGCCACCCTTTTCTATCGTGACTTCGTGGGACAGAACATCAAGGCCGAGTGGCGTTCGCAGGTGACTGAGGCCTACGAAGCCGGTGTGATTGTGGATTCCACCGCGCCCGCGTGGTTCGAAGAGGTGCCGACGCGGGTGCGCACGGTTCCGGTGGTTCGCCCGGTGGGCGAGGGTTCCGACGAGATTCAACAGGGCCCCATCGCCGTCGTCTCCCTGCACACCAACCTCTCGCAGATGCGGCAACCGTCGCGGCAGGAGAAGACGTTTAACGAGTGTGCCGACGAACTATTTCTCATGATGTCGACGGGCCACTTTCCCGACATCGATCAGGCACCCGCTCCGCGTCGTGGTGCACCGCGAGCCTCCGACGGCCTGCTGCGCATGGATGTGGATGGC
>CAIWRM010000143.1 GCA_903915075.1 uncultured Microbacteriaceae bacterium
ACACAGGTGACATCCGTCGCGACCGATGAGAGTCACTGAGACGGACATGAGAAGTTGCTACTTCTTGTTGCGACGCTGGTGGCGAGTCTTACGAAGCAACTTACGGTGCTTCTTCTTCGCCATACGCTTGCGACGCTTCTTGATAACTGAACCCACGAAGGTACCTCTTACAGTTGATTGCTCACCGCGGAGTCGCGATGAGCAGGGAATACAGGCAACTCTTTGCCTCGCGAAAGTCTAGCCGAGATGAGCCCGGCACGCTGACCGCGTCGGCTACGAGCGCTTGCGCAGCTCTTCGGCAGCCCGCGCGGCAGCCTGTTTTGCCTGTCCCGAGAGGTCAGTCCACGCTTCCTGGATGCGAAAGAGAACCGAAGCGGCAGCCGCTCCCGCCTCAGCCGCCACAGCGCGAAGGTCTTCGGGCAAAACGCTCGGCCCTTCGACGGGTGGGGCAGCTGACGATGCTGTGCCCGACGAACGTGACGCCGCAGAGCTGGGGGCTGCAGAACGTGGCCCGGCAGAGCGGGAATCGGTGGCCTGGGGAGCGAATCCCTGAAGCCAGGCGCCCAGGCTGGCGAGCGGCGCCGTGTCGAGGCGGTAGTAGCGGTGCTGTCCGTCTTCGCGGACCGCGACGAGCCCGGCGTCACGCAAGACCTTCAGCTGCTTCGAGACCGTAGGCTGCGAGAGCTTGGTGTGCGCCACCAGATCACTCACACTCAACTCGGGCGTGGCCGTTGCGGTGCGCTTCAGCAGCAGAGCAAGGATGTCGCGCCGAGTGGCGTCAGAGATTACGTCGAATATGTCGGCCATGGAATATATGTTACCCCCGCTTCGCCACAGGATTACCGGGCTGGTTTCTCGTTCCGGGAAGTGAGTGATATCGCAGCGATCGCGGCAACCATGTCTCGGGTGACCATTCGATGGTCGAGTTGATTTACGGGCAGCCCCGCGTTGAAGAGGATGGCCATTCCGATTCCCATGGTGTGAACCCAGTAGGCGATGGCTTTCTTCTGTTCGAGAGTCGCCTGCAACTGTCCCAGTCCTCTCACCACGCGTTCGTTTGTCGCACGAAGGGTCTCGCGCATGGATGCTGCCAGAAGCTCGTTAACCACGCTCTCGAGGTGAATCTCGACTCGAAAGTTTCGCCAAATCTTTCGGCTGTCCTGTAGTCCCGCAATCACGAAGAGCCCGAAGTCGTCGGGGCCGAATCCCTCGGGACCGATCTGCGCAAGGTTCTCCTCAGTTACCTCGGTAATCCAACTTTCAAAGGCAGACAACACCAGACTCTCTGTGCCGGAGAATCTCGGATAGGCGGCCCCGGTGGTCACGTGTGCCGTGCGCGAGACGCGCGTCATCGACGCGGCCGCAACGCCTGAAGTTGAGATCACCTTCACCGCCGCATCGATGAGGAGTCGCTCCATGTTGTGGGATGTCGTGAGCGGATCACTGATGGGTGGGAGATTCGCTGAGGTGAGCGGTGGCGGCGGGTTTTGGCATTCGTGGCCCAACGTCCAAATAACCGCTTCGCCAATCACCGCGCTAGAGACGTGCGGGTCGACCGGGTCGGTGAGAATTTCGCCCAGTCGAGACGCTGCCACCCACGCCACCTTTTGGGCCACGTAGGGGGAGCCGTGCGTTCGTGCCTGCCACCAGGTGGCAGCCGAGGGATTGACCACTTCGGAGAGCTCCGCAATCCGATGTGCCACGGCAAAAACCTGAGCCAACACCGAAAGTTCAATCTTCTGCGCCGGCGGCTGGGCGGTATAGCGCTCTTGTGGGTTCACTAGCCACTCAAGGAAGGCGGGGCCCTTGGCCAGCCAGACCTCGGCGAGCAAACCACCGACCTCGCCGAAATAGGCGTAGAAGGTGGGTCGCGAAGCTCCCGCGAGTGTCGCTATTCGGCTCACTGACAGCCGATCAATTCCGGTTTCGTGAATCGCCTCAATTGCCGCGTCAACAAAACGCGCAATGGTGCGCGCTTGACGCGCTTCGGCTGCTGAACTCACTCTTACAGTGTAAGGGCATGG
>CAIWRM010000144.1 GCA_903915075.1 uncultured Microbacteriaceae bacterium
GCCACCTCCACGATTGCCCGCGATGCGTTTGGTGCCGAAGTTGTCGAGCACTACACCAACAACGCGCGCATTGAGATTGCCGCTTATGACGCGGCTGTAACCGACTGGGAACGGGTTCGTGGCTTCGAACGGCTCTAGGCCCGTTATTGGGCTCACCACCTATCTCGAGCAATCTCAGTGCGGTGTCTGGGATGTGCGCGCGTCGTTTTTGCCCGAGGTCTATCTCACTGCGGTGAACCGCGCGGGCGGTACCGCAGTGCTCATGCCACCTCAGCCGGCCGACCTCGAAGCGGCACGCGACCTCGTGTCGCGACTCGATGGGCTGCTCTTGCCGGGAGGTAAAGACGTCGACCCGGCGCGCTATGGTCAAGCGCCGCACGAGACCACCGACGAACCTCGTCGCGACCGTGACAGCCTTGAGGACTACCTGCTCACCGCCGCCATCGAAGCAAACCTGCCCCTCCTCGGCATTTGTCGCGGAGCTCAGATTCTCAACGTGCATCAGGGCGGAACGCTGATCCAGCACCTCCCCGATGTGGTGGGGCACACGAACTACCAACTCGGCGGAGGAACCTTCACGACCATGGACGTGAACGTGGAGACCGGCACGCACCTCGCTCAGATTGTGAGCGCCGGCACTCTCTCCGGCGCTCAGATGTACCACCACCAAGCCATCGATACGCTCGGTAACGATCTGCGCGTCTCGGCACGCACCACCGAGGGAATCATCCAGGCCATCGAACTCACCACCGTCGACTTCTGCGTGGCCGTGCAGTGGCACCCGGAAGAAACGTCTGAAACCGACCCTCGCCTCTTCGATGCCCTCATCGAAGCCGCCCACACCTTCAGGAGCCGCTCGTGAGCTACACGCTGATCAACCCCGCCACCGAAGAGGCCATGGAGACCATTGAGGCACTCGACGTGGAAGCTGTCGACGCAGCGGTCGAGAAGGCGCGGGTTGCTCAGGTCGCGTGGGCCGGGCTCAATCCGGCCGACCGGGCAATGCTGCTTCGGCGTTTTGCCGACGCCGTCGACGGCGACCGCGAGCACCTTGCCCAGCTCGAGGTGCGCAACTCGGGTCACCCCATCGGCAATGCCCGATGGGAGGCCGAACACGTGCGCAACGTGTTGGAGTACTACTCGGCAACGCCCGAGCGCATGTTTGGCAAGCAGATTCCCGTGGCCGGCGGACTCGACGTGACCTTTCAGGAACCGCTGGGTGTCGTCGGCGTCATCACGCCGTGGAACTTCCCCATGACAATCGCGTCGTGGGGCTTCGCGCCAGCTCTCGCTGCCGGCAACGCGGTCGTGCTCAAGCCGGCCGAGTGGACGCCACTGACGAGCCTCCGACTGGCCGAGCTTGGTGTCGAGGCGGGTTTGCCCGAGGGTTTGTTCCAGGTGCTCACGGGCAAGGGATCCGTGGTGGGCAACCGCTTCGTCACCCACCCCACGGTGCGCAAGGTCGTCTTCACCGGCTCCACTGAAGTGGGCAAGCAGATCATGGCCGGCTGTGCCGATCAGGTGAAGCGCGTGACCCTCGAACTCGGCGGCAAGAGCGCCAACATCGTCTTCGCCGACGCCGACGTGGCCAAGGCCGCCGCCACCGCTCCCTCGGCCGTGTTCGACAACTCAGGACAAGACTGCTGCGCCCGCAGCCGCATCCTGGTTCAGCGCTCGGTGTTCGACGAGTTCATGCAGCACTTTGAGAAGGCCGTCACCGGGCTCACCGTGGGAGACCCCACCCAGACCACCACCGACATGGGACCGCTCGTCTCTCGCGCGCACCACGACGCCGTCTCGGCCTACCTGGACTCCGATACTCCCGTCGCCTTCCGAGGCACGGCGCCCGACGGGCCCGGCTTCTGGTTTGCGCCCACGGTGGTCACCCCGGACTCGCGCACCGACCGCTGCATGACCGAGGAAATCTTCGGTCCCGTGGTTGCCGTAGTTCCTTTCGATGACGAAGCTGACGGCATCGCACTCGCCAACGCCACCGAGTTTGGGCTCTCGGGCTCCATCTGGACCCGCGATGTGGCTCGCGCTATCCGCGTTGCCCGCGGCGTGGAATCGGGCAACCTCAGCGTGAACTCGCACTCGTCGGTTCGGTACAACACACCGTTCGGCGGATTCAAGCAGTCGGGTCTGGGTCGTGAGTTGGGCCCGGATGCTCACCTTGCCTTTACCGAAACCAAGAACGTCTTCATCCCCACGACAGAACAGGACTAGAGCATGGCCATTGCAAAGATTGACCTCACCCAGCGCCTTGCGGGCAAGGTCGCCGTGATTACCGGCGGCGCTTCGGGAATTGGCTTCGCCACCGCGCAGCGCCTGCGCGCCGAGGGTGCCACTGTCGTGATTGGCGACATGGACGAAGCTGCCGGCCAAAAGGCGGCCGCCGAGGTGGAGGGTCTCTTCATCAAGGTCAACGTGACCGACGAGGCCGAAGTGGACAACCTCTTTGACCTCACGGCAAAAACGTACGGCTCGGTCGATATTGCCTTCAATAACGCAGGAATCTCGCCGCCCGACGACGACTCCATTGAGACCACCGAGCTGCCCGCGTGGCAGAAGGTGCAGGACGTCAACCTGAAGTCGGTCTACCTGTGCTCGCGGGCCGCCCTGCGCCACATGACCAAGCAGGGCAGCGGATCGATCATCAACACGGCCTCGTTCGTGGCCGTGCTGGGATCCGCCACGTCGCAGATCTCGTACACCGCCTCAAAGGGTGGCGTTCTGGCCATGAGTCGCGAGCTGGGCGTTCAGTTCGCCCGCCAGGGCATCCGGGTCAACGCCCTGTGCCCGGGCCCGGTCAACACTCCCCTGCTGCAAGAGCTTTTTGCCAAAGACCAGGAGCGCGCCCAGCGCCGCCTCGTGCACATTCCCGTCGGGCGTTTTGCTCACGCCGAAGAGCTAGCGGCCGCCGTGGCATTCCTCGCAAGCGATGACGCGTCATTCATCACCGGCTCAACGTTCCTCGTTGATGGCGGCATTTCAGCGGCGTATGTAACTCCGCTCTAAATCGCCACTCTGAAACGCAATACAGCGGCGGGCCCCGAGGGGAACCCGCCGCTGTTGTTTGCTGGCGTTAGCTAGCCAGAGATGGTCTGCAGGATGAAGGGCACGATGAAGTACAGCAGGAAGCCTGCTGCCACGACCCACAGCAACCAGCTGATTTCCTTGGCCTTGCCGCCCACGGAGCGCAGAATCACCCAGAGGATGAAGCCCACGCCGATACCGTTGGCGATCGAGTAGCTAAACGGCATCACGATGATGGCGGCGAAGGCCGGGAAGGCAATGGTCCAGTCCTTCCAGTCGATGTCCATGACCTGAGCCATCATGAGGGCACCCACGATAACGAGTGCCGAGGCACCCACCTCGATTGGAACGATTGATGTGAGCGGCGTAAAGAACATCGCGATAAGGAAGAGCACACCGGTGACTGCCGAGGCGAGACCCGTCTTGGCTCCACCGGCAATGCCCGACGCGCTCTCGATGTAAACCGTGTTGGACGATGTCGAGGTGAGACCACCGGCAACCGCACCGGCACCCTCCACAATCAGGGCGCTGCGCAGACGAGGGAACGTGCCCTTTTTGTCGGCGAGGCCGGCCTGCTTTGACAGACCCGTCATAGTGCCCATGGCGTCGAAGAAGTTGGCAAATACCAGCGTAAAGACGAGCATGATTCCCGCGAGGGCGCCGATGCGCTCAAACGCACCCACGAAGTCAACCTGTCCGATGGACGAGAAGTCCGGGGTGGCGACAATGGCACTCGGCAGTCCGGGCACCGTGGTGTCCCAACCAAGAGGGTTGAATCCGGCGTCAGAGAACTTGGGGCCGATCTTCATGGTGAGCTCGAGGATGATGGCGATGATGGTGGTCACCACGAGACCAATCAGGATGGCCGCGCGCACGCGCAAAGCCATGAGGATGGCAATCAGCACGATGCCGATGATGAAGGTCAGGGTCGGAATGCTGATGATGTGATCGGATCCGAATCCCCAGTTGACGGGAACAGGAGTGTTGGCATCATCGGGGTTGCGACGAATGAGTCCGCCGTCGACGAGACCGATGAACGCGATAAAGAGACCGATTCCCACGGTGATGGCCGTCTTCAGGGCCGCGGGTACGGCATTGAAGATCATCGTGCGCAGGCCGGTGACCGCCAGAATCACGATGATCACACCATCGATGACGATAAGGCCCATGGCTTCTGGCCACGAAACCTGCCCCACAACCGTGACGGCAAGGAAGTTGTTGATGCCCAGTCCGGCAGCCAACGCGAACGGCAGGCGCGCGATGAGGCCAAACAGCAGCGACATGATGCCCGCGGTCAACGCGGTGGCACTGCCCACGGCGAGGAAGCTCAGCGTGTTGCCGTCAACGTCTGTGGCGCCGCCAGCGAGGATGATCGGGTTCAGGATGATGATGTAGACCATCGTCATAAAGATCACGACACCGCCGCGAACCTCGGTGAGCCAGGTTGAACCGCGCTTGGTGATTTCGAAGAACCGGTCGAAGCCGTTGACCGACTCGTTCTTTTTCTTCGAGGTTGTCTTCGTAGCAGTAGCCACTGAGCAACTCCTTTGTTGGGGGGATTAGGTTTCGCCAGAATACTGAGAATTCGCCGAGAATCCTGCACCCGAATCGCCGAGAAACCGACTCGATTTGAGATTCGTATCAACCTCACCTTGAGGGTGAAACAAGAGACAATCGCGTGCCCTCAGGCCCTCCTGAGATTTGTGTTCTTATCTTGCGCGCCAACTTCTAGGCTGGTGACATGTCGGAAGCACATTTATTGTCCGCATCCCAGCGCGAACAGCAGGGCGTCACCCTCGACGAAATGCTGCC
>CAIWRM010000145.1 GCA_903915075.1 uncultured Microbacteriaceae bacterium
AAGGCGCGCTTTGACGAAGAAGCCAACATCTCCTGGGCCCGCAAACTGGAGAAGGCTGGAGTGCACGTTGTCTACGGACTCGTGGGGCTCAAAACCCACTGCAAGCTGGCGCTCGTGATTCGCCGAGAAGACGGCGAACTGCGCCACTATTCCCACGTGGGCACGGGAAACTACAACCCCAAGACGAGTCGCATGTATGAAGACCTCGGCCTTTTGACCGCAGATCGTGCAGTGGGGCGCGACCTCACCCGACTGTTCAACGAGCTCAGCGGTTACGCCATTGAGAAGAAGTTCAAGCGCCTGCTTGTTGCGCCACGCTACCTGCGCAAAGGCCTGATCGATGCGATTGAGAACGAGTCGATCAATGCTCAACAGGGCCGGCCGGCCGCCATCCGCATCAAGATCAACTCGATGGTCGATGAGGAAGTTATCGATGCCCTCTATCGAGCGAGCAACGCGGGTGTACCGGTGGATGTCTGGGTTCGCGGCATCTGCGCCCTCCGCCCCGGGGTGCCGGGCTTCAGCGAAAACATTCGTGTGCGCTCTGTCTTGGGCCGCTACCTCGAGCACTCGCGCGTGTTCATGTTTGCCAACAACGATGAGCCGATTGCCTACATTGGCAGCGCCGACATGATGCACCGAAACCTCGACCGTCGCGTTGAGGCGCTCGTTCAACTTTCGCGTCCCGAGCACATCGACTACCTCAATGGGCTGTTTGCGCTCGGCATGTCAGACCAGGCCAGCACGTGGCACCTCGACTCGGATGGCGCCTGGCATCGTCACCACCTCGATGATGCGGGCAATGAACTCATCAACGTGCACGATGCTGTGATGGACGGAATCCCACTTCGCCGCAAGGGCAGTGCCTCATGACCACCTTTGATCCGAACATCATTTACGCGGCCGGAGCCATCTGCTGGCGGCGAAAGGGCGACGAGATTCTCGTACTGGTGATCCACCGCACGCAGCGAAAGGACTACTCCTTTCCTAAGGGAAAGGTTGATCCGGGAGAGTTGCTGCCCGAAACCTGCGTTCGAGAGATTGCCGAAGAAACCGGGCTCTCCATTTCTCTGGGCGTTCCCGTGGGTGTGACCGAATACCCGTTGTCCCACGGTAAACACAAGGTCGTGCACTACTGGACCGCCAAAGTCTCCAACAAAACGGCCAAGCGTTCTACGTTCGTGCCCAACGACGAGGTTGACGCCATGGAGTGGCTCACGATTGAGAAGGCCCGCAAGCGCCTTTCCTACGATCCCGATCGGGTGATTCTCGACAACTTCGACACCCTAGCCCGGCAGGGTGGGCTCTCGACGTTTGCCATCATTGTGCTCCGCCACGCTAAGGCGCTGGATCCCGCGACGTTCATTGGCAAGGATCAGAGTCGTCCCTTGGCCGATCGCGGTCGGCGCCAAGCACAAAACATTGTGCCGGCCATCACCGCCTGGGAACCCAAGAAACTCATTTCGAGTTCGAGCTTGCGCTGCCGCCAAACCATTGAACCCTTGGCTCACACCATGAGCAAGAAGGTTGATTTCCGCGACGACATTTCTCAGCACGCGTTTGTTGATGACGGCGAGGATGTCGCCGAGATTGTGGCCAGACGAATGGCGAAGAAGCGCACCACGGTGATTTGCAGCCACGGACCGGTGATCCCCGAGATCATCCGCGAGATTGCGCATGCCACAGGTTCGCCCTACAACTCGGTGATGACAACCGCGGGGGCGCTCGATACAGGGTCGTTCTCGGTTTTCCACGTTGACAAGAAACACCCCGATACCGGGATTGTCGCGGTGGAGTCGCACGATAGCTCGGTTTAGTCGCTCTCTTAGTCTGAGAAAACAACAAGCCATCTCTGAAAGGGATACTTAGTGAATATCACTCGCACAGGCCTCGCAATCGCTGCCGTGGCCGCGGCATCAGCACTGGTTCTTTCGGGCTGCGCTGCCAACGAAAATGGCGGAGACAGCCCCTCAAACCTCTCCGGCTCAATCGCCGGTGTGGGCTCGAGCGCACAGGGCGCCGCCCAAGAAGCGTGGATTGCCGCGTTCCGAACCAACAGCCCCAATGCCACAATCACCTACGACCCTCGGGGTTCGGGCGCTGGCGTCACCGCATTCATGGAGGGCGAAGCACTCTTCGCTGGTAGCGACTCGCCCCTCAAGGATGACGAGCTCGCAGGCACTTTTGCTGCCTGCGCCCCCGACACCGCTCCCTTCGAGATCGCCAACTACATCTCCGCGATCGCCGTTGTCTACAACGTCGAGGGCGTGGACAATCTGAATCTCGACGCCGCCACGATCGCCAAAATCTTCACCGGCACCATCACCGCCTGGAACGATCCGGCCATTGCTGCGCTCAATGTGGGCGCTGTGCTCCCCGGGACGGCCATCACCGCAGTTCACCGGGCAGATGAGTCGGGTACCACAAAGAACTTCACCGAGTACCTCGCCAAGGCTGCTCCCGACGCGTGGACATTCATAGCTGACAAGGTCTGGCCTGCGGAGATCACCGCGGGAGAGGCCGCCGAGCAGACCTCGGGTGTGGCTGAGGCTGTCACGGCTCGCATGGGCAGCATCGGCTACCTCGACCTCTCGAAGGCTGGAGACCTCGGCGTTGCCAACGTCAAGG
>CAIWRM010000146.1 GCA_903915075.1 uncultured Microbacteriaceae bacterium
GGGTTCCCGGCTTCGCGTAGCGGGTGAGTCCGGTGTTGACGATGTCGATGACGACACCGTTGTTGAGCTGGATCTGATAGCGGGCCTCAACCTCGAGAACGTCCTTGTCACTGCGCATGGTGGCCCAGTCGCCACCGCCGCGCAGAACCTTGCCGTCGAATCCTTCGCCGCGCACCTGGCCACCGGTTATTGGGATGAAGTACAGCGTTCCGCTGCCGCTCTTTCCGACCTCCATCCAGTCGTCGACTTCGGCGCGAATGGTGAAGCAGTAGCGCAAACCGGGAGTGGGGGGCTGTTCGGCCATAAAGGAGCTCCTTTGCTCTGGAGTCCAGTAGAGCAGAATCCGCGGACCAATTCAATGAATCTGATCTCGACAGACACAAGCAGGGCTTGAAAACTTTTTACAGATTCTCCTAGACTGCGTTTGCACAAATATTCAAATAACTAGGGAGAAAAACCCATGCCGAAAAACTCGGATTCCACGCCCGCTCCGAAGATTCTGAACCTGCCCATCGGCATTAGCGCCACGGGCGAGCGCAAAGAGTTTGACAGCCTAGGAAACGTCATGGTCCCCGCCGATCGCTACTGGGGTGCTCAGACGCAACGGTCGCTTCAGCACTTCAATATCGGTCACGACAAGATGCCGCATGAGGTTTATCACGCCTACGGTTTCGTCAAAAAGGCAGCCGCAATTGTGAACACGCGTGCTGGACGCCTCCCCGCGTGGAAGGGCGAGCTCATTCAGCGCGTGTGCGACGAAATAACGTCGGCTCAGCTGGACACGGAGTTTCCTCTTTATGTGTGGCAAACGGGTTCGGGAACGCAGTCAAACATGAACGTCAACGAAGTCATCTCTAACCGCTGCATCCAGCTGGTTGGCGGAAAGCTCGGAGCTCAGGAGCCCATCCACCCCAACGATCACGTCAACATGGGTCAATCGTCCAACGACACGTTCCCCACGGCAATGCACATTGCGGCGTACACGATGGTGATGTCCAAGACCTTGCCCGCACTGCGCAAGCTGCAGAAAGCTCTCGAGAAAAACTCGCGCAAGTGGGACACGGTAGTAAAGATTGGTCGCACGCACCTCGAAGATGCCACTCCGCTGACTGTGGGTCAGGAGTGGTCGGGCTACGCATCGGCGCTCGCCGAAGTCATTGAACAGCTGGAGCACCTCAGCGGAGGCCTCTTGCAACTGGCTATGGGCGGCACCGCGGTTGGCACGGGCCTGAACTCCCCCGAAGGTTTCGGCGACGATGTTGCCAAGGTCATTGCCAAGCTGACGGGCTACCCTTTCCGCACGGCAAGCAACAAGTTTGCCGCGCAGGGAACGCTAGACAAACTGGTGGCCGCGCACGCCGGCCTCAAGCTTGCCGCTGTGACCCTCTTCAAGATTGCCAACGACATGCGCTGGCTGGGATCGGGTCCGCGGACCGGACTGCAAGAGCTCATCTTGCCGTCGAACGAGCCGGGCTCGTCAATCATGCCCGGCAAGGTAAACCCCACTCAGGCCGAAGCCATGCTCATGGTGTGCATTCAGATCATGAGCTCGGATGTTGCCGTGCAGTGGGGCGGATCCGAGGGCAACTTTGAACTCAACGCCTTCCGGCCCATCCTCATCAACAACTACTTGCACTCCGCGCTGATTTTGGGCGACATGGCGGATCACTTCCGGGAGTTCATGATTGAAGGGGCGCAACTGAATCGCAAAAAGATTCAGGAGAACATTGAGAACTCGGTGATGATGGTCACCGCACTCTCGCCCATCATCGGATACGACCAAGCATCCGTGATCTCGCACTACGCCATCGATCATGGGTTGACGCTGAAGCAGGCAGCGCTTGCCAACGGCGTAACCGAAGAGCTCTACGACCGAGTGGTCGTCCCCCTGAACATGACACACCCGGACAGGCCGAGCACAGCCGCAAAATCTCCCGCCAAGGCGGGGGCAAAGGTGGCTGCAAAAAAGTCAGCGGGAACCAAATAGATGGCGGACACGAGAAAGGCTAAAGACCAGCTGATTGATGAAATCGGCGGTCGATCAAAATTCAGCGCGGACTGGGGGAACAAGACCACTCGGTTCCGCCGGCTGTTTGCCGAGTTCATCGGCATGTACGGCCTCACGTTTGTGCTCTCGGGTGGCGCTGCAACGTTGGACACCTGGGGCGGCGGAATCCCTCCCTTTGCCAACGTTGTCATCCTGTCGCTGATCTCGGCACTGTGGCTCACGGCAGCCATTTATTTCTTGGGTGACATTTCTGCCCACTTCAACCCCGCAATGACCCTCGCGTTCGCGCTCCGAGGGGACATGGGGTGGCTGATGGCAGGCGCCTACTGGATCGTTCAGTTTGCGGCGGCGGCGGCCGGTTCTCTCACCGCGCTGGCGTTTTTTGGCACGGCCGGCAACCTGGCCGCGACACGCCCGCAACCCGATGCCCTCTGGGCTGCCGCCGGCTTTGAGGCCATTATTACCTTCGGTCTTGTTCTCATGGTTTTGGGCATTGCCAATGGGCCAAAGCTCAACGGACAGTTTGTTCCGCTAGCTGTGGGCGCCTACATCCTTGCGTGGGGAACGATGGGTGGCCTTTTCGAGGGTGCCGCCATGAATCCAGCCCGCGCCTTCGGTCCGGACGTTGCCCTCGGCGATCTCTCGACCTGGTGGGTGTACCTGCTCGGGCCCTGTGTTGGCGCCATTGTTGCCGTGGGAGCTGCAAAGCTCTTGCGGGGTCCCGCGACGAGCCAAGAAGCTATGGCGGCGATGGGTAATCCCGAGGGCCGCTAGCTCGATAACGACGCCGAGATCGCTTCCTCGCAGGGGCTTGTCTGTCGCCTGCGCTCGTTAGCACAGCTGCGGCGAAAGGCCAGATTGCCAATCCGCTCACGGCGGGCTCAGGCAGCGCGCGGCGGGGTCACGATGACGAGCAGTTTTCGCGCCCCACAGCAAATTTGCAGGTTATGCATGTTTAAGTTGCAGTCTCTGCAAGTTAAACATATCGTGGGGTCACCCCGACGAAAAGGAAAGAAAACATGGGCAGCAATCTCATCATTGATGCGAAAAACATCTCAAAGTCGTATGGCTCAGGAGCCAATCGCTTCGACGCACTCACTATCGTCTCCTTCCAGGTGACGCAGGGCGAATCGGTCGCCATTGTGGGAAAGAGCGGATCAGGCAAATCAACACTGATGCACCTCATCGCACTCCTCGACAAGCCGGACTCAGGAACCCTCGAGGTCGAAGGCCAAGATGCTCTTCGCATGAAGCAGCGTGAGCTCAGCAACTTCCGGAACAAGAAATTCGGCTTTGTCTTTCAGCAGTTCTTTCTCACCCCCAACACTTCCGTTCTTGACAACGTGGTTTTGCCACTCAAGATTTCGGGCATCAAGCGTTCCGAGCGCAAGCGACGAGGGCTCCAGATCCTGACCAACTTTGAACTCGAGTCAAAGTCCGCCAAGAAGGCCACCACTCTCTCCGGTGGTCAGAAGCAACGCGTCGTGATCGCCCGAGCGCTGATCAACGAGCCCGCGGTGATTTTCGCGGATGAGCCCACGGGAAACCTCGACTCCGCAACCGGTGGGGTTGTTGAAGACACCCTCTTTGCGCTCAACAAGAAGAACGGAATCACTCTCGTGATCGTCACTCACGACGAAGAGCTGGCCGCACGGTGTGATCGTCGCGTCTACCTCAAAGACGGTGAAATCGTTCCCTCGCTCTCGAACAAAAAGGTAAAGGCATAACTCATGAAGACTTCAGACCTTCTCGCTTCGGCGGTGGCA
>CAIWRM010000147.1 GCA_903915075.1 uncultured Microbacteriaceae bacterium
AAGGGGCACTGGCGACCCGGCCAGGGGTCGACCCTTCGGATCGATCGACCAGCCGGGGCAACAGACCCCGTGACTTGCCAGCGCCGGATGGCGCGAGCCCGTTCTTGCCCTAGGGCACCGCACTCAACGGGAGACGGTTGCCGGATAGCTAGCTAGGTACTTGGCGCTATCACTCGGGAACGTGACGTAATTCTATCAGCGACCACTGACAGTGGGTGTGGTTTCGATACGCGCTGCGCGCTACTCAACCAGCGAGCGTGGCTTCGGCGAGTGGTTTCGATACGCGCTGCGCGCTACTCAACCAGCGGCGCTTGTGTCAGCGGGCGGATTGCACAACGGCGAGTTCGTCGAATACTCGTTGGTTCATGGTGAACGCCAGCTGCACCTCGGTGATCAGCGTTTCGCGCTCCCCCGGCGTGAGATCCAGGCCATCGAGGTGACCGCGATAGGCCTCCTTGTAACGCACGATGTCGTCGATGTTGTCGAAGCGGTAGAAGGAGAGCTGATCGGGCGTGGCACCGTAGTGGCGCGCCACGAGCGCGGCAATGGCTTGCCCGCCCGACAGGTCGCCGAGGTAGCGGGTGTAGTGATGTGCGACGAGTCGAACATCCGCCCTGCCGGCGAGGCCATCGAGATGCGCGATGTATGCGGCCATGGACGAGGAGGGCGCTGTTGTGTGCTTCCAGTCAGCGATGCCCAGGTGGGCGAGATCTGCGGAGATGGCATCGACGCGGTTCAGTCGCGAATCCCAGAGGGGCGCACTTCCGGGAAGGGCGTCGCCGTGTGCGACCTGCCGCTCCAAGGCGTCATACAGCCAGGCCAATTGCACGAGGTAGGTGGTGTAATCGTCCAACGACAAGGTGCCCCGCATGAGTTGCGCAACGAACGGACTGCTCTCAGCCTGCTCGTGTTGCTGCTGTGACGACTCCCTCATCTGCCGAGACAACGGGGCTGATGCGGACACGTCGTGGAGATTTGTTTTTCCCATAAGGTAAGGGTAGCCTTACCTAACAATCATGTCCAGTTCTGTCGTCGCCTCAGCCCTGCAGAACGACCTGAGTTCGTTCGTTGCGAGCGCGGGCGTGATCCTTTTTTACCTGGTGGTGTGGGGATTAGTTTTTGCCGGAACCGGCCTCTTTGTGGGAGCGTTCATCCCCTTCATCACGGGCGACACCCTCCTTTTTGCGGCCGGCCTGGTGACGGGCGCCACCCCCGAACTCAACATCTGGGTTCTCGCCATTGGTGCGGGAATCGCCGCCTTCATTGGCGATCAAGTGGGATTCGTCATGGGCCGTAACCTCGGCCGCCCCTACCTCGACAAACGCAGTGGCCGACGCATGCGCGCCATCATCGACCGCGTCGATTCGTTTTATCGACACTACGGCTGGTGGTCGGTTGTGGTGGCCCGGTTTGTTCCGTGGGCGCGCGTCTTTATCCCGTGGGTGGCCGGCATCGGGCGCATGAACTATTACAGCTTCTTGTCGAGCAACTTTGTGGGGGCCGTCTTGTGGGGCGTGGGCCTCACGGTGACCGGATACTTTGCCGCGTCGATTCCCCAAGTGAGAACCGTGGCCTACGTCATCGCGGGCGTGGTGATTGCGTTGTCGATCATTTTCAGCGTACGCGCGTGGATCTTGGATCGTCGCGACAAGTTAGAAAAGCTGGCGGCGTCAGACGCCTAAGTGGTGAGGGCGACCTCGGTGCCCGCGCCGGTCTGCGTGAAGATTTCGAGCAGAATCGAGTGCGGCACGCGGCCATCGATGATGGCGGCCTTGGGCACGCCACCTTCTACCGCGTGCAGGCAGGCGGTCATCTTGGGGATCATGCCGGTCTCGAGCGTGGGCAGCAGTTCGCGCAGCTCGTCGGCATCGATGTGTGACACGAGCGAATCTTTGTTGGGCCAGTTGGCGTAGAGGCCGGGGACGTCGGTGAGGATCACGAGCTTGGCTGCGCCCAGGGCGACAGCCAGCGAGGCGGCGGCCTCATCCGCGTTGACGTTGAGGGATTCGCTCGGGTTGTCGCGATCGGGGGCCAGCGACGACACCACCGGGATGCGGCCTGCGTCGATCTGCGCGAGCACGGCTGCGGGGTTAACCTCAACGACCTCACCCACGTGACCGAGGTCAATCTCCTCGCCGTCGATCTGGATTCCGCGGCGTTCGGCCAGAAACAGATTGGCCTCTTCGCCCGAGACGGCGTGGGCCAGGGGGCCGTGCTCGTTGAGCTGTTCCACGAGGTCGCGGGAAATTTCACCGGTGAGCACCGTGCGGACCACATCCATGGCTGCGGTGGTGGTGACGCGATATCCGCCCTTGAACTCGCTGGGGATGCCCTGGCGTTCGAGCTCGGCGGTGATCTGCGGGCCACCGCCGTGCACGACCACCGGCTTGATGCCCACGGAGTACAGGTAGACCATGTCTTGGGCGAAAGCGCGGGTGAGTTCGCTGCTCACCATGGCGTTGCCGCCAAACTTGACGACGATGATTTTGCCACTGAACGCGCGCACCCACGGCAACGATTCGATGAGCGTGGCGGCTTTGATGGCTGCCGCTTCGTCGCTGTTGCGAATTTCTGTCATGGTGCGTCCAGCCTACCCACCGGCACAGCCAAGGGCGCCGTGCCGAGATGATTCTCGAGTCGACGCCCTTGGCGCAAATTCTGTTGAGCGTGTGGCCTTACGGCTTGACGAAGCGGCCACCCTTGTCGGTGAACGAACCGACGGCAATCATGATGATGTCGATGATCCACAGGATGCCGAACACACCGGCGGTCAGCAGCATCAGGATTCCCGTGCCGATCTTGCCCACGTAGAAACGGTGAATACCGAAACCACCGAGGAAGATGCAGAGCAGAAGTGCGGCGACCCAGTTCTGTGGGCTGACGTTGCTGTTTGAAGCCATGAGTTTTCCCTTTTGTTGGATTGGCAAGTGTCTTCACTCTATTGGGCGCGTGCCCTTCGCCGGTTGAGCCCGCACCCTCCGCTGGTTGAGTAGGCAACGCAGTTGCCGTATCGAAACCGCGCAGCGCTACTGGTCGTCGCGCGGAGCGAGCTGACCCACGCGTTGATGGGAGATACCGAGGAGCTCGGCGACATCCCGAAAACTCAACTTGGTTTTCTTGGTGAGGTCTGTGATGAGTTCCTTTTGAAGCTTGTAGCGGGCCGCGTTGATTTCGGTTTCCTTCACCACCAAGGCTCGGTATTCGTCGAGCGTGGACTTCATGTCGGTCGGTAGGACCACATCGAGGTTGATGGCCACCGTGTACTCGGGGATTTCTTCGATAAACGCAATGGCTTCGCGAATTACCTGGGCCCCAGCCAAGTCACGCGACTGGCTCAGCGCACTCGGAACCTCCACACACTGAAGACCCCACCACTTTCCCTCGCGCTCGGCGCGCACGGTGTAGACGGTCATCGCCACCACCCCTTTCCGAGGACTCCCTCGAACTGATCAAAGAACCTTCGGGCCACATGATCGGGAATCTCGTTGTGACGCCCGATTGTTGATCTTTTCCATCCCACGCGAACAAACGTGTGGTTCGTTCCCTCTGTCACTTCGAAGTACTTGCCTCGCAACTTTGCCTCGCGTTCGACTCTCTTGATGACAGCTCTTCTTTTAATCGTAACCGCCCGCTTGTCTAATCGCTAGACACAGTCCTGTCGAGTCGCTAGACAGAATGTGACATCTGAAAATTTGATGTCGCGAGCCTAAGTTGAGTCGCGCGGAGTCGCCGAGCAGAGCGCTGCGGGTGTGGAGACGTTGGTCAGCAGAGGACTGTGGACGCGTGGTTTCGATACGCGCTTCGCGCTACTCAACCGACGAAGGACGGGCGAGGTTTCGATACGGCAACTGCGTTGCCTACTCAACCAGCGAGAAGGACGCGCTACTCAACCGGCGACGGGCGGGTGGTTTCGATACGGCAACTACGTTGCCTACTCAACCAACGAACAAGCTAGCTCGCGTAGGCGCTGTTCTCGTGCACGTAGTCGTGCGTGAGGTCGTTGGTGAGGATGGTGGCCTCGGCCGAGCCCGACTTGAGTTCGATGCGAATGTCAACCGCGCGCGGAGACAGGTCAACGAGATCGCGCGAGGCATCGGGCTGGCCGTTGCGGCACAGCCACACGCCGTTGAATGCGACGTCGATGTCGTAGGGATCAAACTGGGCACTCGTGGTGCCCACGGCCGCGAGCACGCGACCCCAGTTGGGGTCGTTGCCAAAGATGGCGGCCTTGAACAGGTTGCTGCGCGAGACGGCGCGAGCCACTTCAACGGCTTCCTCTTCAGTGACGGCTCCGCCCACGGTGATGGCGATGTCGTGGCTGGCGCCCACGGCCTCCTCTTGCCGTTGGCGGGCGAGCGACGCGCCCGCGGCGGTGAGCGTGGTGCTGAACTCGGCCAGGTCGGGCACG
>CAIWRM010000148.1 GCA_903915075.1 uncultured Microbacteriaceae bacterium
CTCAGGCTTCGGTTCGAGTCATGCCGGAGGCACGGCGTCGACCCTAGGTCCAGCTCGGCTTTACATTCACGCAATCGGACACGTCGTAGGAGTAGTCAGGGCCTTCTGGTGATGTCACGGTCAGCACGAACTCTTTGTTGTTTTCCGAATCTCCGTGACGTGACATGTATGCCCTGATCAATCCAACCTGAAGAGATTTGTCGTTGCCTTCATAAAAATCGCCACAAATTCCGAACTGCTTGCCGTTCGCCTCGAACCACACAATCGCCCGAGGAGGCGAAATCGTGTAATTCGTTGCCTTGACGCCAAGCAAATTCCATGTACCCGGTAGCTCGATGGGTTCATAAGCGAGCGTGGCTACAATGTCCCACGGAATTGCACTCCCACTATTGCACTGCTGGGTTCCCGGCCCCAGACCGAGGGGCTGCGGAAATCCCGACCATTGAATCCGCATCCTCATTGAGGTGTTGTTCTGAACGCACACTTGGGTGTTTTTGATCGAAGCGTCTCGTTTACTGCTCTCCGTAGACGCCGTCGGGTTGCCAGCGCCCGCCGTGGCACAGCCACTCAAGAGCAAGCCGACAACAACCAGTCCAAAGAATGATGAAAATCGCACTCAATAAGCCTATCCAAGGCTCGACAGGGAGGATAGATGGAGGAACAACGCTAGAACTGCGACGGCACGCTACATTTAACAATGGCGTTTATTAGGGAAAGTGCAAAGTGAGCACGAGGTTTAGGAACTTTCAGCCGATAGATACCGATGCTGTGCTGGATCTATGGGACAAGTCCCGTAGCGCAGGGTTTGAGCCGGTTTACTCGCTTGCCGAGGTCTTGGCCTCGTGCAATGAAGACCACGCGATCGTGGCCTACGAGGGCAACACCATCATCGGCGTCGTTGTGGGACGCGTTGCCCACGAACAGGGCTGGGTCGTTCTCTTGGTTGTGGATGAGAACTACCGCGGCCTGGGCATTGGCGGGCGACTTCTGGGCGAGCTGGAAATCGACATGGCAAAGTCGGGCATCACCAAACTCTCCATGCTGGTCGCCGATGACGGCAAGAGTGGCGTGCTCGAAAAGGCCGGCTTTGTTGACCTCAAGCACCTCAAATACTTTGAACGAGAAGTCTCGGTGAGCGAACGCGAGCGCGAGCTGTTGCGCGAGCTGGGCGGCCGGGTTCTGGCCCGCGATCTATGGGACAAGATCGCCGGCATGAAGAACGAGAAGGAGCTGCTCGAGCGCCGGCTCGTGCTGCCGCTCTCGGACGCCAAGTTGGCCGAAGCCTTTGGGGTGGAGCCGCCGAAGGCCATCGTGCTGTTTGGGCCTCCCGGAACAGGCAAGACCACGTTCGCTCGTGCCGTTGCCTCGCGGCTCGACTGGCCCTTCATTGAGTTCTTTCCATCGCGCATGGGCGGCGACAAGAACGGTGTGGCCGGCGGCCTTCGAGATGTCTTTACCGCCGTGAACGAAATCGAGAACGTGGTCGTGTTTATCGATGAGGTGGAGGAGATCGCCTCGAAACGCAAGGGTGACCCGCCCTCCCCCACGCAGGGCGTCACCAATGAACTTCTCAAGTTGATTCCCAACTTTCGAGAGAAGCCGGGTCGCCTCCTAGTTGTGGCCACGAACTACATTCGCGCACTCGACGATGCGTTCTTGCGCCACGGCCGATTCGACTACGTGATTCCTATCGGCCTGCCAGATAGCGAAGCCCGTCACTCGATTTGGTCTCGCTACATTCCCAAAATGGCACTGGGAACAATCAACCTCGACGAGCTGGTGACGCGCTCCGCCGGCTTCTCCCCCGCAGACATTGAATACGCCGCCCGGAAGGCATCACAGAAGGCTCTGGAAGAGTCCGTGTACGAAAGTCAGGTCGCAACCAAAGAGACGTCGACCACGACCACCGAGCACTACCTGTGGGCGATTGGCAACACGCGACGAACGGTGAGTGACGACGTGATCGAAGAGTTTGAGCAAGACATCGAGCGGCTCGGCCGGCTCTAAGCCTCTTCCCCCACCTTCTCAACAGATTGTTGTATTGTTTTTCTTGTCGATTGTGACGTCCTCATCTTCAGAGTACGGATGTCCCTCTTGATCCACGAAAAAGACACGGCACTTGGGTGCCGAGAAGACAGATTGAAAGGTCTCACATGCGCACCGCAACTTCGCTCACTGCGTCCGTCATTGCCATCTCGGCACTGGTGCTCGCATCCGCGCCAGCCTCGGCAATCTCAACCGAATTCGGCATCGACATTTACATGTCTGCTCCGACTGTCCAGGGCACGGCGGTCACCAGCGACCTCACGTCAGAGGACTTCAACTCGTTGACGACCGGCCAGTGCCCCGCAACGATTCAACTTGGCGCCGTCTCAGGAGACTGCAACGTAGAAACTGCCGGTGACTACGGTGGCGCGTCAGCAGCCGCGAATAATGCCGCTCCGACAACGGGTGGCGTAGGAAGTAACTACATGTCCACCGCAAATCCGTCGCAGGAAGTCGCGTTTGATCTCACCGCACCGGCCAAATATCTGGGCCTTTGGTGGTCTGCCGGAACCAACTCAAACAATTTGGAACTTTACAAGGGCGACGAGCGAGTTGCATCGATGACGACGTCGTCAATCATCACCTTGTTGCAGAACAGCTCCGTGACATCGGTTGGTGGGAGCAACTATGACTCGACGGATTATTTTGGCAACCCACGCAACAACGCTGACACATCAGAGCCCTTCCTTTACATCAACCTTTACGCCACGGGCGGGGCATCCTTCGATCGTGTTGTGCTCTCGGGCGGAGGCTTCGAGTTTGACAACATCACGACTTCTGCCCTGGCTCAGCAGCCAGCCTCGGGCGAGGTGCCGATTGAATTCATTCCCGGCGAAAACCCACCCCCTGCTCCGAGCCCAACGCTTCCTGAAACCGGGCTCGACATGAGCTTGCTATTGGGCGTGGGTGCGATTGCACTCGTCGCGGGCATCTTGCTCGTGCGCCGTCGTGGAGCAACTCGCTAGCGTTCGAAGAACTAAGATTCGAAGGGCCGCACCTGAGGGTGCGGCCCTTCATCGTTGGCCGTGAATCTGTGTGAAAGCCTGAAAGAGAAAGCAGCAATCATGAAGCTTGCCATCATTGGTGCCACCGGTAGTTGCGGGCGGCAAGTCGCCGCACAACTGTTGGAGCGGCACATCATTCCTCTCGACGGCGCTCTGCATCTCATCGGTCACGCCGGAGGCGCTCACGAATCTGAGCTCTGGGGTTTGCGTGCCGACCTGCACGATGCCTTTGCGGACCGCGCCCCGCGCATCGAGGTGGGCACGGACGTGGCACAGACCGATGCCGACATTGTGGTGATGATGGCCGGGGCCACCATTACGAGCCTCAACGCCGACCGCAGCAAACTTGCCGCAACGAATCGGGCGATCTTTGAGGAGTCCGCTGCCGACGTGGCGCGAATGTCTGCCGAGCCCATCGTGATTGTGCAATCGAATCCGGTTGAACTCGCCATGCATTTTTTCTCGAACGTCGTGAGCCGTCATCGGATTCTGGGTGCGGCCGCCTGGTCTGACTCACTCCGCTTTCGCCGCGAAATCGCCGCCGACCTCGGCGTGACGCGCCCCATGGTCGATGCTGAAATGTGGGGGCAACACGGCGATCATCTCGTGCCCATGTGGAGCACTATCCACGTGCGCGGTGTGGAGCAAAGCCGCATCGACGACCTTGTTGGTCGCGCCACCGACGGCCGGTCACTCGCAGACCTGCCCGAAGAGATTCGCGCGGCCCGCACGCAGGCGCTGGCGCTCATCGAACGAGGCGACGTTCCTGCCGCCTACGCCTTCGTACAGTCGCAACTGCCCGATGTTCGCGCCGCAATCAAGCCGTTCTTTACACACTTCACCGCGGGCAGAACCACGGAACTCGCCACCGCTCACGCCGTCACAGACGTGGTGGGCTTCATTGGCAGCGGAGTCAAGATGGCGATTCCCGCGCAGGTGCTCTTGGACGGCGAGTGGTCGGGACTTCACGGCCCCGTGGCCGTGCCCGTGCTCACCGATCCCACCGGTTGGAGTCAGGTGGTTCCCGAAGAAATCTCTGCAGAAGAACAGGCCGCTCTAGTGACTGCGGCCTCGGCCATTACTGAGCTCAACGCCAGCACAACAACGTCGTGACCGACTAATCGCGCCAGCGGTTCTCCCGCACCGTGCGAACATCGGCCGAGCCCAGCCCTCGTGTCGGCGTTACTTCCGGCGATAAACTCGCTGCATGCCTAGAATTCTCGGAATCACCCGGTACGCCGTCTTCATTCCCGCAATCGCCTCAATCATCGGCGCTTTGCTGCTGATGCTCCAAGGCTCGATTGAGATGGGCATTGTGGTCTACAAGGCAATCGTCTCCGAATACGTGCTCAAAGAATCAATCGTTGATGTGCTCACGGCCGTTGACGCCATCCTGCTGGGCACTGTGCTCCTCGTGATTGGCTACGGCCTCTACGAGCTTTTTATTGACTCCGAGATTCCCGTACCTGCGTGGTTGCGCGTCAAAGACCTTGACGACTTGAAGTCCAAGCTCATCGGCGTGGTCGTGGCCATCATCGCGGTGGTCTTTGTCGGAGTTTTTGTTGACGTAAACCGGGCGGACGAGGTAATTGCCTACGGCATTGGGTCGGGGGCACTGGTTATTGCCCTGGCGGCGTTTGCCTGGGCATCTCGCAAGGGTGGCAGCGGAGGCCCGAGGGGCAAACTGGACCCCTAGGTCGCCACGGCACGATAGCGCCCAGCCCGGAGCGGAACACCCCCCGCGTCGAAAGACACTAAGGAGATAACGATGTCGACAACGAACGCGACCAACCCGGCCGGGAATTCACCCCGGTCTTACCATCAGAAACTTTCTCAGGCAACCGCCGTCTTCAGCGACGAATTCCAGTTCCCTGGTCACGGCATCGCTCCCGAAGTGCCGTCGTACATCGAAGCAGACAGGCTCGTCATGGCTGCCCGACCCGGCATGCTTCGAAAACTGTTGCCGCTTCGAATAGACAACAGCGGAGTATTTTGTGGCGGGACCTACGCCTTCACCACGCTGGCCGAGGCCGCAGCATACGGAGACTGGTGCGCCAACGAGTTCAAACTCGATGGCGAGACGCTTTTTCTCGACCGTCCTGAATTCCTGGAGCCGCGCTCTCAAGTGTGGAGTGTTGCAGGCATAGAGGACTTTGGGCATGTCAACCAGCAAAAGGTCATGCGGGTAGAACGCTGGCACGCACTCAAGCCCCCCTCGCTGGCAGAATTCACGGCGGCGTGGTGGCCCAAGATCCGTTCGGCAGCAGTGGAATCTGGCGCCACCTCGGTCTGGCTGCTGCTCGGCGCTGACCCCATCCATACGCAAATTGGTCTCGTGACTGCGTTTGATGCCGACATCTCGTCGGCGGATCAGGGCGCGTCGTCGGCAGAAATCCAGCGCATTGAGTCGCTTGCATCACTGGGCCAGGGGTTTGAGGCGGAGTATGCCGCGACCAAGGTGTTCGATCGCACATCGTGGATCTACATGATTTGGCATCCCGTTGCCGACGGTGACGATTCGCCTGCCGCAGCCGAATGGCCGGTTTCGCCGCCGCTCTTTGGATTGCCTATTTAGACCCGCGGCCATTCATCTGGGGAAGAATGGCCTACCGCCGGAAGGCCAGCGAAGTGGCTAGTTTGCCGGGGTGATAAACGTGACCAGAAACTCTTTGAAATCAGAGCTGTCGCCGCGGCGTTCAACGTTGAACTTGTAACCCTTATACGTGAAGGACTGTTTGGTCCGCTCAGACATGGTGATGATTTTCCCGTCACGAAGGATGTCGAGCTTCGAAAAATCCACGTCGAAGCCGAACTCGGGTGTACCGAGGACGAGATTCGTGGCATACATGCGAATTGCGCCAACGGGCGACGACACATCGACGAAGACGTCCTCGAAGTCATAGTCGCCCGAATAGACGCTGTTAATCCTGTCCTCATAGGCGTTGTAGCCCGTGAAGCAGCGTTCGCGATCTGTAATGGCACCACCCTCACCCGACAACATCTTGGGATCGCTCACGACGTTGGGAGACGGATTCACCGTGACTGCACCATTGCCTGTTTTGACGAAGCACAGACGCGAACCGCGAAGTTACGCCTCGCGCTCGGCGACACCAGATGAGGCGGTGGGAGAAGATTCCGTTGGCGTAGTTGCCGCCGAAACTGAACAGCCCGTGAGTAGCAGTGCCGAGCTGATAGCGGCTGCGATGAGTAGGCGCATGGGGGCAGCTTTCCTTTCGTAACGAAATAACCCGAGGAATTTCACAAAGGGTTCGGTCGCGCGGACTAGTCCGCCACTTCCTTAGCTCACAGTGGGGGTCTGGGAGTTAGGCATCTGGTTACTTCATCCGCTGAGTTTGGCCCGACGGGACCGGTAAATGAGAGGGAGAACTCCTTGTGGTCGGCGGAATCTTTCTGTCGGGTCAAGTCGGCGCGGAACATGAAGGTCTGAAAGGTGCGGGTGTCGCCAACAGAGAAGTTTCCGCAAACGCCGTACTTGTAATCCTGCTGCTCGTACCAGACGGCACCACTGGGAAGTCCGACAATGCGGTTATCGGCCACGGTGCGGAGTGAAAGCCAGTTGCCTGGATCATCTTCGGGCTGATACTCAATTGTTGCCTCGATATCGTATTTCAAAGTTTCATACCCGGTGTTGCACTGGGTCTCCCCTCGTGCAATGTCTATGGGAGCCGGATAACCGCGCCACTGCACGCGCATCTGCATGGACGTTTCATTCTGGATGCATAGACGTGAATCGCGGCGTGACGCTTCGCGCGCGGTGTCGTCCGCAGGCATGGGTGCACACGCGGCAAGAACCGCCGACAACAGCACCACGCTCACCCCGGCGATCACGGACCGACGTGCATTTTTCATTTTGGGTTACCTTCTTTCGGGATTCGTGAGGAGGTATGAATCGTTTGAGTGCATTAAAGGTAATCAGGCGAGGGTTCCTCGACGCAACCGATCACATCTGGGGCGTTGCTCACTTGAGTAACTCCAGCGTGAATTCCTTGTAGTTCCCGGAATCGGCAATGCGCGTCAAGCGGGACTGGTGGAAGTTGTAGGCGCCATACACTTTGGAGCGATTCTCATCAAAAGATTCAGAGCAGTAATTGACGCCGTACCAGCCGAACACCTGGCCACATCTTGTCACGTCCATTGCGGTCTGTTGGTCACTATCGACGACCACCTGGGGAGCTGCAAAAGTTTGATTGTAAACGGCGAAAAGCTGAGAGAGCCTGTCGTTCCAACGAACTCGCACACTGAGACCGTACCTACCGGCATTGGATCCCGTCGCGCAATTCGTTTCCCCTGCCACAAGGCGATTATTGGTCAATGAGTCGACGGTGTCTGCATAGGACCAGGTCAATTGGACGGTGAACCCCGTGTTGTTGGTCACACACAGGCGTTCGTCCAACGTGAGCGCGGAGCGTTCCGTGGCTTGGCTGTCCGGCGTCACAGGAGTCGGCGCGTTCACGCATGCTGAGACTGTGGCAGACATCGCCCCCACGAGCACCAGCACGACAGCCAGTCGACTCACGCGTCGCACCCGACCCCTCAGAGAATTCCACGAAAGTAACTTGCCCATGATTACTTCTTTTTCGAGCAGATCGGGCTGTCAAAATCAAAGTCATCGGTTATCGCACTGGACGACCCAAACACAATCTCGAAGTACTTGAAGTCCGACGTATCGGTGTTTCTGGTGATCGTGAAATCAAATCCGACGGTGCTGCACTTAAATGTGTCGCCTTCGTCCAGCGCATACCTGGCTTCACCACCGCAGGTTGGCCCGTCTGAAGCGCATTTGAGGGTGGGGTAGAACTTGGGAGTTCCCAGAAGGGGATTTTGGATGCCAATGTCTGCCGACCGGCCGTTCGGCCACGTTACGGTGGCGTAGGTGTCCATGCTGTTGGGTAACCACGTTGCCGACTGTGACGCCGATGAGTCGTTGCAGACCCAGGCGCGCGCAGAAAGCTGGACGGCACCCACCCCGGATTTGCCATTGAGCCAATATGTTCCGGGGTACATCGCGGTTCCAAAAAAGACGCTCGGAGCAGCGGCGGAGTCTTGGGCGAGCATGCACACCCACACGTTTTTCCAGGCGGCCAAACGAGCAGTTGAGGACGAGGAATCTACCTCTTGCGTCGCCGCAGAGGTGGTGCACCCGGTGAGAGCGAGGGCCATGATGCCCAAGCCGACCACAGCCATGCCTAATCGAACGCGCATTCTCATCTCACCTCACTCAGGGAAGCCTCTTGGATGGCTAGCAATCTTCTCCAACAACGTCACCGACTTTGTCAGTGAGTATGAATTCAAACTCTTTGTTGTCAGCCGAATCATTGATTCGCGTCATTTCTCCGCGAAGCCAACCCGTCTCGACGAATCGTGTTTGGCCTACGGTGAAAGGACGACACAGGCCTTTTTTGGTCTCATCAGGCAGGTAAACCACGGCGCTCGCCTCAGGGGTCCACAACCAGTTGTTGTTGGCGGCAACGTGGAGCTCGTGCACTGTGCCCGCGTCATCCGAGGCAACGTAGGAGATTGTTGCGGAAACATCATCCTTGTTGCTGGTCTCATAACCGCTGTTGCAGTTGCGGCCCCCCGACGGGATATCCCGAGCGTCCGAGTATCCTTGCCACAAAATGCTCATCGTCGCCGTCGCGTTGTTGATGACACACATCCTCGAGCCACTAACGGATGCGGAGCGATCTGTCTGACCCTGAGTTGCGTCCCCAATGAGGACGGGCGGCGAACCAAGAGGGATGGTACCCGGCAACGAGCAACCGGTGAGAGCCAGGCCAACGGCGACTGTCAGGGACATGATGCTAACGGACCGCGATGTTTTCATGAGTTCTCCAGATGCCCCTCTTCAGCAACGGGTACGTTAACGCTGTTAACTCACTTCAGTTTACTGTCTGTCCGGTCGAAATCAATCGCGTTTTCGGCGCTCACGCGCGATTCCCAAAAGGCTCTCAGGCTACGGCTGGCCCGGGGCGGGGTTACCCGAACCGTCGGGAGGTCCGGGCTTCGACCCCTCCCCCGGAGCCGGTGCATCGCCCATTGTGGGCTGATCCTTGTCGATGTTCGCGCCACCGCCTGTCACGGATTGGGTAAACATGTCGAGTTGATGACTGACCTGGCTCGCGGTGTATCTCGGCGATTGCAAAACCAAAATTGTGAGAATCAATCCGCTCACGACGACGAGTGACGACGTGGCATAGAAGTACTTGACCCACTTGAGGTTCGACGGTGGGTACAGGCTCACGCCAATGAGCGACAAGGCCGCTGAAATCACGATGAGCGAAATGAGCTCAATGGGCAGGTTGGGCAGAACGACTGCCAGCCGAATCTTTCTGGCGTCCTTGAGCTCTTCAATGTGTCGATAGATGTTGTCGATCTGGTAGGTCGTGAGGTTCGAGTTGGAAACGATAGAAACCACACTGTCTTGAATTGTTGCCAACTGCATCTGCGCGTCACGGCTCGGGCCTACGACGCCCGTGATGCCGAGTTCGGAAGCCTTTACAGTCTCGGCATAAGCGACAAGCTGCAGAGCGAGGGCTTGGGCTTCGGGCGACTTGACATCGCCCATGTCTTCAGCCAGCGACGTGGCGGCAGCGAACTCATTGGTCACGTGAGTGACTATTGTCGTCTGAACATTCCACGATGTCACGATGGCGAAAGCGCCAACGAAGACGAAGCCACCAGCAATACTTGCCAGTGCTTCCTTGCCGAAGTCAGCCGACTGCAGGTCACGACCCCGGCGCCTGGTGAGGTAAAAAGCTACCGCCATCAGCGCTGCCAACGGCACCGCAATAATCAGCAGGATGAGCCACGGCGGCAGGAAGAGAAACGATTCAAACGCGTCCAGTTGTTGATTCACGCCGTCACCCTAGCCCATCAAAAGAAACGCTGAGGAAACAACAACAGGCGCTTAAAACTCTGCCGCTTAGAGCGCCTTGAGAATGTCTTCCACGCGCTCCTTCGCGTCGCCAAAGAGCATGTGAGCGTTCTCGCGGAAGAACAGCGGGTTTTGCACACCGGCGTAACCCGAACTCATGGAACGCTTGAAGACGATCACGTTGCTGGCTTCCCACACGTGCAAGACGGGCATGCCGGCGATGGGGCTGCTCGGATCCTCCGCGGCCGCCGGGTTACACGTGTCGTTGGCGCCAATGACCAGCACGACCGACGTGGAGGCAAAGTCTTCGTTGATCTCGTCCAATTCCAGCACGATGTCGTATGGCACCTTGGCCTCGGCGAGAAGCACGTTCATGTGGCCGGGGAGACGCCCCGCTACGGGGTGAATGCCGAAGCGCACCTTGACGCCCTTGGCGATGAGCTGACTCGCGAGCTCGGCCACGGGGTACTGGGCTTGGGCGACGGCCATGCCGTAACCCGGCGTGATGATCACGGAGTCGGCCGCGGCCAGCATCTCGGCAACGGAGGCGGCATCCATCTCTTGGATTTCGCCGGTCTCTTCTTCGCCCGCAGCAGCCGGCTTTTCAATACCGAACCCACCGGCGATCACCGAGATAAACGACCGGTTCATGGCGCGACACATGATGTACGACAGGTACGCACCCGACGAACCCACGAGAGCACCCGTGACGATCAGCAGGTCGTTGCTGAGCAAGAAGCCCGCAGCCGCAGCGGCCCAACCCGAGTAGCTGTTGAGCATGGATACCACCACGGGCATGTCGCCGCCACCGATGGAGGCCACGAGGTGCCAACCGAGCAGAAGGGCGAGCGCCGTGACGGCGATGAGCAGCCAGAGTTCTGGAGTCACGACGTACCAGGCGGTGAGCCCCACAAAGAGAACGAGCGCGCCGATGTTCAGAGCGTTCTTGCCCGGCAACATGAGCGGTCGGGACGAGATCCGGGCCGAGAGCTTGAGGTACGCCACGATGGAACCGGTAAACGTCACCGCACCGATGAAGACACCGATAAACACCTCGGCGTGGTGAATGCCCTTGAGGTTCTCGGGCACATTTGCTGAGTCAAGAGCACCGTTCCAGCCCACGAGCACGGCGGCCAAACCGACGAAGCTGTGGAGCAGGGCGATCAGCTCGGGCATGCCGGTCATGGCGACCACCCGGGCACGCCACAGACCAATGCCCGCACCGATCAGAATCACCACAACGAGAAGGCCGAGCCCAATGAGGACCTGCGGCTCTCCGAGAAGGTTGAGAACCAGCGACGCGATGGTGGCCACGAGGGCGAGCACCATACCGACGATTCCGAAGGCGAGTCCCCCACGGGACGTTTCGTGCTTACTCAGACCGGCAAGGCTCATGATGAACATGAGAGCGGCCACGATGTAGGCAGCCGTCGTCAGCATTTCGACGCTCATCGCGGACCTCCCTTGCTAAACATCTTGAGCATTCGACCGGTCACGGCGAAGCCACCAAAGATGTTGATTGAGGCAAACAGAACGCCCACGGCGGCCAGAATTTGCACGACGAGGTTAGCCGACGCGAGCTGCGCAATGGCACCCACCACGACGATGCCCGAGATGGCATTGGTGACACTCATCAGTGGGGTGTGCAGGGCGTGGTGCACCTTACCGATGACGTAGAAGCCCACCACCACCGACAACATCAGCACGAGGAAGTGTTGCGGCAGTGGAGCGGGGGCAAACGCGCAAATGGCCAAGAAGCCGAGCAGGCCGATGCCGATGAGCACTCCCTTGCCGCCACGCGACATGGTCTTCTTGGGCTTTGGCTCGGGTCGATCTTCTTGAGCGGCGGCGGCCGGGGCTGCCGAGACCTGAACGGGCGGCGGCGGCCACGTGATGCTGCCCTCTTGCACCACCGTTACAGCGCGCTGAACGACATCGTCGAAGTCAATGGCCAAGTGGCCGTCTTTTTCGGGGGTCAGCAGTTTGAGCAGGTTGAGCATGTTGGTGCCAAACAACTGTGAGGCCTGCTGAGGAAGGCGTCCGGCGAGATCCGTATAGCCAAGGATGACGACACCGTTGGGGGTCACAATGCGCTTTCCAGCAACCGAGCCAGCGACGTTGCCGCCCATGCCGGCTGCCATATCCACGATGACGCTACCCGGCTTCATGCTGGCCACATCGGCCGCGGTGAGGAGCTTGGGTGCGGGTCGCCCGGGGATGAGGGCCGTTGTAATGATGATGTCGACGTCGAGCGCCTGTTCCGAGTAAACCTCGGCCGCTCGGCGGTCGTAGGCCTCACTCGTTGCCTTGGCGTAGCCGTCGGACGACTCCATTTTTTCGTCGACCTCAACCGCCACGTACTCGCCACCGATGGAGCGCACCTGATCGGCGACCTCAGGACGAGGGTCGGTGGCCCGCACAATGGCGCCGAGGCTTGACGCGGCACCGATGGCCGCCAGGCCAGCAACGCCGGCACCGGCCACGAGAACCTTGGCTGGTGCCACCTTACCGGCGGCCGTGACCTGACCCGTGAAGAGGCGACCAAACTCGTGTGCCGACTCGATAACCGCGCGATAGCCGGCGAGGTTTGCCATTGAGCTAAGCACATCCATCGACTGCGCACGCGAAATGCGGGGAACGGCATCGAGGGCCAGGGCGGTAACGCCGCGCTTGGCAAGAGCCTCAAGCAATTCCGGTCGCAAGGCTGGGCTGAGCAGGCTAATGAGCGTTGTGCCCGAAGACAGTTTTTCGATTTCTTTGTCGGTCGGAGCGTTGACCTTCATGACCACGTCGGCAGACCACGCCTTGGCGGTGGTCACGATGCTCGCGCCGGCCTTTTCGTACTGAGCGTCAGGAGACGCGGATCGTGCACCCGCGCCCTTCTCGACAAGGACCTCATAACCGAGGGCGACAATCTTCGCCACAGTGTCGGGCGTTGCCGCAACCCTGGTCTCGTCTGCCTGCTCGCACACCACACCGATGCGTGTCATTTGATTGCTCCTCAGCGCTGAAAACGTACTTCCCTATCCTAGATTCCCCGAGTCGCTCGTGCCGACAGTTTCGGCTCCTCGCTGGGGTCAATTTGAGACCGTCGCGGGCTCATAGGGAACTCATAGGGTCGCCATAGGCAACGGAAGGTATCGGCTACCTAACCTCGGGGCAGCAGCGTTTTTCGCTGAAATAACCTCGAGAAGAAATGAGAACTCATGCAACGCACACGAACCGCTGCCGCCATAGTGGCTTCGGCTCTGACCGTTACTCTCACGGTCACCGCACTCACCGCCGGCGCGCTTTCGGCCACGGCAGCGACCACAAACCGCGCACCGCAGCCGCAGCATCCTGCGACCGCCCCCAACAATCCATCCCGACCCGCACCCTCTTCGAGGCCGACCAACGCACCTCCGGCAGCAGCGGAACCGCGCTATGCGTTCAACGGAACGGGTAACAACCTGGCCCGGCCGGAGTGGGGATCAGTGAAGCAAGGCTTCCTGAGATTGTCTCCGCAAGCCTACGCAGACGGTCGTTCGCTCATGGCCGGAGCGAGCCGGGCCAATGCCCGCGCTGTGTCAAACGCCATCAGCGCTCAAAGCACGAGCATCATCAACAACCGGCAGCTGACAGACATGGTTTACGTGTTTGGCCAGTTCCTTGACCACGACATCACGCGTACCATTTCGACCACCGGTGAGTCGCAGCCCATCACGGTGCCCACGGGCGATCCGCAGTTTGATCCGACCTCCACGGGCACGGCAACCATCCCCTTTACGCGATCTGCCTTTGTTTCCGGTTCGGGAAAGTCCACTTCGGCACCGCGCCAGCAAAACAATTGGGTGACTGGCTTTATTGACGGCTCGCAGGTCTATGGCTCCGACAACGATCGTGCGCGCGCCCTGCGCACACTGTCCGGTGGACTCATGAAGACCAGTGAGGGAAACATGCTGCCCTTCAACACGCTGGGACTTGAGAACAAGAACGACGCTCACCAGGTTCCCGACACACAGATGTTCCTCGCGGGCGATGTTCGTGCAAACGAGAACCCCGGGCTCACGTCGCTGCAGACGCTGTTTGTTCGCGAGCACAACCGCATCGCAACCGCCCTAGCGTCCGCCACTCCTAGCCTCACCGACGAGCAGCTCTACCAAAAGGCACGCCGCACCGTCATCGCCGAGCTGCAGTGGATTGTCTACAACGAGTACCTGCCGGCACTGCTGGGCACGAGTGCCATGCCCGCCTACAGCGGCTACAAGGCCAGCGTGAACCCGTCAATCTCGAACGAATTCGCAACGGCTGCGTATCGCTTTGGCCACAGCATGCTCGACGGCGAAGTGGGCCGAATGAACAATGATGGAACAGAGACCAGCGGTGGTCCACTGGACTTAGCGACATCCTTCTTCAACCCGACCGTTTTCGACCCCACGGCGCCCAACCACGAGGGCGACATCGACGTGTTCCTCAAGGCCGAAACCACAGGAGAAGCGCAAGAAGTGGACGTCTTTGTCACGGACGCGGTGCGAAACTTCCTGTTTGGCCCTCCCGGGGCCGGTGGCCTCGACCTGGCCGCCCTCAACATTCAGCGCGGTCGCGATCACGGCCTCGCCGATTACAACAAGATGAGGGTGGCCTTCGGCCTTCCTAAGGTGACCACGTTCAGCCAGATCACCTCGGACCCGACACTGGCGGCGAAACTCCAGGCCACCTATGGCACCGTGAACAACATCGACGCCTGGGTGGGCGGCCTGGCCGAAAACCACGTGGCGGGCGGATCTCTCGGACCGCTCTTCACCAAAGTGATTGCCGACCAGTTCACACGACTGCGCAGTGGTGACCGCCTGTACTTTGAGGCGTCAATGAAGCCCGCCGAAATCGCGGCGATCAAGGCCACGTCGCTGTCATCGATCATCATGGCAAACACAGCACTCACCACCGTGCAGGCAAACGCGTTCATCGCCCCTTAGCGCCGAGCACGATATCGGCGGGTGCCGAAAATGATGTTGCCGTCCCGTAATTTCTCTTCGGGGCGGCAACGTCGTTAAATCGGGGCTACGAGTGTCGCTCCGTGGCCGTCACTTCGGCCTCACGTTGCTGGGGATCGTCATTCAGGTCGGCACGTTCAAAGGCGACCGTTCGAGGCAGCTCGAGGTGGAGGTCGGTTCCGATGCACACCTCGATGGTTCCCTGCGTGAGCGCGAGGTCGAGAACGTGTCCTCCCTGAGTCCGCGACTTGTCGATGAAGTGGGCGTGATCGCCCGAAATGCCGATTCCCTGTTGAAAGACGGGGGTGCGAAAACCTACGATGTCGCCAGAAACGTGGGTGAAAATCTGAACGGGCTCACCCTTGGTGACCTCCACGAGACGGCGATAGGGAGGCGACTGGCGCGCAACCGTTCGCGTGCGCACAAACTCAAAGTCGCCCTGGATGCGAAAGGCGTAGAGATAGTTGTCCGACGGGGTCAGGCCCCCGAGGAGGTCGCGCAACTCGGCCAGAGTGTGTGGCTCGGCGATGCTCTGTGTGACGTGCGCCTCGAATCTCGTGACCACAGCAAAAGGCGTCTGAACGGTGGGGAGCGTTGGTCCCACACTTCCGTCGCTGGACAGGCGGTAACACGTGCCGTCAACGATGAGCATCTCGCCGTCGAGCGCGTTGAAGGTTCCCAAACCAAAGTCTCCGCGCGTCAGCAGGTGCTCGACCGAGCAATCACCGTCATAAATACCGTTGAGCAACGCCCCCATAGTGCCGGTCTGAAAGACTTCGTGCTGTTCCAGCTCCCGATGCGATGCGTGTTGGTTCACCGGCTAGGGGACCACCGGGCCGCGCGTCACTGACCAGCGAACCTCATTCTTGGTTCCACTCACGGCGGTGACCCTGACGGCTATGTGTTTGGTGAGATCCGAGCTTTTGAGCACGTAGGCCGTTGACGTTGCGCCATCAATGTTTGTGCAGGTGGTGGGCGCGGTAGCAGTGGCGGCAGCAATTGGCGCCGTGCAACTAACCCACTGAGTGGAGTAACTGGTGAAGAGCTTGAGCGCAAGCATCTTGGACCACGTGACCGGGCCCACCATGCCGTCGGCAAGCAGACCGTACTTGGTTTGGAAGCTCCTAACGCTCGCCGTCGTACCGGGGCCGTAAGCGCCGTCAACGGTGGTGGGGATTCCCGCGCGAGTGAGATAGGTCTGGATTGACTTCACCGGATAAGCGTTGGCTCCGTACTTGGGGCCATCAGCAGGAATCGCCGCTGTGGGCGCACCCAGCCACTGTCCCGAAGCGGCGGTCAACGTCTGAAGGACCTTGGCCGTGCCGGTGGCTGTGGGCGGATTGACTAGCCCGCCCGAAACGGGACTGGTTGTGGGCGCCGGGGTAGAGGCCGGCACCGGAGTGGGCGAGGGTGCAACGCTAGGCGTCGGCGTCACGGTAGGAGTGGGAGTGGGCGTTGGCGTCGCGCTAGGGGTCGGAGTCGGTGAAGGCGTCGGCGTCGGCGTCGCAGTAGGCGTGGGAGTCGACGGGGCAACGCCCGTTACCGCAGCGGTTGACGCACTCCAGCGTGTCTCGGCCTTCGAGCCACTCTCTGCGTAGACACGAACAGTCACAAACGATCCCACGTCCCCGGCGACGGGCCGATAGGTGGACGCCCGAGCGCCGCTGAGGTCGGTGCATGTCGTGGGGCCGACCGCGGTGGGAGCAGCAATGGCCGTCGAGCAGCGAATCCACTGGAACTGGTAGGTGGTGTGAAGCTTGAGCGCGAGCATCTTGTTCCACGTTTGAGGCCCGACGAAGCCGTCGGCTGTCAGGGCATATTTGGCTTGGAAAGCCCTCACGTTTTCAGACGTTCTCGGACCATAAGCGCCGTCGACGGTCGTTGCGAATCCCGCGCGCGTCAGATAGGTCTGGATGGCCTTAATCGGATACGCGTTCGCACTGTACGTGGGACCATCGGTGGGAACCGCTGCCGTGGGCGCACCCAGCCACTGACCCGAGGATGCGGTGAGAGTGGAGGCAGTCGAGGCCGTTCCCGCAATTGTGGGCGGGTTCGTCAAGGGGCCCGGCGTGGGCGTGGGGGTCGGCGTGGGTGTCGGAGTGGGTGTGGGCGTGACGACAGCCGGAACGACGACCGAGTTGGCGCCCCAGCGTTGTTCGACAGTTGCGCCTCGGGTCGCCGTGACGCGCACCGTGAGATAGGAGCCGACATCGGCGGGGGAAATTGTGTAGCTTGACCCGGCGGCACCAACAATGTTCGAACAGCCAGCCGGTTGGGATGTCGCCGGAAGTGTGAGCGGGCTCGTGCAACGCTGCCACTGCGTGGCGTAGCTGGATGGCGTGTTGGCGGCAACCATGTGCGCCCACGTTGCCGGGCCCACGACTCCATCAGCGCCGAGTCCGAAGTTACCCTGATAGAGGCGCACATTGCCCGAGGTCTGGGGACCGAAAATGCCGTCCACGTCAGTCGGGAAGCCCGCCCGAGAAAGATACGTCTGGATGGCCTTGACCGAATAGCCGTTGCTCGTTTGGGGGCCGTCCGTGGGCACCGGAGCGAAGCTCGTGGCACCGAGCCAACCGCCGACATCAGCCGTCAGTGCTCGTCCGGCCTGAATCGTGCCCGTGACAAACGGATCCTTTGTCACTGCCATGCTCTTCGTCCACGTCCAGGTGGACCCCGACCCGTTGACGGCGGACACGCGAGCGCTGAGGTGTTTGCCAACGGTCGCATTGGTGAGAGCCAAGGTCGACGTTGCCGCGCCGGAGAGTGACGAACATCCGGCGGGCAGGAAGTTGGAGGCCGCTGCCACGGCACTCGTGCACGCGAACCACTGATACGCGTATGACGTGGGCGACGCCGCCCACGAACCCGTATTTACTGAGACGGAAGTTCCGACGGCTGGCGTTCCCGAGAGAACGGGCGACGTCGTCAGGCTGGGTGCCCCGATGGCTCCCGGTGTACTGGCGGACCACACGATTGCTGAGCCACTCGAGTTTGATCCCGTGACCGCAACGGTCAGGTACTTTCCGGCATCAGCCGCGGTCACGACATACTGCGCGCCTGCAGTGCGGTTTACGCAACCGGCTGGTTGCGAAGAAACAGCGGTTGCCACAACAGAGTTGCAGGCCTGCCAGCGATAGACGATGGTCGGTTTGGGAGTGCCCAGCCATGTGCCGGGAGAGGCCGTGAGAGTTGCCCCCACGGCGTTGAGACCGGAAATCTGCGGCATCGTTGAGGCGCGAGCCGCGACCGCTTGGGTACTACCAAACCAGTCGGTGTAGTAGTTATAGAAGTTACGGTTTCCGTAAGCCGAACAGCCGTCACCCAGACCGTATCCGGCATTGAGCGCCGCTTGATTGGGCGTGTACGGGGTGTAGATGTACAGCGAGTGTGTGGCCTGGTTAGCGATGTAAACCGCTCGTGTTCCGCACACGTAGTTGCCGGCATCGTCACGCACGGGGCTGTAGAGAAGGTTCGACACCTGACCCACGGGCTTCCACAGGTCGAAGCGCGTCTCCCACGCGGTTCCCGGACCGGTTCCCGGCGGTTGCGTGTAGCGCTTGAGCTGGTACGAGCCGTAGTGCACCTGATTGAAGAATCCGTAATAGGTAGAGTCGCAGGCCGCGGTGTCGGGGCATCCCGCACCCATGGCCGATCGGTACCTTCCGGCGGACGGCGCCGTGCTGGTGACGAGTCCCTGCTCTTTTTGGAGCATGACGAGGATGGCCTTTTGACTAATACCGCAGGCTTTACCGACCTTGTAGATGATTGTGGCCGCAGTCTCGTTTGCGGCACCCTGATACGTGGAGCACATGGGGTTGCCGGGAATCGTGCGCGTGGTCTCGGTGAAGCTGCGCAGACACACAAAGCCTGCGGAACACGAGGAAACCTTGGAATTCAGGAAAGCCTGAACCTCGGCGGCCGTCATGGCGTTGCCGTCAAAGAAAAGAGCGTCGGCGATGATGTTGCCCGCCTGGAACTGGCTCAGGTCGGCAGCTTGAGCTGCGGGAGCCTCAGTGCCCACCGGCGCCACGGCAACGAGCATGCCCACGGCGAGCGCGAGAACACTCACCGCGGCGATTCGCGCGCGCGATACCAGACGGCCAAACAAAGACATACTGGTAATACTAAATCTTAACTTGGGATTTTTCTGGGAATAACCGCCCCCGCGTGCCAAGATTTGGCGAAGATTTGGCGAATTAGATCTTGCTCGCGCGGATCTCGTGACCTTGGCTCGTGAGGCATCGGCCCGTTGCGAGGTCGAACTTCCAGTCGTGCAGGCTGCAGGTGAGCACACCATTTTCGATGGTGCCTGCTTTGCTGAGGTCTGCACGGAGGTGCGGGCAGCGCCTCTGCACCAGCCAGTCGTCGATGCGAATGTCTTCGCCCGTGTCGGACTGCTCCGAGTACCAGTTCTCCACGTAATCAATGCGCTGCTCCGAGAGGCACTTCATGAACGTGTAGAGGTATTCGTTGAACTTGCCGATGCGCCCGGCGGTGAACCGCACCGAGAGGAAGATCGAGTTTGACCAGTCGATCTCGTGATCGCGCAGGTTGGTGGCAACGAGGTCGGCGGGAATGGTGAACCAGTAGCGGCACGCTTCGTCGTTGAAGCGACGCACTTCCCCCTTGGGGAAGTCGGCGACCAGGTCATCCTCACCAATCGTGAAGCGCACGAGGGCGCCGATGCCGTCGCACAGAATGGGGGCGCGCTTCATCAAAGGTTCCCACCACGCTTTGACTTGCTCAAAGAGGTCGGCCGGCACGGGCGCGCGGCTCGCCTTTTCGGCAGCCAACTCGGCTTGGCGGGTGGCCCGCTGGTTCTCGAAATACGCCCACTTATTCGTGAACATTTCGGCAATTTCGGCATCGGTAAAGAGTTCGTTGGTTACCGTGATGTTGCCGTTGTTGATGTCGACGACCGTACCCGGCAGGAAGACGTGACCCGCGGTCTCGGGGTGTGACTCCTTGAGGACATCGATGAATTCCACCTGATCAGTGAAAATGGACTCGCCGTTGGTGCCCTGCCCGTTAAAGGGGAAGAGGGCGTCGTCGAGGAACATGGGCGGCCCCGCCATGGGGAACACGTGCGGCGCGTCAATCTTGTTGATGTAGAACTGGGCCCGCTTGGTCTGCGCCTCGCGCTTGAGCTGCGCAAAGTGCTGCTTCTCCTCGAGCGTGAGGTCGTAGGCCATGGGCCACCAGATCGCGCCGGAGAACTGGGTGAAGTACGCGTCGACCTTGCCGAAACCGAGCAGTGCGTCGATGTCGAGCGGATGCGCATCGTTCTGATCGAGGATGACCGCAGTGCCGTCGTCGAGAGACAGCGACGAATCGCCCACGGGGCCGTCACTGGGCGCGCGCATGGGCGTGACCAGGATACGGAGCCCGTTGCGCTCGATGACCTCGCCGGCCTTCGTGAACAGAATGTTGTTGTAACCGAGGGCCCGCAGGTCGCTTTCGAGATCGTCCGTCGGGTACTCCGGGAGCAGCACGGTGATGTCGGTAGGGACGAACTTTGTCAGCAACTCGGGATCAAAGTGGTCGCGGTGGCGGTGAGAAACGTAGAGGTAGTCGGCCTTGCCAAACTTCTCCCAATCGAGTCCCCGATTGTCGGGGAAGGGAAACCACGAACCGAAAAAAGCCGGGTGAACCCACGGGTCACAGAGCACGGATCCGCCCAAGGTCTCAATGAAGAGCCCGGCATGTCCGAGTCCGGTTACGCGCACGAAAGCACCCCTTGATGAGTTGGCCGAATGATTCACCTCAAGAATACTGTCGCGACGCCAAACTAAACTGAGCCACATGGCTAATGGAAACGACTATCTCGTCTGGGTCGACTGCGAAATGACCGGGCTCGACGTAGCCATCGATGAAATCGTAGAGATTGCCGTCATCATCACGGACTCGAACCTCGTTCCCCGCCACGAAGGTCTGTCGCTGGTAATCAAGCCCGGCCCCGCGGCGCTGAACAACATGGGCGACTTCGTTCGCGAGATGCACACCAAGTCGGGACTCATCATCGAGCTCGACGACGGCCTGGCACTCGCGGAAGCCGAAACGCAAGTGCTCGAGTATCTCGCCGCCCACGTTCCCGAAGGTCACCGGGCACCGCTGGCCGGAAACACGATCGGCACAGACCGCATGTTCTTGGCCCGATACATGCCGCGCTTCGACACCGCACTGCACTACCGAAACATCGATGTTTCGTCGCTCAAAGAGCTTGCCCGGCGCTGGTTCCCCCGGGTGTACTTCAACGCTCCCTCGAAAGACGGCAACCACCGAGCGCTGGCCGACATCATCGAGTCGATTCGCGAGCTCGAGTACTACCGTCGCGCGATGCTGATTGCAGAACCCGGGCTCTCCAGTGAAGAAGCAGCGAAGATCGCCGAGTCCGTCACAGCTGAGTATGTCGCTGCCTTGGGAGCCGATTCTTAGGTCGGCGGAATCGGCCACGTCACCCAGCTCACGACGCCGCGTTACGCGTCATCGCCGCTCGTTATACAATTGTGGGGTGTCGTTCGCGGCACGCATGGTGGGTATAGCTCAGCTGGCAGAGCGCCTGGTTGTGGTCCAGGAGGTCGCGGGTTCAAGCCCCGTTACTCACCCCAACAAATTGACGAAGGCCCGGAAATTTCTCTCCGGGCCTTCGTCGCATAAAAAATGTGCGCTATTCGTTCTCTTCGTCTGATTCGAAGGGATCACTCGATGCCTCGTTAAAGGCATAGGTGACATGAAGCTTGCCCGCGATTTCTCGAGGCTCCACGGCGGTGTAGCGAAAGATTGATTCGAGCCCATCCACGAGGGCCACAACGCTCAGCTTTTCGTCGTGGGTTCCGTGCACGAGCACACGCTCTTCGCTATCGCCAGCTAAGGGCCCATCGATGAACTCAGCGGTGTAAAAGACGTCGGTGTGGTTCGGGTTTGTCATGCCATAAGGCTAGTGGTTCGCGTCAACGCGTAGTGACGCTACGTTCACCGGCGCGCAACGAACCAGATACTGGGCGAACTGACTTTCCCACTCATCCCAGTGCCGTTCAAAATCTTCTTCGCCACGGCCGAGGGCACGTGCACGACGAAGGTCGAGCGGCGCATCGAGCCAGATTCTCACGTCGGCAGTCGGCGCTTGTGCTGCGCCGAACGCACCACACCCCTCCACAATCACGTCGACGTGGGCGGGAATGGTCGGACCGTCTTCCCACTGGCCACTTCCCCAGTTGTACGTTCGCAGGTGAGCATCGGCGCCCTTCTGGCGTGACGCAAAGAAGCTCACCTCGAGCGCGAGAATTCCCGCGGCTAATCCGGTCCAGCCGCCGTAAAGGTCATCC
>CAIWRM010000149.1 GCA_903915075.1 uncultured Microbacteriaceae bacterium
CGTCCCGGCCGGCCCCTCGGCCTGATCCTCGCGCCGACGCGTGAATTGGCCACTCAGATTGATGCCGCACTCAAGCCGCTCGCAGCCGCGTACCGACTCAAGACCACCGTGATCTTTGGCGGCATCTCGCAGAACCGCCAGGTGGCCGCACTCAAGGAGGGCGTCGACATTGTTGTGGCCACTCCGGGCCGCCTCGAAGACCTCATGGGCCAGGGCTTCTTGCACCTTGATGCGATTGAAATCACGGTGCTCGATGAGGCCGACCACATGGCCGACCTCGGCTTCCTGCCCGTGGTCACCCGCATTCTGAACGCCACGCCGCAGGGCGGACAGCGCCTGCTGTTTAGCGCCACTCTCGACAATGGCGTGGACAAGCTCGTTAAGCGCTTCCTCCAGAACGAGGTGATGCACTCGGTAGACGAGGCAAACTCACCCGTTGCCGCCATGACGCACCATGTGTTCGAAACGCCGACCGCGGAATCCAAGAAGCAGTTGGTTCAGGCGCTGGCTTCGGGATCCGGTCGTCGCATTCTCTTTATGCGCACCAAGCACCACGCCAAGAAACTGGCGCAGGCGCTCACCGCAGCGGGCATCCCGTCGGTTGACCTGCACGGTAACCTGTCGCAGCCCGCGCGTGACCGCAACCTCGCGGCGTTCTCGTCTGGCGCCGTCAAGGTGCTCGTGGCCACCGATGTGGCGGCACGTGGAGTTCACGTGGACGACATCGAGCTCGTGATTCACGTTGATCCGCCCATGGAGCACAAGGCGTATCTGCACCGCTCGGGCCGAACTGCTCGTGCCGGCAGCGATGGTGATGTGGTGACCATCTGCCTACCCACACAAAAGAAGGATTTGGCCGCTCTGCTCAAGAAGGCTGCCATCACGGTCACGCCCACGCAGGTCACGGCCTCCTCCCCCGAGGTCGTTGCCCTGATCGGCGAAGTCGCTGAGTACGTCAAGCCCTCACCTCGTGTGGCAGCGCCTCAGCGCACGGGAACCTCGACCGGAGCCAACGCGCAGCGCAAGCGCGCGGCGCGCTCCGGAGGCGCTCGGTCTGACAGCCCACGCTCTGGTGGACAGCGCTCGGGGATCGATCGCACCGCTCACGACCGGTCACGTCATTCCAGCTCCGGTAACCAACGTTCGGGCGGTTCGGGATCTGCTGCTCGCAGCGGTGGCGATGGTGCACAGCGCACGGCATCGCGCCCGGCCGGTCAGCGCCGTCGCGTACAGACCGGGTCGCGCTAAGCGACACGTGCCTCGCGGCTTACTCGCACTGCCGCACACTTAACGAGCAACGCTCCCCCGGATTATCCGGGAGAGCGTTGCTCGTTACCTTGATGTGAAACTAGTTACTGCGACGTGCGCGCCACACGAGTGCGGCACCAGCTGCCAGCAGACCGGCTGCCAGGGCACCGAAGCCCCACAGCTGCGTCGCGCTAGCACCCGTGTCAGGAAGCGACTTGGGCTCCCAGTTGGCAATCCAGACGCCCTCGGGCAGGTTGCGCTTTAGGACGTCCGAGAACGTGCCGAAGGTGGCACCGGCGTAAGTCACCGAAGCCTCAAAGGCTGCCTGACGGTTGGCCGTGTAAGGAGTGGGAAGCTCAATGGAATCGTCGGTGTCGACGTTACCGTCGCTTGCCCAAGCGTCGTAGAAGTAGAACGCAAAGGCCATGGTCTCGCCGGGAGCCAACACGACGGGGAAGGTGATGTCTTGTCCATCGAGCGTGCTATCGAGAGTGTTCTCCGACGCAACCACAGGTGCTCCGCTGAGCTGCCACGCGGCCGTCTCGATGCCGCAAATCTCCTGGTACCAGCCATCGTCATCATATGGAGTACCTCGCTGGACTGACCATGTTGATGCGGTCATGTCCCAACCAGTGGCGTCTGAACCTTCATCGCCGGCCGACGTCTCCATGAAGCCGTTCTCGTCACACTCCGAATAAATTTCGGTGGCAAAATCCCGATCGATGGCAGCCGACGTGTTGTTAGTGAGAACCCACACCACGCGTGTCAGCATCTGGTCTCCGTAAATGGTGACATGCGGATACATGGTGATGCCCTCAACGACCTCAGTGGGGCACACAATCACGCTGTCACCGGCAACATCGGTCAGCTCACACACCACGTCAGCGTCTGACGAGTCGAGTCCCGAGTAATAAACCGCGTCACCAGGCTCCACGGGAAGGATTGAACCATAACCACGGCCGTCCCAGTTGCGGTTGAGGCCTTCGGGGTCCTCTCCACTCTGCTGAGGATTAGCGGTGCTCCACGCTGTCGAAGCCTCGGAGTCACCGACGTTAAAGGCGTCATAGTCGAAACCTTGGAACGCCATGTTGCCGCTCGTGATGACACCGCCCGTGTAGGAAGCTGCGAAAGCAGGCGTGGCAAGGAGCGACGCGGCGACAACGCCCGCCCCCACACCAATCAGTAATCGTTTTTTCATGAGTGTTCCCTTCAGAACCAAAATATTTTATCTGCTAATTGGCGAACTCCAGTCTAATCCTATAGTGAATTTATAATGGGATTCGTGGTGGGTTCGTCGGGCGACCGCAGCAACCCGCTGAGCACAGACCTTCTCACGCTCATGACGACGGGACTTCTCCCCGCCTCCATCGTGATTGTGCTCACCACCCTGATTGGCGTGATTGCGGGGGCCATTCCGGCCTGCCGGGCAGTACGACTCGATCCGGTTGAGGCGCTGCGGCACGAATAGCTGCGGCTCGCGCGGTTAGCAGGCCACCTTATTCGCAGAGCCACGAAACCCCCGCGTTGGGACTAGCTGCGAACGGTAACGAGCCATTCTTTGAAGAACTCAGTGTCGTCTAGACGACGAATGTGGTAATCATGACGGGGCTCCGAGTTTTTCGGGAAGACGACGTCGGTTTCCCAGGGATTTCCGTCTTCAGTGTCGTACTCATGAACGAACCCACCGCCCTTCTGCCACCCCCAGCTGATCATGGGGTCTAAGAGCCAAGGATTCAAGACACCCCAATACACCTGTTCGGAGCCATCAGCCGTGAACTGAATCTCGGCAGTTGCATCTTGACGGTCGTCCGCAGAATACGAGTCGTAACCACTCGTGCACCACGTTTCACCGGGAGCAAGTGGTCCCTCAGGATCAGCCTGGTGATCTCCGTTGTCAAATGGCCCGCGTTCACGAACCAACGGAAATGTCTTTGTCGTCTCGTTCAAGATGCACAAACGACTGCCACGAATTCCCGCCTCTCGCGCAGTTGTCTCAGTCGACACGGCTGAATCACTCGCGGGAGTTGCGCAGCCTGTCAAAAGACCCGCTGCCGCAAGGGCAATACCAGAGGACAAGGCCCAACGGGGTAAGCGCAGCATGGGGTGACTCCATATCTTCAATCGAAATGAAAATTTACTGTGACTGAACCTACTTAGTTACCGGCGACATTGCAACGGCTGCCCGATTTGGTCAGAAACTCGCACCGGCCGGTCAGCGTCGTCGCGTGCAGACCGGTTCGCGCTAACTGCTGGTCGTTGGGCACTCACTCCAACAACCAGATCTCGATGAGCAGCGGATTACGCCTCGGCGCAGGCTAAGAACCGATCTCGCAAAAAAGAAGAGCGGTGCCCGATCGGCAGAAACCCGAAAAAAATGGCTTCTCGGTCTTGAATTCCACTGCGGGAAAATCGTTCCTGTTCGCCCAACCTAACGGCGAACGGTCACGAGCCATTCTTTGAAGAACTCAGTGTCGTCGAGACGACGGATGTGATAGTCGTGGTTCGGTTGGGTGTTTTCGGGGAATGTTGCATCGGTTTCCCACGATATTTGGGGTGTGAATGAAATGATGAACTGAGTCAGGGAATCCTCGTCGCCGTTTCCCCATTTGATCCCGGCGTCTCCGGCCCACGGGTTATAGGCGCCCCAATTTGATCGATCTGTGCCGTTTTCGTCAAACAGAATTTGGGCGGCGACATCCATATCCGGCCACGTGACTCCGTTGTACCCATTTGTGCACCACTTGGCTCCTGGGGCAAGCGGGCCAGCAGGATCCGGATGGTGGTCGCCGCTGCGAAACGGACCCATCTCACGAACCATAGGAATTGTTTTGTCCGTCCCGTTGAGAATGCACAGCTGACTTCCTCTGGGTGAAGCCTCGCGGGATATGGAATTCGATGGTTGAGAGGACGGTGGCCCGTCTGCTGAACAACCCATCAGAGGAAACGACACCGTCGCAACAACCAGGAGGCAAACACTCACTCGCCCAAACATCAGCACACCTCTCTCACCTCAGTTCTTGACACAAGATCATACAGAGGCTCTGGGTTACTTCACACACAAGCAATGATCAGATACAACAGGCGCTTCAGGACCCCCGTTCGTCAAAAGCGACCTCACGATCTCGGAGTCAACGGTCGATCGCCCCATTCCGGCGGTTCACAAAACTAATCAGGTCATTAGTTCCGCTAGTATCGGCTTCGCAGGTGATGTCAAGGATCGTCGCCGCCGACGACAAGAACGGTTCGCATGGCACGGCCACCCAAAGAGGAATTCCCCCCAGCTTCCCCTCACCTCACACCGGATTACTGGCGAAAGATCTGCGGGAATCCCTCTCCCACTGCTCGCGATCGTTTTCTTTACCTGACAATTGACGAATTTGGGCGGCGGGGTCCCGGCGGCTTTAAGCACACAGAGGTAAGCCAGTCCCTGGGATACACGTCCGCGATGATCAATCACTACTTTGGATCCCGCGACGGTCTGATTGCAGAGGGTTCGTACACCGCCTATCTCATTTACGTCGAGGACCTTAGGCGAGCAGTAGCTGATGCACCCCGGGACCCCCGGGCCCGCCTTCGCGCGTGGATGATGGCGCAAATTCAGTTTGGTCAAAAATGGCCCGGATGGGCTGTTGCGCACAACTACCCACGGGTTGCGCTCGGAAATCCGCTCGACTAC
>CAIWRM010000150.1 GCA_903915075.1 uncultured Microbacteriaceae bacterium
TTCGCGCACTACCGCTGGTAACCCCGGTTACCGCTGGTAGTCACTAACCAACTCATTCGCCCCCTAATTTCGGAGGAACCACCGTGGCACAAGACGTGCTCACCGACCTGAACAAGGTTCGCAACATCGGCATCATGGCGCACATCGATGCTGGTAAGACCACGACCACCGAGCGCATCCTGTTTTACACAGGAATCACGCACAAGATCGGTGAGGTGCACGACGGTGCTGCCACGATGGACTGGATGGAGCAGGAGCAGGAGCGCGGTATCACGATTACGTCGGCCGCCACCACTTGTTTCTGGAACGAGAACCAGATCAACATCATCGACACCCCGGGCCACGTGGACTTCACGGTTGAGGTGGAGCGCTCGCTTCGCGTGCTCGACGGTGCTGTTGCCGTGTTCGACGGCAAAGAGGGTGTGGAGCCGCAGTCGGAGACGGTGTGGCGCCAGGCAGACAAGTACGACGTTCCCCGCATTTGCTTCGTCAACAAGATGGACAAGCTGGGCGCCGACTTCTACTTCACCGTTGACACCATCATCAACCGCTTGGGCGCCAAGCCTCTCGTGATCCAGCTTCCGATCGGCGCTGAGCACACCTTTGAGGGTGTTGTCGACCTGGTCGAGATGAAGGCCCTCACGTGGCGTGGCGACTCCAAGGGTGACGTGGAGCTGGGTGCCAAGTACGACATCGAAGAGATTCCCGCCGACATGGTCGACAAGGCCAACGAGTACCGCACCGCGCTGCTCGAGACCGTGGCCGAGACCGACGAAGCTCTGCTCGAGAAGTTTTTCGGCGGTGAAGAGCTCACGGTTGCGGAAATCAAGGGCGCCATTCGCAAGCTCACCATCAACAGCGAGATCTACCCCGTGCTGTGTGGTTCGGCGTTCAAGAACCGCGGTGTGCAGCCCATGCTCGACGCTGTGATCGACTACCTCCCCTCGCCTCTCGATGTTCCGGATGTTCAGGGCCACGACGTGCGCGATCTCGAGAAGATTGTCACGCGCAAGGCCTCCTCGACAGAGCCCTTCTCGGCGCTCGCGTTCAAGGTTGTTTCGCACCCCTTCTTTGGTCGCCTCACCTACATTCGCGTTTACTCCGGCAAAGCCGAGGGTGGCACGCAGGTGATCAACTCCACCAAAGACAAGAAGGAGCGCATCGGCAAGCTCTTTCAGATGCACGCCAACAAGGAGAACCCTGTTGACGGCGTCACCGCCGGTCACATCTATGCGGCCATCGGCCTCAAAGACACCACCACGGGCGACACGCTCTGCGACCCGCAACACGAAATTGTTCTCGAGTCGATGTCATTCCCTGAGCCCGTGATTTCGGTGGCTATTGAGCCCAAGACCAAGGCTGACCAAGAAAAGCTGGGTATGGCCATTCATAAGCTCGCCGAGGAAGACCCCACATTCCGGGTCATGCAAGACCAGGAGACCGGCCAGACCGTCATCTCGGGCATGGGTGAGCTGCACCTCGACATCCTCGTCGACCGCATGCGTCGCGAGTTCAAGGTTGAGGCCAACGTGGGTAAGCCCCAGGTGGCCTACCGCGAGACCATTCGCCGCAACGTAGACAAGTACGACTACACGCACAAGAAGCAGACCGGTGGTTCTGGTCAGTTCGCAAAGATTCAGATTGCTATCGAGCCCATGGAGGTGACCGCCGAAAAGACCTACGAGTTCGACAACAAGGTCACCGGAGGGCGTATCCCGCGTGAGTACATTCCTTCCGTGGATCACGGAATCCAA
>CAIWRM010000151.1 GCA_903915075.1 uncultured Microbacteriaceae bacterium
GCAGTAGCTGATGCACCCCGGGACCCCCGGGCCCGCCTTCGCGCGTGGATGATGGCGCAAATTCAGTTTGGTCAAAAATGGCCCGGATGGGCTGTTGCGCACAACTACCCACGGGTTGCGCTCGGAAATCCGCTCGACTACAGCGACCGGTTTCGCGAACTCATGACGGTCAAGTTCGAGCTCAATCTCGGACGGTTGGCTCAACTCATTCTTGATGTGCAGGGCGAAAAGGTTTCGGAAATCGAGATCACCGAAGAGACGTTCGATCGGGCGACGTACCTTGCGAATTCCGCGCTAGTCGACCTCACGGCGAGCGTGGCAATGTCCACCCTTGGCTCAGCGGTTTGGTTTGCGGGCAAACATGAGCCCTCACAGGCCACCCCCGAAGCCGTGGCGCTCAGCACACACGTGGTCTCCAACCACATCGAGAACGTGATCGACTTCGTTTATAGCCGGCGCGACTAAGCGCGCCTGGTAGTTGAGTTGAGTGGAACTCGCATTTTCGCCGCGGTCGGGCTGCGCCGCAGGAGTTGAGCTCAGTAGACCTCAGTTATCTTGCCGGTTTCTGCCAGATGGAGCACATGCAGGCGTTCCGCCTTGCGGCCGCGCTTCAGTGCTGTCGAGATGTGCAGAAAACCCTTGTCGCAGGTGACTATGGACTGTTTATGTGCGACTGCGTACGCCGCGATGAGCGTGTCGGCGGCTCCCGCCGCTCGAGCTCGACCGTGCCGCCAGAGCGCGCGCTGGATGGTTCGAACTCGGTCGCCCAGTTCGCTTTTGTCGAGCAGATAGAACTGCGAGAGGTCGGCTTGCATCATTTCGAGTTCGCGGGCGCTGCGAGCTGAGAAGCAGTATTCCGCAATGATTGCCGGGCATGTTGAAAACACGGCTCCGTCGTCGTCAAGTGATCTCAAGGCATCAGCAATCCCTGAAAATCGCGAGGCCTTGTGCCAAACGCTGGTGTCAATCAGGTGGGTCACAGCGGATAGTCAACAACCGGAGGTCTCATCTGGTCGTCAGCGAACTCGCGTGTCAGCATCCGCTCCAACGCTCTCCTCTGGCGCGCTCGCGCCAAGAGCAGCATGATGCCCTCATTGATGACCTCACGGTCTGACGTGATGTTCAGTAGTTTCTTGATTTCACGAATTGCTTCCTGGTTTACATCAACGCTCGTGACCGCCAACTGGCACCACCTTTATATAAGAGCTTATATAGACAAAGTCAGTGTACTACCCGTTGACGCAACCGTGCAGAAGTTGTTCACAGACTTGCGCAACATCTGACAGCACAGAACGGATCCCCCAAACCCGCGGATTCAAGGGATTCCGACGTCTTGCGCCATCACTTGGGTCGGGCTGCGCCGCACGGCTCGCCGTTGCATCCTGTCAACGCCATGCGTTGACCCGGCAACGCCTCGAACCGGCGGGACCACCTGACACCAACGAAAAAAGCGAACCGCCGACCCACAAGGGGCCGGCTGTTCACTTTGGTCGGGCTGACAGTGTGTGGTTGCAGGACATAGGAATAACCTGTCGCAAGACATCGGAATAATTCACTGCTCAACTTGAGCAATGAACAAATCCCGGCTCATCATCACCGCCATCAACGTTGAAAAGATCTCCCAAGGTGAAGCAGCCCGC
>CAIWRM010000152.1 GCA_903915075.1 uncultured Microbacteriaceae bacterium
CCTGAGATTTGTGTTCTTATCTTGCGCGCCAACTTCTAGGCTGGTGACATGTCGGAAGCACATTTATTGTCCGCATCCCAGCGCGAACAGCAGGGCGTCACCCTCGACGAAATGCTGCCGGATGCCGCCCGTCTCGACACGATCGACGTCAACGGCTGGCGCCTCGGCATTGCGACCATCGAGCCCACCGCAGCGCATCGGGCGAACGTTCTGCTCGTTCCCGGCTTTACCTCGTCGCGGTCCACGTTCTTCTGCATCATGCAGGAACTCGCCGACGCCGGCTATCGGGTCGTCGCGATGTCACAACGCGGACAACCACACTCGAACGGTCCCGATACTGCCGACGGCTACGCTCTTACAACTCTGGGGCATGATCTCATTGGGACGCTCGACGCGCTTGGCTGGCACGAGCCCGCACACCTGCTCGGCCACAGTTTTGGTGGCCTGGTAGCGGCCGAGGCCGTTATCCACGCACCCGCGCGTTGGGCGAGTCTGACGCTCTGGAACTCGGGCCTGCAAAACATGGGAGCAGATAAAGGTCTGGCCGAAGGCCTCGCCGGCCTGCGCGAGCACGGGCCGCGCGCGCTCTGGGTCATCGAACGGCAAGCGGCAGGTCTCGATCCCGATGCAGATCTTCGTGGCGAGCTCAACCGCGTCGAGCAGTTCTATTTTGACCGGGGCATGAGCACGAATCCGGCTCAACTCGACGGCGCCATGGAACACCTGGTCACGCAGGTCGACCGCGTCGTCGAACTTCGCTCCACCGGCGTTCGCGCCCTCGTGGCTCACGGTGACGCCGACGACGCCTGGCCACAGGACCAGCAGCGCGCCGACGCCAATCGCCTGGGAGCCGACTACGCCGTCATCCCGCGTTCGGGACACTCGTCACACCAAGACAACCCGCAAGATTCGGTGAGCACGCTCACTCGGTTCTGGGGCTAGGCCACCTCGTCGGCAAACGAACCGGCCAGTTCAGCATTCAACTCGTGATGGCTTAGGGCACGCGCCAGAATGTCGATCAGCGCATCGAGCGCCACCGAATCCTGCGAACCGGCGTCCAGCTCGATTCCCTCGAGCGCTCGCGCGGCCAGACCCTGCTTGCTGTCAATCAACTCGGCGATCTTCGCGTCGATTGTTTGAGCGGCAATGATGCGCCACGCCGTCACGGGCACCTCCTGCCCAATGCGGTGAACGCGGTCGATGGCCTGCGTTTGTTCGGCGGACGTCCACGACAGTTCGGCCAGCACAACGTTTGACGACGCCTGCAGGTTGAGACCCACGCCCGCAGCGGTGAGCGAACAGACGGCCACGGCAACCGACTCATCCTCGTTGAACGCGTCGATGGCTACTTGGCGCGCGGGGGTGGTCTGGTCGCCCCGGATGGAGACGTGCTTGAGGCCCGCCGCCGTAAAGGCGCGTTCGGCCTGATCCATCACGTCGATGTGCTTGGCAAAGAACACCACCTTGCCCACGGAGCGCGCGAGCTGCGCCGCGTAGTCGGCGGCGAGACCAGCTTTTGCCTGGCCAATCTTGCGCACCATGGTGAACACGTTTTCACCCGTTTTGGCGTTCTTCGACTCGTCGAGCTCCTGCTGGGCCACGAGGCGCATGAGCTCGCGAGTGGAGCCGGTAGCGTTGCCCGAAGACACCATGCGGCGATAGCGATCCGCCAAGCGACGACCCAGCTCGGCCTCGGCCTCGCGAATGCCGGCGCCGAACTCGTCGTCGAGCTCCACGGGAAGGTCGACCACGCGTTTCGAGGGAAGATCTTTGGCCACGTCGATCTTGCGACGTCGCACGATGCCCATTGAGACCACGGCGGCGCGCGCCTCTGCGTAGAAGTCCTTGTCGGCCGGGGTCAGCCCCGTTGCCTCCAGCTTGGCCATCAGTGCGGCAGCGGGCACGTCTCCCTCGAGCCATCCCAAGAAGCGCCAGATGGCACGGAAGTCATCGATGTCGTTGATGAGAGGTGTTCCGGTGAGCGCAATACGCAGGGGGTTACCGCCGGGGGTGCGCTGACAGATGCGCTCGGCAAGGGCCAGCACGTGCTTTGAGCGCTGCGAGGCGAGGTTCTTGATGAAGTGGGCCTCGTCGACCACCATGCCCTTAAATCCCATCTCAGCAATCCAGTTGAGGTGGCGGTCGAGCACCTCATAGTTGACGATGATCACGTCGGCGAACGCATCGACGTCTTGACCGTCGCCGTGAATGACGGTGGCACGACGGCCCGGAATCCAGCGCTCAACCTCGCGCGCCCAGTTCATCTTCACGACGTTGGGCACCACCGCTAACAGCGGGAAGGCGCCCGCGACAGACGCGGCAATGAGGCTCTGCGCCGTTTTGCCGAGTCCGGGCTCATCCGCGAGAAGGAACGTGCGGTGACCGTGGCGAACCGACTCGATGAACTGAATCTGGTGCGGCATGAGTTCTTGCCCCTTGGGGCTGAGCCGGTCGTACCGGGGCAGTGCGGGCAAATCCATGCACGCGGAACCGCCACCGGCACCCTGCTCGAAGGCCTTGAAGAGCGGTGACAGGAGTTCCCAATTGGACAGTCGAACGACGGGGGCCGGCGCAGCCGCCGTGCCGAGCACGGGCTGAATGAAGGGCGTGGCGCGCAGCTTGGCCTTCACCGACGTGGGCAACACCTGCTTCTCGGCAAGCGCGGGCGACAACACCTCGACCGCCTTTGCGGTCTCAGTTGTAATGATGAGGTCTTCGGGGTCCACGTCGGCACCGGACTCAAGCAGCCAGTCGCGTCGCATCTTCTGAGCCACGGGACTCGCCGCCTGATCCACCTCGAGAAGTGCGATCAGGGAAGTGTCGCGGGCCGCCGTTTTGGCCAGGATGGTGGCCACTCCGTCTAGCCGTTTTAGCTGTTCGTTGCGCTGCTGATCGGTGAGGGCCGCGTCGCCCTTGACGCGCGCACGTTCCTCGCGCACGAGAAAAGCGATGACCTGAAACTTGGTGCGGTTCGTGGGGCCCACCTTTTTTCCGGTGACGGCCTTGGTCTCGACCTCGCGAACCTTGCGGGCGAGGATGGGAATGAGCCCCGAGTTATCGAGGGTAGTGCGGCGTGAGCCGTTGCGTGACAATGCGTCTCCTGTGGTGTGGCCGCCAACGAACATTGTCTTCGTGCGGCACGTGATGGTGATTGGTGAGCCGCCCCCATCCCCTGGCACAACGCTCCTGAACAGAGCGGGCAACTGGGCACATCGGTGCGACTACGTGACGTTAGCCTAGCGCGTTTGGAGCCAGGAGTGCGCCAGCAGCTAAGACCGTGAAGCGACCTTGATCGAAAAGCCCGACCAGAGCAGGATGGCCGCTGCCAGGATTTCGATAAACAGCCACCCCTGCCCCAAGGTGGTGAGCGGAGTGATCAGGTTGATGACGGGATTCCACGTCAACGCGATGATTCCCACCAACACGCCCGACGCGATGTACTTTTTCTGCCGGGCTTGGACGCAAAAGACAACCACGATGGCGCCCATGATGGAAGCGGCGAGACGAATAGCGAATTCCCATTCGGAACCCACCAGCCACAGGCCCAGCAGAATTGCCGTGGCCCCCAATATTCCCGGAAAGATTCCCGGTCGCATTACCGCATCGGGGTAGCGCTTCTCGACAGAGGCCATGCCCCTAGCCTACGCCGAGGCAGCGAGCACAATGAATGCCGAGTCGTCGGATGCGTCTTTGCTTGAGTCTTTCTTTCTCGGGGAGTCTGTTTTTCTCCTCCGTGAACGCAGTCGTCCGAACGCATTAAGTTTCAAAGAATTGAGAACCACAAAAATACTCGAGAACGCCATGGCTCCACCGGCCAACATGGGGTTGAGGAGACCGGCGGCGGCCAAGGGAATGGCGGCGCCGTTGTAGACGAACGCCCAGACCAGGTTTCCGCGAATGGTGCGGAGGGTGCTGCGAGAAAGTTCGAGAGCGTCGGCAACGGCCGGTCCCGTGGGGCGCAGGAGGGTGATGTCGCTGGCGGCGCGGGCGAGGTCTGTACCTGTGCCCATGGCGATGCCCATGTCGGCAGCAGCAAGAGCTGCGGCGTCATTGACACCGTCACCCACCATGGCCACCGTGTGGCCGTCGGCCTGCAGGGCCACGATGAACGCATACTTACCCTCGGGAGAAGCCGATGCTTCGACCTCGTCGATTCCTACCTCGTCGGCGACGGCCCACGCGGCCCCGGCGTGGTCACCGGTGAGCAGAATGACGCGCATTCCCATGTCCTTGAGGCGCTGAATACTTTCGGCGCTGTCCGGCTTGACGTCGTCGGTCACTGCCAGGAGGCCGCGAACGATCCCGGCCCATCCCACACAGACCACGGTGGCACCGGCATCATTGAGACGATCCGCGTGCCCGATGAGATCGGTTGTGGCGGCCAACTGCCCCTCGCGCATCCATTCCCGCGTACCCACCCAGACGCGCTCTCCGCCAACGTCTGCGCTCACTCCCTTGCCGGGCACGGAGGTGAAGTTCGACGACGTTGCCGGAGCTGGAGCGCTTCCCGCCACCTCGCCGGCGCGGATAATCGCTTTTGCGAGAGGATGTTCCGACCCGGCCTCGACCGCGGCTGCCATGGACAAAACCGAAGCCTCGCCCACGCGCTCGGTTACCGTCATCACACCGGTGGTGAGAGTTCCCGTCTTGTCAATCACAACGGCATCGATCAGGGACGACTGTTCAATGACCTCGGGGCCCGACACGACGATTCCCAGTTGAGCGGCACGACCCGTGCCCACCATCAGAGCCATCGGAGTTGCCAGCCCTAAGGCACACGGACACGCAATGACCAAGACGGCGACGGCCGCGGTGAAGGCCGATGCGGGCGACCCGCCCAGCAACAACCAGGCAATGAGGGTGACGGCGGCGATACCGAGAACAACGGGAACGAAGATCGAGGAGATTTTGTCGGCGAGTCGCTGAATGTCAATCTTCTTGAGCTGAGCGTCTTCGACCATTTGTGCCAACTGGGCGATGCGTGAATCCGCACCCACGGCCGTCGCGCGAACTCGGAGAGCGCCATCGAGGGGAATGGTGGTTCCGGTGACCGTGTCACCCAGGCCGCGCGCGGTGGGCATGCTCTCCCCCGTCATGGCGCTTTCGTCAACACTCGCGTGACCGTCAACGACAACACCGTCGCTGGCAATCCGCTCACCCGGGCGCGTGACAAATACGTCTCCAACCTCAAGCTCGTCAATCGGGATCGTCACGATCTCGTCGTGACGCACGACATCGACCTCGGTGACCAACATGTCGCCCAGAGCACGAAGCGCGGCGCTGGCTCGACGCTTGGTGCGTTCCTCGAGCACCCTCCCCACGAGGACGAACATCGTAATCCCGGCGGCCGTCTCAAGATAGACGGAATCGGGTGGGTATTGCGTCCAGGAGAAGAATGTGAGGGAGTGTTGCATGCCGATCATGCCCGCACTGCCAAAGAAGAGTGCGTAGATCGACCAGCCGAAGGCCGCAAACGTTCCGAGCGTAATCAGCGTGTCCATGAGAACCACGCCGCGCTTGAGATTAAGGAACGTGGTGCGGTGGATGGGATACCCACACCAGAACACCACGGGAATGGCGAGGACAAGCGACACCCACTGCCAGCCGAGGAACTGCCACGGCGTGACCATGGCCACCACAATGAGCGGCACCGAAATGATGGTGGCGATGATGGTGCGCGACAGAAGCGAAACATCCAGCCCAAGAGCGACGTTCCAGTCAATCCGAGTGAAGAAGTTGCCCTCAGCGGGTTCCTCATCGAACTCGGCCATGTCCGCGTCCTCTTCGCCCGCTGCGAGAATCGGTGCACGATGACGTCTGCCCAGTCGGGCCCGATACCCCACCCGCGCTACCGCAGCGAGGAGATCGTCGGTCTCAACCGAGGCAGGAAACTCAACGCGCGCGGTGTTTGTTGCCAAGTTCACCGTGGCCTCAACACCCTCTATCGCGTTGAGACTCTTCTCTACCCGAAACACGCAGCTCGAACACGTCATTCCCTCGATATCGAGAACAAGGTTCTCGTTTTCTGGTTCCTGAGCCATGGTCGTGTCCTTCCCGCTCTTTAACACAGTCTGCCCTCACCCTCGGAGGGATGCAAAAAAAACAGTTGCGGCGTTGCGGCGTTGCGGCGTTGCGACGCATCAAAAAGCGCCACGCACAGCCTGGCTGGTGTGCGTGGCGCTCTCGTCTGGCGCTGGGGCGAGTGAGGTTTTCTCGCTCGCGTTAGCCCATGCGGGGTGGGCGATCACCGCGGTCGCGGTCGGGGCGATCCCCGCCGTCACGGTTTTTTCCCGACGGATCGGTGGGCGACTGACCCGTGACCGGCTCGTCACCGGGAGCAGTTGGTGCGTTCGGGTCGAGCGGAACCGAACCGGGCTCGTTCATGCCGGGGCCCTGCATTCCTTGACCATCTGTGGGCGCACCGTCACGGTTGCCCTGCATGCCATTCTTGCCGTGGTCACGCATCTCCGAGGAGCCCGGCTTGTCGCGGTGAGAATGATCCACAGCCTGCCCAATGGCGGCGCCACTAATTCCGGCAGCGACTAAGAGCCCCAGGCCTGCCGCGGCAACACCCGCGATAACGCCGGCGCTCCAGGTGCGGGACGTCGCCGGTGACGACGCGGTGTTCGCGCTTGCGCCACTAGCGGCACCCTTACTGGTTTCGGACTTTCCAAAGACCGCATCGCGGCGCTTCGGAGTCTCGGCGGCGGAGTTGCTGTTCGTTGACTCGTCTTTAGGCATTTTCTTTCCCTTTCGCTTTCGTGGGTTGAGTGTCATTCGGGTTGTTTGACAAACCCCACTGTGACGAGCGTGCCTATGTGATTCCTATGAGTCGCCTAAGGCGCTCGTGAGAGTTCGCGATTCCGCCGCAGCTACGATTCGCCGGGCCATGCCGCTGAAGATGATGCCGTGAAAGGGGAGAATCGACAGCCAGTAGAGCCGGCCGGCCAAGCCCCGGGGAAAGAAGATGGCCCTCTGGTAGTACGTGCTGCCGCCGGACTGTTTATTGGGGACCGCCGACATCTCGAGCCAGGCCAAACCGGGAACCTTCATCTCGGCGCGCAACCTGAGGAACGCACCGGGGTCGATGCGCTCCACGCGCCACCAGTCGAGGGCTTCGCCCACACGGAGTTCGTTGGGGTGCGCCCTGCCGCGCCGCAAACCGACGCCACCAACCATCTTGTCGAGTGCGCCTCGGGCGGCCCACGCCACGGGCATTGAGTACCAACCGTTATCGCCGCCGATGCCTTGGATGATGGCCCAAACGTCGGCGGCGGATGCGGACGTTTCGCGAGACCGGGCATCAAGATAGACGCGATAGCCGGTCCACTCGGGGTCGCTCGGCAGGGGATCACTGGGAGCCCCATCCACGCTCGAGTTCTGCCAACTGGTTTCGAGGTCTCCGTCTTTCATGCGCTCTAAGGCGAGATGAACGGCCGTGCGATAGGGCAGCAAGCCCTCCTTCGGCGGGGCAATCACACCATCGATGTCACTGTTCTTCATCACGCAATCGTGTTGCAGGCTGGCAATGATGGGCACGGCGAGCGCACGCGGGATGGGCGTGACAAGGTTCACCCACTGGCTGGCCAGGTAGGGCGTGAGAACCGGCAACTTGAGAATCTTGCGGGGCTTCATGCCCGCCTCAACCGCATACCCGTTCATCATCTGGGCATACGTGAGTACCTCGGGGCCACCGATGTCGAGAGCTCGAGAGATGGTGGGCGACACGTCGGCTGCCGCGATGAGGTAGTACATCACGTCGCGCACGGCGATGGGCTGGATGTTGTTGCCCACCCACTTGGGCGCCGTCATCACCGGCAAGACATCCGTGAGGTGTCGGATCATCTCAAAACTCGTTGACCCCGATCCGATAATGACACCCGCCTGCAGCACGAGAGTAGGAACGCCCGACGCCAAGAGAATGTCGCCCACCTCAGCGCGAGAGCGCAGGTGCTTGGAAAGCGACACGTTCTCGGGGTGCAAACCACCCAGGTAGACGATTCGCTTTACACCGCGCGCGAGTGCCGCCTCGGCCACATTGCGCGCGCAGTCAACCTCGGTTGTCTCAAAGTCACCGTGCTGTCCCATGGAGTGCACGAGGTAGTAGACCACATCAACGTCGACGCAGGCGCCACTCACCTGGCTCGCCTCACGGAGGTCACCCTCGACAATGTCGACACGGTCCGCCCAGGGCACGTCGCGAAGTTTCTCGGCGCTGCGCACGAGAACGCGGACCTGAAATCCCGCGTCGAGAAGCCGGGGAACCAGGCGACCACCAATGTATCCGGTGGCGCCGGTCACGAGTGCTCGACGACGTTTCATTCTCACAGCGTACGAACTGGCGTTCAGAAAAGCGAACGTGGCCGGTGCTAGCGTGAGAATTGTGGGGAAACAGGTGATAACCGGGCGCCGGAAGCGCATCATGGCGGGTGGGCTGGGTCTCGTCGTTGCCTTCTCGCTGGGATTGTCTGGCTGCGTCTCTGGGCAGCGCGATTCGACGACCGCGACCCCGCCTGTATCCCCCCCGATTGCGAAGACGGATGCGCCCACGCCGTCACCGGTTCCCACCGCGAGTCCCACCAGCGCGGCCGCTCCGGTCTTCGCTGCAGGCGTTGAGGCGTTCGCGCAGATGCTCGCCACGCTCAGCGTCGACGACCAGCCGGAGTCATACACGGGCTACGTGCGCGACTACTTCGCCCACTGGGAAGACGCCAACGGCAACGGATGCAACACGCGGTCCGAAGTTCTGATCGCGCAGACCCTGGCCGCCATCACCCGCCACGGTTCGTGCACCATCGATTCCGGCTCGTGGATGTCGCTCTACGACGGCGTGACGCTCACGACGGCGGGTGACCTCGATATCGATCACGTTGTGCCACTCAGCGAAGCCTGGAAATCGGGGGCCTGGCAGTGGGACGCGGCCACCCGCGAACAGTTTGCCAACGATCTCGGCTACGTGGGATCCCTTCTCGCCGTTTCCGCGAGTTCGAATCGCTCCAAGGGTGACAAAGACCCGGCCCGATGGATGCCGGTCGCCAGCGCCACGTGTGACTACGTCCAGCGCTGGATTGGAGTCAAGTTCCGCTGGTCACTCACCGTCGACACCGCAGAGAAAACGGTTCTCTCCGCCACCCTCGTGGGTTGCGCCGTGGCCTCGCAGCCGGTGCCCACCAAGGCCACCGTGACGAGGACGTCGAACCAGGCACCGGCGCCGGTGACCGGGGGCAATGGTTCGGGAGATAGCGTGACCGACCCCGACTACGGCACGTGCAAGGCTGCCAAAGCCAATGGCCGTGGTCCCTACATCAGCGGCGTCGACCCGGAGTACGCGTTTTACCGAGATGGCGACTCCGACGGCATGGTCTGCGAATAGCTGCTCACAACAAAAGCCCCCGGGATGATCCCGGGGGCTTTTGTACGTCTGGAGAGTGTGGGGCTACTTGCAACCGCAAGAGTCGCCGCAACATCCACCTTCGCCGCCGCCCAGCTGAGCTGCGGCTTCGGGGCTCTCGAGCTTAATTCCCTCTGTCATAGTGCACCTTCTCTCTGCGCTCCCTACGGTGAGAGCAACGTCTAGGTATAAGTGTGCGCCCGGAAGGTCAAGAATTCAAACTCCGAGTGCCGCGAGTTGGCCCAATTACGCCGAGAGCGCATCAATCAACTGTGGCCCGTTATTGCGCACATTCCCCACCGCTGTCCCCACGGCGTAGGCCTCGAATGACCGAGCCGTCGCGTTCGAGGCCGTCTCGAGAAAACTCAGGGCCTCGGCGGCGGATGCGAATTCCCCGGCTAGCCACGTGTCGTAATCGTCGGGCCCCAACAACACCGGCATGCGATCGTGAATCGACTCGATGTCGCCTAAGGCTGAGCGGGTGATGATTGTGGCCGTGCGACGCACGGCGCTCGCCTCCCCCGCGGGGCTCGCGACATCGCTCCAATCCTCGAAGAGGCCCGCCATGGCGAGACCGTGTCCTGCTAATCCGCGAATGTAATAGGGCTGCTTCTCGCCGGCGGCGTTCACGCTCCACTCGTAGTAGCCCGAGGCGGGCACGATGCAGTGTCGGTGACGGAAGGCCTCGCGAAACATGCCGTTGGTGGCTGCGCCCTCGATGCGGGCGTTCACGGGTTGCGGGCGCTCGGTGAACGACTTCTTCCAGGCTGGCACGAAACCCCAGTGTACCCAGTCGATGGCGCGCTGCGCTTCGCCACTCTGAGCGTCAATCCGGCGAACAACGACGGGGATATCGGCCGTTGGCGGGATGTTAAAGTTCTCGAACTCGGGGTTCCAACCCTCAAGATTATCGAGCAGATCGGGCAGTGCACCGCTCAGCGTCTTGGCCACCACGTATCGTCCGCACACGCAGACAATGCTAGTCACCGACCGACGCACAGCCCCTTCATAGGGAGTCCGGCGTAGCATGTCACCGTGAGCAAGGTAACCGCGTGGAAGGTGCAGCTGAGCATTGTGCTCGTTGCCATGCTCCTTGCGTTTGCGCCTGTTTATCACGCCGTGTGTGTGGCCGTCGCGTCTCACGCATCGGCATCCGCCACCGTGACGACCATGCTGATGCCCGATGGCACCGTCATGACACACGGCACAGACATGACCCACGGCACCGTCATGACCGCTGACACCGGTACGCCGACTGCGTCAAGCTCTTTTGCCCAGACCGCACCCGGTTCAGTCACGGCGACTGTCCTTCCGACGTGGCCGGAAACAGGAACTCTGGTGGGTAGCATCCTGCTCATCGCGGGAATCGTTGTTCTCACCGTCTTCTTGGTGAAGTTATTGGCCCAGGTGGCCCGCCACATCGATCCTCTCCGCTTGCCGCGTGTTTCTGGCCATCCTCCGTCACCTGCGCCCGGCCTCGCTTGGCGTGGGCCACCGCCCGATCTCGCCGTTCTCTGCATTTCCCGAACCTAGAAGTGATTCCGGTCTTGGAGTGTGCTCCTTCGCGCACGACCGGACCCAACGTGGTGGGCGCTTCGCCCATCCCCACACTCATCACTCATCACTAGGTACGTTCCGTCATGGAACACAAAGGAAAAATCATGACCAACAACAATTCATTCGCATCCAACAGGTTGCGCATCGGCGCGGTGGTTCTCACTGGGCTCGTCACCATTGGCGCTCTGACGGCCTGCACAATCGACTCAACGGCAAACTCAGGCATGGGCGACCACAGCATGATGAACGACAACGGCTCGAACACCGATTCCGTGGTCACAGACGAGTTCGGCACCGTCGACATAATGTTTGCCCAGATGATGATTCCGCATCACGAGCAGGCCATCGAAATGTCCACGCTCGCCGAAACGCGAACCAACAACCCTGAGGTGCTTGCCCTAGCCGCACAGATCAAGGCTGCTCAGGCTCCAGAAATCGAGCAAATGAAGGAATGGCTCGCCGTCTCAGGGAGCTCTGACATGGACCACATGGGTCACGACATGGACCATGGCATGGATCAGATGGGCATGCTCGACGAGGCCCAGATGACTGCCTTGGCCGCCGCAAACGGAGCCGCTTTCGACACGCTCTACCTCGAGGGCATGATTGCTCACCACCTCGGGGCCATCGATATGGCCCAGATGATTCTGAGTTCGGCCAACCCCGAGGTCAAAAAACTTGGTGAAGACATCGTGTCGTCTCAGCAAGCCGAAATTGACCAGATGCGAAAGTTGCTGGGTCAGTGATGTCTGCGTCGACGCTCACCTTTGAGGTGACAGGCATGACCTGCCAGCACTGCGTAGACAGCGTGACGCGTGCGGTTTCCGCGGTCTCTGGCATCAGCAAGGTCAGCGTGGATCTCGAATACGGCATCGTGACTACCGAGGGTAACGAACTGAGCCCAACGGCCATCACTGCTGCCATCGGCGAAGCTGGCTACGAGGCCACTCTCTCCTAGTCGAGCAACAAAAAACGGTGTCGCCCCCGCCGGGGCGACACCGTTTTCACGTGATGCTCAGAGCTACTTGGCACCAAGCGCCTTGAGAAGTTCTGGCTTGGTCATCGTCGAATAGCCGGCGATGCCCTTCTTGCGGGCGGCGGCCTTGAGCTCGGCTACCGTCCACGTGCTGTTGGGCTTAGTCGCAAGGTTAATGTCTTTCTTCACGTCTGCGACAATCGCCTGGCCCGCGGTCTTTGCCGTGCGAGCCGCGTGAGTGACGTTCTTCGCGGTGTCATTCGCCGTGGTCTTGACCGTCTTGACGGCCGATTTCGTGGTGGCCTTAGCGGTTTTGACCGTGTCTTTGGCTGACTTCTTAGCGCCCTTCACGGCCTTCTTGACGTCGCGCTTGACCTCGTCAATCGTCTGCCCCACCTCAGTTTCAATCTCAGCCCCCAACTTGCGAGCCGCCTTCGTGCCCTCTTTTGTCTTGCGCGAGAAGAATCCTGAAACCTTGTTGGCCATGGCGTGTACCTTTCCCCTTGTCTTTCGAGTACGTCACTTTCCACCCTAGCTTGCGGGGTGCGGGTCACGGTTTTGCTCCGAGGTGTAACAGCTCGCAGGGAGCTTTACGCGCCGGCGCGGGGTCATAGGCTTCCGAGCGCCGCGTAGGCGACAATGGAGTCATGATGGCAAAGACTGAATCACGTCGTCGCTCCGCGTGGCCGTGGGTGGTGGTCTTCATTGCCGTGGTGGCGGTGCTGGCTCTCGCCGGCTGGCTCACCGGAATTCTGAAATTTGGACCGGGCGGAGAGCCAACAGCCAGTGGCGTGAGCACGGCCAGTGCCGCGCCCACCAGCCCCGCTGCGAACGACACTGAGCCCCCGACGCCATCGCCCACCACTGATCGCCTCGCGCTCAACCAGCAGGTTCGCGAAGCACTATTTACCTGCGGAGAAAACCTCCTGCCACTCAGCCAACTCACCACAGACCCCGTGACGTTCATTTACGCGGCGTCGGATGCGCCGCCCACAGTGGGTCGCGACCAAGCCGTCTTCGATCTCTGCAATCGATTCCTCGGCGGCACAAACTGGGTTGACTTCACGGACGAACAGTTCACCACCGTGCAAAACGGTGACTACGGACAGTGGACCACCAACAACGCCCTCGCTGTGCACGACGATGCGGGCAACGTGATCCTGATCAGCCTCAACGAGGATAACCAGATTGCGGTCCTCTTTTGGGGGCCGGCGGGCACAGTCGCCTACTAAAGGAAAGCGGGGGCAGGAGCCGTTGGGGCAGGATTTGACGCCCCGGCTTCGAATTCCCGCTCGACGACATGCGTCTCACGGCTCAGCCGTGGGACCAGCAGGTTCATTCACCCACCCCATCAAAAAGAACAGGCCCCACAAGGGGGCCTGTTCTTTTTGTTGCGGGGGCAGTGTGTGGTTGCAGGACATAGGAATAACCTGTCGCAAGACATCGGAATAATTCACTGCTCAACTTGAGCAATGAACAAATCCCGGCTCATCATCACCGCCATCAACGTTGAAAAGATCTCCCAAGGTGAAGCAGCCCGC
>CAIWRM010000153.1 GCA_903915075.1 uncultured Microbacteriaceae bacterium
CCCTCGGCGGCAGCATCGGCCAGAGTGTTTCGAACGTGGAGGGCGAGCGCCAATTGCACGATGCCTGCGGTGAGCGCCACCAGCAGCACACTCACGAGCAAGAACTCCACGATGGCCGAGCCCGACTCGTCGCGCACGTGTCTGCGGCCTAGAAACTGACAACGCGGGTGACGGCCTGGTTGAACACCTGCCCGAGTGACGGCCCGGCAAGTGCCCACAACGCCACCACCAGTCCGGCGGTCATGAGCGTGATGAGCACCCACCCGGGAACGTCACCCCGCTCGCTGGCGAGCCACGGTGTGCGGGGCAGCGCGCCGCCCCCAGTGCGGCGTGAACGTGGGGACAGATTGCTGTTCATAACTTCTCCCTTGACAAATGATTGGGGAGAGTCTGCTCTAGAGGGTTACGAGAAAGACCGAAGTATCCACAGGAGGCGCTAGCAGGATGAGTTCTCCGGCGGAACCACGTCGTTGATAAAGAAGTCATTCACGAGTGTGTTCACGCACGAGTCGCCTCGGTTGTACGCGAGGTGGCCCTCTCCGCTGTAGGTGATGAGTCGACCATCCGTGAGGCTCTCCACCACGCCCTCCGCCCACTCAATGGGTGTCGAGGGATCGCCCGTGGTGCCGATGATGATAATCGGCTCGTCTCCCGTGGGCTTCATGCCCGCGGTGGCGAAGACGGGCGGACTTGGCCACAGTGAACACAGCACGTCGACATAGGTAAAGTAGGGGCCCAGGACGGGAGCTGCCTCAATAATCATCTGGGCGCTCTCGGCCCACGTTGACTCTTCTGTAGCGGGCGAGTCAGAGCATCCGATGGCGAGAAATGCCTCGGTGTCGTTACTGACATACGTGCCGTCGTCGTATCGCCCGTTGTACCAGTCGGCGAGCGCAATTGCCGGATCAACGTCGCCGTTGAGGTAGCCGAGGAACAGGTCTGAGAGGTCAGGCCACGTGTCGGGAGAGTACAAGGCCGACGTGATACCCGACGCAAAGGTGTCGCCACCCACGAGTCGACCGTCGCTCGCGGGGAGCGGATTCTCGTCGAGATCCGCCAACATTGTTGCAATCTGTGCCGCCACTTCTTCTGGCGTCCCACTGAAGGGGCAGTCTGTCTGCTCAAGGCACCACTCAATCCAGTTGCCCAGCGCCATCTCAAAACCGGCAGCCTGGCCCGGAGATTCGGCACCTTCGGCAGACGGATCAACGGCACCGTCGAGCACCATGTAGCCAACATTCTGCGGAAACTCTTGTGCGTAAACCATTCCGATGAAGGTGCCATAGGAGTAGCCCAGATAGTTGAGCTTCTCTTCGCCCACGACGGCTCGCATCAGATCAAGGTCTTTGGCGACACTCAACGTGTCGAGGTGCTGAAGAAGCTCCCCCGTGTACATTTCACAGCCGTCAATGAACTCCTGCGCGGTGGCCTTCTTGGCGTTCAGCCACTCCTCGCTTCCGCGAACACCCGGAATGATGCCGTAGAGGAACGCATCGAGCCCGCTCGCGTCTTCCGTGCACGTGACCGGCGTCGACTCGCCCACTCCGCGTGGGTCAAAACCAATGATGTCGTAGGCGGCAGCCAGGGTTTCATCCACCGCATTGGTCACACCATCGCGCACGAAGGCCACGCCGCTGCCCCCCGGACCGCCCGGATTGACAAACAGCGCCCCCTGTGACTCGCCACTGGCTGGCGAGTGACGCACGAGGGATAACGAAATTGACTCCCCCTCCAGGTTCGACCAGTCGGTGGGCACGGCAACAGTGGTGCACGTTAGTGATTCGCCACACTCTGTCCACTCCACCTGTTGCGAGTAATAATCATCAGCAGCGGGTGCAGTTTCGGTTTGCGGGGCGCAGGACGACAACATCCCAGCGAGCACAATGGTGATGACGCCGCCAATGATTATGCGAGAAATCTTTAAGTTCATGTGCGCCTGCGGCAGGCTACCTCTCCACTGTGGCGGTCCTCGAGAAAAGACCGATTCGCTCTCCAACACTAATCGCGTCACGCTTCTTGTGCACGCCCAGTGCGCGATACACCTTCTGCACTTCCGACTTCACCGTGGCGTGACTCACCGACAGCTGCACGCCAATCTCGCGCAGCGACACTCCTTCTCGGAGTTCTTTCACGATGGTCATCTGACGCGCGGTGAGGGAGGGTGTGTAGAGATTGACCGGGGGGTCGACAAGGCTGCGCGCTCGCCAGTCACGCAACAGGTGTGCCGCACACAGTTGCACCAATCGAATCTCGGCATCGTCGATTTCTTGCAGGCTCAGCGCATCGCGAAAGACGAGGGAAAAGCCACCCGCTGTTTTTCCGAAAATATTGATGGGCGAACAGATCACACCCTGGCCCGAGGATGACAAGAAGGCAATGTTGTAGTTCTCCCGATACGTCTGGGCATCCTCGATGCGCACGATGGCGTTTTCCCGATAGCTCTGCGCCACCCCGATGTTCTCCCAGATGCTCACTCGCTCGGCAAGTCGCGATGTGGCTGCGTCGCCAAAACCACCGAGCCGACGCAGTTCTGTCGTGCCGTCGTTGTCGAACACGTAGGCAAAACCGAGGTGTTCCTGTTTGAACACCGTGTTGACCAGCACCATGGCAAAGTCGTCGGGCGTCTCGCACACGGCCATGGCATCGAGCAGGGCCTCAGCCCGATCGAGCCGGCGTTGCAAACGGTTAATCATGTCACCCCCCCCCTTGAACCTAAACGGCTATGGCCAAATATAGACGGCTATAGCCGTTTTGTGACCGTTTGACACAATTGACTTCGACGCACAGGCAACAGAATGGGGTCAGTGTTTAGGGAATCAAACCCGCGGTAGACATGAGGCCCGGACCGATGGGGGCATTGAGTCCGGGTCTCTTGTGTGTCGCACACGGTAGCCTTTTGTTATGGAACTCAGTGGCAAGACAGTCTTGGTTATGGGCGCCACGGGCGTTCTCGGTGGCCTCATCGCCACAGCACTCGCCGACTCAGGTGCGACCGTTCTCGGCACGGCTCGAACGAACATTTCGGCGGCCCGTCTTCCGGCGAGCCTCGCGCAGTCGCTCCTGTTGGATCTCGAAGACGCGGCAAGCGTGCAGACCCTCGCCACGTACCTTGCCGATCGCCCCGAGCCCCTCGACGCCGTGGTCAACGCAGCGGGCATCGTGGGATTTGGAACAGTAGAGGCCACCACGCTCGCGGACGCCGCCCGCCTCATGCGGGTTAATCATCTCGCGCCGGCCGAGCTGATCTCGCGCCTCGTGCCACGACTTGCGGAGTCGGCGGCTGCCGAACGCCAGCCGGTCATTGTGGGCATCACCGGAATCGTGAGCGAGCAGGCCTTTGCGGGTATGGCCGCCTATGTGGCGAGCAAGACGGCCCATTCGGCCTGGCTGCGCGCCCTCGCGCTGGAACTGCGGCGCGGCAAGGTGCGGGTGCTGGATGCTCACCCCGGCCACACCGAAACCGGCCTCGCTTCGCGTGCCGTGTGTGGCGTAGCACCAAACTTCCCGACGGGCATGACCCCCGAGCACGTGGCTCAGGTCATTGTCGCGGCCATCATTGCCGACGAGACGTCCTTGCCCAGCGACCGGTTTGCGGCCTAACGTAAGCTACTTCGTGTAGTGAAAAACGTGCACCCACGTGCCGTCTTCGTTGTGCGTGGTGTCCACCCAGCCGGTTGCGCCGGCAAAAACTCCCGATCCGCCCAAAATGGGGCGCGTGACAACCCTGCCCAGTGCCAGCGTGGGATCGTCAATCTCATAGACAGCAACTCCGCCCACAACCAGCTGATCCTCGACGGCGCCAAACTGAAATACGAGATCGGATCGGCGGAGCTCCTGGCTGGGCAGGGGCTTGTCGGGGGCCACCACCGTGAGGGAACCGGTCAGTAGTCCACCCTCGGGCGAGGTGGCGGGCACGATGAAGAAGCGTTCGTCACCGGGCGACGACCCGTCAAGTCCACTGTCGAGAACGGTGACCTGAGAAGCGATAACCTCAGCGTGCTTAAACTCAACGACCTGATACGACGAGCTCGTGCTCGCGGCGGTGAAGGCAAAACCCAACCCCGTGCCGACAAGGGCGATCAACGCGATCATGATGGCGACTACGGCCGTGGTGTTCTTTTTCATCTTTCCCCTCGAGTCACCCGACTTTAGCAGGACGGTGCGGGCTAGGGCGCGGTTCTCAGCGACCCACAGCGCGCAGCACTGCTGCTACGTCGGCGGGAGTGTGATTGTCCTGTTGGCGCACCATTCTGTAGGAATGCCCGCACGCGCTGGCAAGATCTCGAAAATGACGACGACCGGCCCAGCCGATCTTAGTATCGGGCAGAATTTCGACAACGGAAGCACCCTGGGTCATCCAGATCACGTTGGCCAACCCTGCACCGTGTTGCCCCACGAGCATTGTGGTCGAGTTGACCTGTCGCACCTGCTCCAGGGGTGTGAGGTGCTCTCCCTCAAATTCTTTCAAGGGCATCACCTCCGCCAGAGCATCACGTAACTCTGCAAAGTTGGGCAGTGACCGTCGCTCTGCTCCCGAAGTGCGAATTTCGGCCTCCTCCAGATAGAAGGGGAGCGAGGGCATGCGCTTGATGAGCGTGAGCGAATTTTCCGCCGGCCGTGTCAACGACATCCCGTGCCGAGTGAGGATGCGCTTGCGTGCCGCTCGGATCGCTCTCGCTTGAGCCCACGACTTTATTTCGAGGGATGGCACGTAAACGGCTCCCGGCACCTCACCTGATTCGTCGGCGGCGAACTGACGAGCGGGCCGAATCTCGATGGACGTTCGCGGGTCGAGGAGCTCGAACCAGGGATTCATTGGCCCGCAGTCGCGAACTACGATGCTGTCCGGCTGTTCTCGCCCAATGTAAACATCGAGGGGCAAGAAGTAGCTCATCAAGAAGTGGTAGAAGTGCTCCACCGAACCCCCGCGCGGAATGCGAGGTAACAGCACCACCTGCTGCGCATTAGCCATGAGACAGACTCTATGCGCTCAGGTCTGACACCTGAACGAGCTTCATCACGTTCTGCACGTGTTCTTCTAAAATGTAGTCGCCAAACTTCTTGGCCTCGGGCGATTCGGCCGACGGTGCGTGGGATCCGGCGGCCCACACGGCGGCACCCAGCGTGGCCATGCCGACACTCGACGCCAAGCTCACTAGTTTGACGTTGGACATATAGAAGTCGACGTCGACATTGTCGACCGTGATTTCCGAAATCGAGACCGTGCCCGATTTGAGGTCGAGAATCAACTGGCCAAGACGTGCCATGTTGACGTTGAACAGGGCCGACATGCGCGTGCGGAACAGGACCGCAAACTCCACGGGATTCTCGAGAGAAAGCGTGGGGTAGTTCAAGACAACGGCCCAACCCGAAACGGAAACGGCAAAAGAAATCTGACGACGGATCCACGCCTCGAGGCGCGCCGTGGGATTCTTTGGCGCCTTCTTGACGGCGAGATCGAGTGCCTCGATGTAATCGGAGTAGACCGTGAACGCCGCCTCGGAGATGAGACCATTTCGCGAACCAAAGTAGTGGTTGATCATGGCCACGGTAACGCCTAAGCGCCGGGCAATCAGTGCGTGGCTGAACCCGCCGGGACCGGTGCGAGAGAACTCGTCAATCGTGAGGTAGAGAAACTTCTCGCGAGACGTGGGCTCGGGATTACCGCAGAGCTGCTGCCAAAACTCGGGCGTCAACGTGGGGTCCGCTCGCATTACGCCGAGCTGTCTGCTAGCCACCTGTTGCAACCCTTCCTTAGTCCTATGGACACACAACGAGCCATCATCACGATGAAGAAGTCCTCATGAGGATTTTACCCTGACAACCAGAAATCCGGACAGATGCCGAGGGCAAAAATAGCCTCGCCCCTCGAACGAGCCGCCGACAGGAGGGTGGCCGGCAAATCGCGGGCGGCTTATCTGCGAAGATCGTGTCTACTCTCTGGCTTTTCATAGACTGTGCCGAGGAATGTCATAGACACCGTCCGAATGATGGTGGATGTGGGTGTCACGAGATGCCCGGCCCCGTTGGTGAGGAGAACGCGCCATGACCACAGAAAACCGCCCCGACACGAAACGACTGGCCGTTTTCGGCATCTCTGCAGGCGTTTCGGTCGTACTCGCCTCCGCACTGTTGCTGACTGCCTGCGCGGCTTCGCCGTCGCCCGACTCTTCAGCGTCGCCATCATGGAATTCAGCGGCGCTCACCGGCGATGTCACCACGCCCGTGGACACCTCCACAGTTCTCGCCCAACTCACCTGGGGTGCCGCGCAGACGGTGAACGGCGTGACGTTTGATGCCACCGAAGCCAGCGCAACCATCGCGGGCGACGCGATCACGATTGCCTCAAACGGAATTCCGAATCACGAGCGCGACGAGTACTACGCAGTGGGAACGGCTGGGGTCAGTCTGCCGAACGAAAGCAATTCGCAACTCGTCACGGATCCGACCACCGCACAAGAGCAGTCATTTTCGATCCCCACGCGCCCTGTTTATTCGGAGACCACAACGGCGGCGCCGCTCGGGTCGATAGGCATCATGATTTCGGGATCTGTCATTTTCAACCCGTTCGAGGCCGACAACAAGACCGTGGCCATGTCGAGCAATTTCACGCTCGACGAAGACGGCAAGACCGGCTCCTTCATCGATCAGTGCGCCGGCCACCCCGGTCCGGGTGGGGAGTACCACTACCACGGCAACTCGGAGTGCGTCACGCGGCAGGTCGACGAGACGGGCGGAGGCTCCCACATCATTGGACTCGCCCTCGATGGCTTCCCGATCTACGGCGCTTACGACATCGACGGTGGTGAGGTGAAGGCAACGCAACTCGATGAGTGCAACGGCATCTTCTCGGCCACGCCCGAGTTCCCCTCGGGCATTTACCACTACGTGCTTCCGCTCACCACAGACGCCACGTCATCCATCCGCTGCTTCCACGGCGTCGTTGATGAGAATCAGATTCGACCGATGCCACCCATGCAGGGGGGCCCGGGCAACGGTCCCGGTCAGGGGCCTGGGCAGGGTCCCGGACAGGGCCAGCCTCCGGGCCAAGGGCCGGGCATGCAGCCCGCTCCCAAGCCAGGCGATTAGCGCCCGGGGGATTTCCTTGACACGATTCCGTCAGGTTGTCGCCCGCGTCATATAGCTACACGCTTGCGGCGACGCATCACGAGCAATGTCGCCATTCCAGCGACTACCAGACCGGATGCCCCCACTCCAAGCGGCACGACCAGTGCGCCGTCGATACCGGTGTCAGCCAACTCGGGGGTTACGGCTGGCAACGAGCTCGCCTGAACTCGGTCGTTGCTGCCGTCGTAGCGGGACCATACGGCGGTGATAGTGATGCCATCCGTCACCACCTGCGCATCGTATGCGCCTTGTCCGGGGTCGGAGAGCGTAACCGGGGCTCCCCAGCTGGCACCCCCATCAAGCGAAGACGCGCTCTGAACGCGATTGTTGCTCCCGTCGTAGCGTTGCCAGACGGCAGTGATAGTGCTGCCATCCGTCACCACCTGCGCACTCTGCGCGTTTTGTCCGGGGTCGGAGAGCGTAACCGGGGCTCCCCAGCTGGCACCCCCATCACTCGAAGACGCGCTCTGAACGCGCTTGTTGCTCCCGTCGTAGCGGGACCATACGGCGGTGATAGTGCTGCCAGCCGTCACCACCTGCGGATTCTGTCCGTTTTGTCCGGGGTCGGAGAGCGTCACCGGAGCACCCCAGCTGGCACCCCCATCACTCGAAGACGCGCTCTGAACGCGGTCGTTGTTGCTGTCGTCGACGTTTTGCCAGACGGCGGTAATCGTGCTGCCATCCGTCACCACCTCCGGATAGGAGGTGTCTTGTCCGGATTTGGAGAGCGTAACCGGAGCACCCCAAGTGACACCCCCATCACTCGAAGACGCGCTCTGAATGCGGAAGGCAATAACTCCGGAGTGGCGCCATACGGCGGTGATCGTGCTGCCATCCGTCACCACCTCCGGCTGATCTGCGTCGTGTCCGGGGTCGGAGAGCGTCACCGGAGCACCCCAAGTGACACCCCCATCACTCGAAGACGCGCTCTGAACGCGCTTGTTGCTGCCGTCGTAGCGTTCCCAGACGGCAGTGATCGTGCTGCCATCCGTCACCACCTGCGGATTCTCTGCGTCTTGTCCGGGGTCGGAGAGCGACACCGGGACACTCCAAGTGACACCACCATCGGTCGAAGACGCGCTCTGAACGCGGTAGTAGCTGCCGTCGTAGCGGGACCAGACGGCGGTGACCGTGCTGCCATCCGTCACCACCTGCGGATTCTCTGCGTCTTGTCCGGGGTCGGAGAGCGACACCGGAGCACCCCAAGTGACACCCCCATCAAGCGAAGACGCGCACTGAACGAGATAGTTGCTCCCGTCGTAGCTTTGCCAGACGGCGGTGATAGTGCTCCCGTCCGTCACCACCTGCGGATAGTACCCGTCTTGTCCGGGGTCGGAGAGCGTCACCGGGGGGGGCCACTCACCCACCGCAGCGAGAGCCGGCCCGGCAACCGTAGCCAACGCCAGCGCAACACCAGCCGCAAGGACACCAACGGCGCGCACCGCACCACGAGTAAATGCAGAATTCATGGGAACAAGCGTAGGGGATTACAGCGGTTTTCAACATGCGGGCTATCGCCGTTTTTCACACGGCAGACTATGCGAGGAAATGTCTGCAGGGGGAACCGCGGGCCCCACGCGAGTGGTTATTTGTGTGCGAGACGGCGTCGCACGACAACGAGTGCCACAGCACCCGCCGCGAGCAGCCCCGCGCCCACGCCTAGGGCTGTGGTGGCAGTGCCAGAAGTGGTTCCCGTGTCGGCCAAAGAGGGCAGCGTTAGCGAACTCACTTGAACAATGTTGTTACTGCCGTCGTAGCGCCTCCAAATGGCGAACACGTTACCCGCGGCATCCACAGTGATCTGAGGGTCGACCGCGTCACCACCGGGAGCAGAGAGGTCCACCGGGGTTGACCAGGTGACCCCACCATCGCTCGACCACGCGGATTGAACAATCCTGTCGCCGCCGTCGGAGCGTTGCCAGATGGCGAACACGTTACCCGCCGCATCCACACTGATCTGCGGGCTGCCCGCGCCTCCACCGGAAGCAGAGAGGTCCACCGGGATTGACCAGGTCACACCCCCATCGTTCGACCACGCCGATTGAACATGGTTGCTAAAGTCGTCGTCGCGCCTCCAGATGGCAATTGTGTGACCCGCTGCAGTAACACTGACCTGCGGGTCTTCGGCGTAGCCTTCGGCAGCAGAGAGGTCTTCCGGGGTTGACCAGGTTACACCGCCATCACCCGACCACGCGGATTGAATGGTGCCGCCATCGCCCTCCCAAACGGCAATTGCGCTACCGGCCCCATACGCACTGATCTGCGGGCCGTAAGCGTCGCTAACGTCAGCAGAGAGATCCTCTGTCGGGGTCGACCACGTGACACCCCCATCACTCGACGAACGGGATTGAACAATGAAGTTGCTGCCGTTATTGCGCCTCCAGACGGCAACCGCGGTTCCGGCGGCATCCACACTGATCTGCGGGCCGACCGCGGTACCACCGGCAGTAGAAAGATTCTCCGGGGTTGACCACGTCAGGCCCCCATCAGTTGACCAAGCGGATTGAACAATGTCGTTGCTGCCATTCCAGCGGTACCAGACGGCGTATGCGGTACTGTCCGCGGCCACACTGATCTGCGGGTTGAACGCAGTGCCACCGGCCGAATAGATGTCCGCCGCCGGGGTCGACCAGGTCACACCCCCATCAGTTGACGAGCGGGATTGAACGACGTCGATACCGGCGTTCCAGCCCTTCCATACTGCAATGGCGTTACCCGCTGAATCCACACTGACCTGCGGGTTTTGGGCGATGACACCGGCAGGAGAGAGATCTTCCGCAGTTGACCAGGTCACACCCCCATCGCGCGATGAACTGGTTTGAACAACGTCGTTGCTACCGTCACCGCGGTACCAGACGGCAATTACGTTACCCGCTGCATCCACAATGACCTGCGGGTCTTGAGCGTTAGCGCCGGCGGCAGAGAGATTCACCGGGGTTGACCACGAACCCGTTGCAGCAAAAGCCGGAGCCGAAACAACGCCCACCAACACCGAGCCAAAACCCAGCACGCCCAACGCCACGCCCGCAACCGAGCCAAACCGCCCACGATTTCTTACCATCACAACACACACCCGTCACAGACTCGTCAGACGCACCTCATACGCACTCGAGGTAAAACGCTATCAGAGCACGAGGGAAAACCCCTTGCCCGTGAGGCATCTAGTTAGCGAAGCGGAACTCGACCACGTCGCCATCCTGCATGACGTAGTCCTTGCCCTCCATGCGGGCCTTGCCCTTGGCGCGGGCCTCGGCAACCGAGCCGGTTTCGACAAGATCGGCAAACGAGATTATCTCGGCCTTGATGAAGCCTTTTTCGAAGTCAGTGTGGATCACGCCGGCGGCTTGCGGGGCTTTCCAGCCCTTACCGATGGTCCACGCGCGGGCTTCTTTAGGGCCGGCGGTGAGGTAGGTCTGCAGTCCCAGCGTGGTGAAACCGATGCGGGCAAGTTGGTCGAGACCGGACTCGTCCTGGCCTGTCGAGGCCAACAGTTCGCGAGCATCCGCCTCGTCGAGATCGATGAGCTCGCTCTCCAGCTTGGCGTCGAGCAGGATTGCCTTGGCCGGCGCCACCAGTTTCTCGAGCTCGGCGCGCTTGGCGGCATCGCCCAGCACCGACTCGTCCACGTTGAAGACGAAGATGACCGGCTTGGCCGTCAGTAGGCCGAGCTCCTTGATGGGCGCGAGGTCGATGCCCGACACCGAAAGAAGGTTGCCGTCGTTGAGCACGGCCTTGGCGGCGAGCGCGGTCTCAAGTGCGGCGGCCTCGGCCTTCTTGCCCTTGACCTCTTTCTCGATGCGCGGGATGGCTTTCTCGAGGGTCTGCAGGTCGGCGAGGATTAGTTCGGTGTTGATGGTTTCGAGGTCGCTCGCCGGGTTGACGCCGCCCTCGACGTGCACCACATCGGGATCGACGAATCCGCGCACCACCTGGGCGATGGCATCGGCCTCGCGGATGTTGGCGAGGAATTGGTTGCCCAGGCCCTCCCCCACGCTGGCGCCGCGCACGATGCCGGCGATGTCCACAAACGAGACGGGCGCGGGCAGGATGCGCTCACTGCTAAAGATGCCGGCGAGCACGGCGAGGCGCTCATCCGGCAGGTTGACCACGCCCACGTTGGGCTCGATGGTGGCAAACGGATAGTTGGCCGCCAGCACCTGGTTCTTGGTGAGTGCGTTGAACAGGGTGGACTTGCCAACGTTGGGCAGACCGACGATTCCGATAGTGAGAGCCATGAGAGTCAAGCCTACCTTCGGAGGTCCGCGCTTCCTTCACAGCCGACCCGTGTGGGAGTTCTCCCCATGGTTGCACTTGCGAAAAGTTACATGTAACAATCGTGACTATGACTAGTGGCGACAGAGTGAGCAAACACCGGAGGCGCAAGATGAATGACGGATTCAAACTCGTTCAGGTGTGGGTTCCGGATAGAACTTCGGAGAAGTATCTGGCCGAAGTAGATCGCCAATGTGCAATCGCTAACGCCGACCCCTTCCGTTCGCAGACCCTTGAGTGGCTGGAAAGTGTTCAATCGGAGTTTGTTTCGGGTCAGCCGGACTTTGATTGGAGCGGCTGGGCTATCGAACCCTTCGCATCCGATGGATCAGAAACATCGACCTGATGAGGCGAGGGGAAATCTGGATTGCCGCTGGAGGAATGTATGCCGGCAAGCCTCGACCAGTCCTGATTGTTCAAGACAACGCTTTCTCCGAACTCGATTCGCTCACGTTCTTTCCACTCACCACCCACGATCTCAACATCCCGGCACTTCGCGTTCCAATATCGGTGTCAGCTTCCGATGGCCCCACCGTCGCCAGCTTCGTCGAAATCGACAAGGTCACAACGCTTCACCGTCGCCAGTTCTCGCGGAGGATTGGAGTCGCAAGCACAAGCGACATGCGTAACATCGAACGTGCGATGCTGGCATTTCTGGGAATCGGATCTCCCCGTTAGACGGTGAAGTCCGGCGTAACGCGCCACACCGTAGAGGTTTCTAACGCTTCGAGAACCCACAGCGCCTGCACCTTGGCGTGGTCGTCGTTGACATCGCTGTAGACATCGATGGCCAGGGGTGGCGGCTCGCCGAACTTAGGGATCTCCATCTCGATCCAGGTGTGATCCGACAGGGGAATCCACGGATTGGGCGTGCCCGAATCGCTCACCACGGAATTGCAGGCGAGTGCCACCGAATCGAGCGCATCAATCTTGTTCACGGCGTTGTGCACGACGAGCGTGGCACAGAACGCCGTCTCAAACTGGGGACGCATGATGATCGTCAACTCGCTCTGCTAGTTCTGAGGGAAACCGAGATTGATGCCGCCGTGGCTAGGGTCGAGCCAGCGGCTGGTGACGGCCTTTGCACGCGTATAGAAGTGCACGCCCTCGATACCATGCACCTTCGTATCGCCAAACATTGACTGCTTCCAGCCGCCGAACGAGTGGTACGCCACGGGCACGGGAATTGGCACGTTGATGCCCACCATGCCGACCTGGATTTCGTTCTGGAATCGACGAGCCGCTCCACCATCGTTGGTAAAGATGGCCGTGCCGTTGCCGAACGCACCCGAGTTGATGAGGTTCACGCCCTCGTCGTAGCTGGCCACGCGCACGATGCTCAGCACCGGGCCAAAGATTTCTTCGGTGTAGGCCTTCGACGCAGTGGGCACGCGATCGAGAAGTGTTGGCCCAAGCCAGAATCCGTTGGGGTCGCCGTCCACCTCGATGCCGCGGCCGTCCACGACCACGGTGGCGCCGTCTTTCGCAGCCACGTCGATGTAGCCGGCCACCTTGTCGCGATGCGCCTCGGTGACCAGCGGGCCCATGTCGCACGAGCGACGACCGTCGCCCACGGTCAACTTGGCCATGCGCTCCGTGAGCTTGGCAATCAGTTCATCGGCCACGGGCTCCACCGCAACGACCACCGAGATGGCCATACAGCGTTCGCCCGCCGAACCGAATCCGGCGTTGATGGCGGAGTCGGCAACCAGGTCGAGGTCGGCATCCGGCAGAACGAGCATGTGGTTCTTGGCACCACCGAGAGCCTGAACGCGCTTGCCGTTAGCTGCGCCGGTTTCGTAAACGTACTTGGCAATGGGAGTGGAGCCCACAAACGAGACCGCGGCAACATCCGGGTGGGTCAACAGGCCGTCGACGGCTTCCTTGTCGCCCTGCAGCACGGTAAAGATGCCGTCGGGGAGACCGGCTTCCTTGAGGATGCGACCCAGCCAAATAGCGGCAGATGGGTCCTTCTCGCTCGGCTTGAGCACCACGGCGTTACCCGCGGCAATGGCAACGGGCACGAACCACAGCGGCACCATGGCCGGAAAGTTGAACGGGCTGATGACGCCCACCACTCCGATGGGCTGACGAATCGTGTACACGTCGACATTGGTGGATGCGTTCTCCGAGTAGAAACCCTTGAGCAGGTCCTGGATGCCGCACGCGAACTCTACGACCTCCTGGCCTCGAGCAATTTCGCCAAGTGCATCGGAGAGCACCTTGCCGTGCTCGCTCGTAATGATTTCGGCCAGCTCTCCCTTGCGCGCGTTGAGCAGCTCGCGGAAGGCGAACATCACCTGCGTGCGCTTGGCCAGCGAGGCATCGCGCCAGGCCGGGAAGGCCAGCGAGGCCGACTCGATGGCGGCATCGATCTCAGCACGATTGGCAAGGCCCACGTTCTTGGTTGCCACGCCGAGGGCGGGGTCGAAAACGGGAGCCGTGCGGCCTGAGGTGCTGGCCACCGCGGCGCCGTTGATCCAGTGGGGAATGAGCGGAAGGTCAGACATATCGATTCCTTGGTGTGGGTACTACGAATCTAGCCGTTGTGGCTCGGGCGCGCTGAAGCGTGTGGCGCGTTGAGGCGTTACGGTCGTGGCAACCGGCCGGTGTCCGAGGGCGGTGACACACTAAACGCATGGACATTGTTGCGCTGTTGGTGGGGGCCGTCGTCGGCCTCGTGGTGGGATTCCTCGTCGCTTGGATTGTGCGCGGATCGCGTGCAACCCAGAACGGCGACGCCTCGCTGGGCGTGCGCCTCGCCCAGGCCGAGGCCGTGGGCATGGAACGTCAAGCACAGATTGATGCGCTCGCTCAGCGCAACAAAGACCTCGTCGATCAGCAGGAGCGCGATGCGCGCGTGGTGGCCGAGCTCACGCCAATTAAAGAGGTGCTTCACCAGATGACCGTGAAGGTCAACGCCATGGAGAACGAGCAGAAGCAACAGCACGGACTCATCACTCAGCAGCTCACCGACAGCCGGCGCGCGGGCGATGAACTGCGTGCCACCACCGAATCGCTGGCGAGCGCGCTGCGTTCCAACAACGTCAAGGGCCAGTGGGGCGAAGCCCAGCTGCGCCGCATTGTTGAGGTGGCGGGCCTGCTTGAATTCGTCGACTTCTCCACGCAAGAGACAACGAGCACCGAGGGTGGCAAGATTCGCCCCGACATGACCATTCGCCTTCCCGGTGGGCGCACCATCTTGGTTGATGCCAAGGTGCCGTTTACCGCATATCTCGAGGCCAGCCAGATTCCGTCGAACGCCTCGGGCGAGCAGGGAGCCCAGCGCGACAAGTTGATGAAGGACCACGTCAAAGCTGTGCGTGCCCACATCGACAGCCTGAGCAGCAAGGCCTATTGGGATGGCGTCGACGGCGCATCGGAGTTTGTCATTGCGTTCGTGCCCAGTGAGTCGCTGCTCTCGGCCGCTCTCGAACTCGATCCCACGGTGCTCGAGTACGCGTTCACGAAGCGCGTGGCCCTAGCCTCGCCGGTAAACCTGTGGGCCGTTCTCAAGACCGTGGCCTACAGCTGGCGCCAGCAGGTGGCCGCCGAACAGGTCACCGAGATCATCAAGCTCGGCCAGGAGCTGTACAAGCGCGTGGGCGTTGTGGCTGGCCACGCCGACTCCCTACGGTCGGCCCTCGACAAGGCGGTCAAGAGTTACAACGAGTTCGCCGGGTCGCTCGAGCGCAACATGCTCACCACCGCAAAGAAGTTCCCCGGCATGGATCCCAACGTCACTCTTAAAGAGGTGCCCGCCATCACCGCGGCGACCGAAGGTTTTCGCAAAGAAGAACTCACGAGCGACGAGTAAGCGCCCGGATGACGGCATGATGGGAATAACTGAGCACGTCCCTCGTGTTCACACGGTGTCCCCTCATCAACCTCTCACGGAATGCATAGGTAAGAAACATGACGAACAAAGACATGGTCATCATCGTGGGGGCGGGTCCAGGAGTCAGCGGGGCTGTCGCCACGGCCTTCGCCAAAAACGGTTACCCGATTATGTTGATTGCGCGAAACGAGAAGAACCTCGAAAGCATTGCTTCGCACTTGCGGGACATGGGAGTGAGCGTCACGGTTCACTCGGGCGACGCCTCGGTGCCCGGCGATATCGCACGCATCATTTCTCAGGTGACTGGGCCCATCTCCGCGCTGGTCTACAACGCGTCGGGCATCGGCGGGCCACTGCTCAAAGCTACCGACGACGAGATTCGAAGTGCTACAGAAGTGAACCTCAATTCCTTGGTGAGTTCAACCGCGGCTGCACTGCCAGGACTCAAGGCCGCTGACGGCGTTGTTCTGGTGACAGGCGGGGGTTTCTCGCTTTACCCGTCCAGCGAGTTTGGCGTTCTTTCTGTGGGCAAGGCAATGGCTCGGAGTGCGGCCCTCCTCCTGCGCCAAGAACTAGCCCCCGAAGGAATCCGAGTCCACACGGTCACGATTGCTGGCGTGGTTGATCCCGCGACCGACTTCTCCCCCACCAAAATCGCCGACGTCTTTATGCGATTGTTTGAGGACGTCGATGGCCCCGCTGAGGTCGTTTTCGAGGGTTAAACCTGCGGGAATCACGGTATCGACAGCGTGATTCCAAAAGCGCCCGCGGTTAACCGCGGGCGCTTACCAACGCAACTAAGCCCAGCGCTCGGCGAGGTAGTCGGCCTGCACGCGTCGAATGGTGCCTGACTTGCCCCGCATGATGATGCTGTCGGTGCGAATAATGGGACCCTTGCGACGCACACCGCCGACCAAGGCGCCGTCGGTGACACCCGTGGCCACAAAGAAGGTGTTGTCGGAGTTGACGAGCTCATTGGCCTCATAGATGTGGTCCATCTTGAGACCCGCGTCGACGCCGGCCTGCGCCTCGGCATCGTCCTTGGGCGCGAGGCGTCCCTGGATAAAACCACCCAGCGCCTTGATGGCACACGCGGTCACGATGCCCTCGGGGCTACCGCCAATGCCAATACACATATCGATGCGCGCTTCGTCGCGGGCCGCGTTGATGCCACCAGCCACGTCGCCGTCGAGAAGCAGGCGCGTGCCCGCTCCCGCATCCCGAATCTCCTGAATGATTCCCTCGTGACGCGGACGATCGAGAACAGCAATCACCATCTCACCAACGGGCTTACTCTTGGCTGCGGCGAGCGCACGAATGTTCTCGGCAATCGACTGGCGAATGTCGACGATGCCCACGCCCTCAAAGCCCGTCACGAGCTTGTCCATGTAGAAGACGCTCGAGGCATCCAGCATGGTGCCTCGGTCGGAAGCGGCGATGACCGAGATAGCGTTCTGGCGTCCGGCACTGGTGAGGCTCGTGCCGTCAATCGGGTCGACCGCAATATCGCAGGCGGGACCTTCGCCGGTACCCACGACCTCGCCGTTGAAGAGCATGGGGGCGTTGTCCTTCTCGCCCTCTCCGATCACGATGGTTCCCGAGAAGTCGACCGTGTTGAGAAAGGCGCGCATGGCGTCCACGGCGGCGCCGTCGGCACCGTTCTTATCACCGCGGCCCACAAACGGGAAAGACCTGATAGCAGCAGCCTCGGTGGCACGCACTAGTTCGAGGCCGAGGTTTCGATCGGGGTGAATGCGCAGGGGGCCGGGAGCAATGGTCATGAGTTCACTTTATCCGCCCGCGTTCGCCTTCATTAGACTGAACTCGGTCGCGTCCGCGACCGTGCGCGCCCACGAGGAGAAGTAATGCCCATCGCCACCCCGGACCAGTACGCAGCCATGCTCGACCGGGCCAAAGCCCAGGGCTTCGCCTACCCGGCCATCAACGTCTCGAGCTCGCAGACGCTCAATGCCGCACTGCAGGGTCTGTCCGAGGCCGGGTCAGACGGCATTGTGCAGGTGACCACCGGCGGTGCCGACTACTTCGCCGGCCACACCGTGAAGGCTCGCGCCACGGGCGCCATTGCGTTCGCACGTTTCGCTCGTGAGGTGGCGGCCTCGTACCCCATCACCGTGGCCCTGCACACCGACCACTGCCCCAAGGATGCCCTCGACGGTTTTGTGAATCCACTCATCGCGGCCAGCGAAGAAGAGATCAGGGCCGGTCGCGAGCCCCTCTTTCAATCGCACATGTGGGATGGTTCGGCCGTGCCACTGAAGGAAAACCTTGAGATTGCGCAGGTCATGCTGGCCAAAACGCGCGCAATCAACGCCATTCTCGAGGTGGAGATTGGCGTTGTGGGTGGCGAAGAAGACGGCGTGAGCCACGACATCAACGACAACCTGTACACCACCGTCGAAGACGCCATCGCCACGGTGGAGGCACTGGGCCTCGGGGAGAACGGACGTTACATGGCAGCCATGACCTTCGGCAATGTGCACGGCGTCTACAAGCCCGGCAACGTGAAGTTGCGCCCGGAGCTGCTCAAAGAAATCCAAGACAGCGTTCAAGCTAAGTTCAGCACCGGCGCCAAGCCCTTCGACCTCGTGTTTCACGGTGGCTCGGGTTCCAGCGATGCCGAAATTGCTGAGGCCGTGTCCAACGGCGTGATCAAAATGAACATCGACACCGACACGCAGTACGCGTTCACCCGCTCGATTGCCGACACCGTGTTTACCAACTACTCCGGCGTGCTCAAAGTGGACGGTGAAGTGGGAAACAAGAAGATTTACGACCCGCGGGCCTGGGGCAAGATTGCCGAAACTGGCATGGCGGTGCGCGTTGTTCAGGCCGCTCAACAGCTCGGCTCAGCCGGGCACTCGGGAAAGTAACCCGTGGCTAAAGACAGCGAGAAGACGCCGCCCACGGACGACCTGCTCACCCCTCGGCGCTTCCCCCTCGATCGAGTGGTGGCCATTGCCCTGCTCGTGGTGGGTGGAATCAGCATGTTCTCGTCACTCGGTGAGTACCTCAACATGTCGATGACGCTCAACCGGCTGCTGGCGGACTTGCACGGTCAGATGCCCGAATTTGCCAAGATAACGTATACGGATCAGGGCCTCGCGGAGCCGGTGGGGCTGGCCATCATCACACTCGAGGGTCTAATCTTTGGTCTCGCCGTGTGGGCCACGGTGCGCCGAATCACGGCAAAGAAACTCGCGTTTTGGGTACCGATTGTGGGCTACGTCTCCACCTCGGCCGTCATTTTTGGTGGGCAAATCATCTGCCTGATGAGCGACCCGGCATTCATCGAGACCCTCTGGGCGGCCGCGCAGGCGATCCAGGCGGGCACTGCGACGCCGGGACCAACGCCAAGCGTCAGTTTAGAACCAGCTCCCGTCGCCTAAGCGGCCATCGTCCGCGCGACTGCGTCGGAAGGATTCAGAGGTTAGCCCTGACGGCTGGGGCGCAGCTCTTTGGGCAGCGAGAAGATCAGGTCCTCCTCGGCTGTCTTGACCTCAACCACGTCGTTGTATCCGCCTGTGGCCAGTAGTTCCAGAAGCTCGCTCACGAGTTCCTCGGGAACCGAGGCGCCGCTCGTGACGCCAACAGTGGTCGCACCGCGCAACCACTCGGGGTCAACCTCGCTCGCGTAGTCAACGCGGTACGCCTCACGCGCGCCGTACTCGAGGGCAACCTCGACGAGCCGCACTGAGTTGGACGAGTTGGCCGAACCCACCACAAGCACGACGTCGGCATCCGGCGCAACCTTCTTGATGGCCACTTGGCGATTCTGGGTGGCGTAGCAGATGTCGTCGCTGGGCGGATCCTGCAGCTTGGGAAAGCGCTCGCGCAGGCGGGCAACGGTCTCCATGGTTTCGTCAACCGACAGCGTGGTCTGCGAGAGCCACACCACGTTGTCGGGATTCTTCACAATGACGGTGTCGGCAGCGGCCGGGCCATCAACGAGCGTGACGCGCCCGGGCGCCTCACCCATCGTGCCCTCAACCTCTTCGTGACCCGCGTGACCGATAAACAGGATCTCCACGTTGTCCCGGTCAAACCGCACCACCTCGCGGTGCACCTTGGTCACCAGTGGGCACGTTGCGTCGATTGTTTTGAGCGAGCGGGCATCAGCCGCGTTGACCACGGCCGGCGATACTCCGTGCGCGCTAAAGACCAGGCGCGACCCTTCAGGAACCTCGTCGACCTCCTCAACAAAGATTGCGCCGCGCTCTTTCAGCTCGGCCACCACGTGCACATTGTGCACGATCTCTTTGCGCACATAGACGGGGGCGCCATACGTGTCGAGCGCCTTTTCCACCGCGATCACCGCGCGGTCGACTCCGGCGCAGTAGCCGCGCGGGGCGGCAATCAGAATGCGCTTGGCGCCGGTGACCGTCTCGTCACTCAACAGGTGTTCAAGAGTTGTCGTGCTTCCCGGGCGTCGCGGCATGCCCAGCCCCACTGATGAATTCACGACTCAAGTCTACGAGTTGCCAGCCTCAGTACTCGCCTCACCGTCGGCGCGCTCGGCAACACCTGCGGCGAGGGGTAGGTGGGCGAGCGCAAGATCCCCCGAACCAGAAACTATTCGGGGGATCTTGGCGGAGTTGGACGAGGGTGTCGCGCGTGACTTTAGTTGCGCGCGAGGCGGCGACGCACCGTGACGAGCGCGAGCGCGCCGGCAGCGAGCAGACCAGCCGCGATTGCTGAGAAAACACCAATCGTTGAGCCGTTATCGCCCGTGTCTGGCAGTTGGTCCGATACGGGCGCTTCCGCGACAGCAGGCTTCGGACATGCTTCATAGAGGCCGCCACCAAGGAACCTAATCCCGACAGCAAAATACTGAAACGCCGTGCTTGGCGTGGTTTCAAAGTTGAAATTAGTTGTTCCCGCAGGGTAGACAACAACGTTCATTTCAAGCGGCCAATCGGTAATTCCCGCCTGATTTGCCAGGGCCGCCACGTCAGCCACCGTGAACGATCTGGTTTCGTTGGCCGCGTCACCAACAAGGATGTAGGGCTCAATGTAGGAGGCGGTGTAATCGCTGACATTAGAGAACTTATAGAAGTTGTAGACCAGAAGGTCCCCTGCCGTCACCCCTGCAATGGTGAACGTTTCGGCACCATCGGCAGCGTCACACAGCTCGTACTTCTCGGTGCTCCCCACGGTGGCCGCCTGCGCCGGCGAAACACCCAGCACTGTAAATGCGGAAACGACAACGCCTAAAGCGACCAGAGCGAACTTCTTTTTCACGGATTCACGTCCTTTTCTTCACGAGGAACACATTTCTTCGATAATGGTGGTGCATTTGAAAAGTAATGTCAATCATGAACGCGCCGGACAGTACTCATGCGCAACAAGGACGACTGCGCGCGCTCGGCTACCCTTGAGACATGACCGCCGAAGCCTCCACGCTCGAGAAACCGTGGTCGGTTGCCAATCTCACGGCGCAACTCAAGGCATACATCGATCGCTTGGGCCTCGTCTGGGTCGAGGGCGAGATCAC
>CAIWRM010000154.1 GCA_903915075.1 uncultured Microbacteriaceae bacterium
CATGACACTCCCCTTTCGATACCTCGGTAACCTGTAACTAATGCTGAGGTCACCGTATTCCCGCCCGGAGTTCAATCCGTATGGCGATGACTCCTCCGAGCCGGAGGTCGCCGGGCCGTGGAGCGCACCCACCGCGGCAGACCCCCTCAACGCCGAACTGTCGCTACCCGGCTCAAAGTCACTGACCAATCGCGAACTCGTGCTCTCGGCGCTGAGCAACGCGCCGTCAACTCTCCGCGCGCCCCTGCACTCGCGCGACACGAACCTCATGGTTGAGGCGTTGCGTTCGCTGGGCACCACAATCGTCGAGCAGCCCGGAGCGTCTCCCTTTGGCGGAGACTGGCTGGTCACCCCGGGAGAACTCACGGGCAGCACCACGATCGACTGCGGTTTGGCCGGCACCGTCATGCGCTTCTTGCCGCCCGTGGCCGCGCTGGCACTGGGACCCACCACGTTTGACGGTGATGCCGCGGCACGCCGTCGCCCCATGAACGTCACCGTCTCGTCGCTGCGCGATCTCGGCGTCGATATGGCCGACGAGGGTCGCGGTGCCCTGCCGTTCACCGTGCACGGCTCGGGACACGTCGCCGGCGGCGCACTCACGGTAGACGCCTCGCGCTCGAGCCAGTTTGTCTCGGGGTTGCTTCTTGCCGCGGCCCGCTTCGACGACGGCCTCGACCTCACTCACGACGGCGAACGCCTGCCCAGTCTGCCTCACATCGAGATGACCATCGAGACCCTCGCACAGCGGGGGGTCGCGGTAACGAGCGATCGCCCAGGTCACTGGGTCGTGGCACCCGGGACAATCGGCGGCCGCGAGGTCGACATCGAGCCCGACCTCTCGAACGCGGCACCGTTTCTCATCGCCGCGCTCGTGGCCGGCGGCTCGGTAACAATTACCGGCTGGCCCGCGACCACAACGCAGGTCGGCAACGACCTCCTCGACCTTCTTCCGCTGTTTGGCGCGAAAGTTATGCGCGACGGCTCCCGCGTCACCGTGACGGGCACCGGCAGCATCACCCCGGTCACGCTCGATCTCACCGCCGGTGGCGAACTTGCTCCCGCACTCGTTGCCCTGGCAGCACTGGCCGACGGCACCAGTGAAATCACCGGCATCGGGCACATCCGCCACCACGAGACCGACCGCCTGGCCGCACTCGTTGCCGAAATCAACGCCCTCGGCGGAAACGCTACAGAACTCGCGGACGGCATTCGCATCGAGCCAGCACCCTTGAGAGGCGGCGTGTGGCACACCTACGAAGACCACCGCATGGCCACGGCCGGTGCCATCATCGGGCTGCGCGTTCCGAGCGTGGAAATCGAAGACATCCGCACGACGTCGAAGACACTGCCCGAGTTTGCCGCCCTGTGGCTTCACATGCTGGGCATAGCGGGAGAGGGCTAGGCCGCCTCCGTGTCGTGGTTGTCGGATGACGGGGAGGAATCCCGCTACGACGAGTCGGACGTACGCGTGCGCCCGAGCCGCAAGGGCACCCGACCGCGCACCAAGAATCGTCCCGCGCACGAAGCGGCCGTGGACGGAATGGTGACGGCCGTCGATCGCGGCCGGTACACGGTGCTTGTCGATCCGGAGGGACCCGGCCGTCACGCCGTCACCGCCACGCGAGCGCGCGAGCTCGGCAAGGATGCTCTGGTCACCGGTGACCGCGTGGCACTGGTGGGCGACACCACGGGAGACGAGGGTTCGCTCGCGCGCATCGTGCGCATCCACGAACGTTCGAGCATCCTGCGGCGCAGTGCCGACGACACGGATGCCGTGGAGCGCGTCATTGTGGCCAACGCCGATCAGATGCTGATCGTTACCGCCGCAGCGAATCCCGAACCGCGCGTGCGCCTCATCGACCGATACCTCGTGGCGGCCTACGACGCGGGCATCGCGCCAATTCTGTGTGTCACCAAAACCGACCTCGCCGATCCGAGCGAGTTTTTGGCTAACTTTGTCGGTCTCGGTATTCCCGTGGTGACCAGCAGATCCGACGATCCCCCGCTCGACGCGCTGTCGACACTCTTGGTGAATCACGTCACGGTGGCCGTGGGCCACTCGGGGGTGGGAAAGTCCACGCTGGTGAATGCGCTCGTGCCGTCTGCCCATCGCGCCACAGGAATCGTGAACGAGGTCACCGGTCGCGGCCGCCACACCTCGAGCTCCACCGTCTGCTTCGAGTTGGTGGTCGGCGGCGGCACGGGATGGCTGGTCGATACTCCCGGCGTGCGCTCGTTCGGCCTGGGTCACGTTGACACGCGCAACATCATCAAGGCTTTTCCCGAACTTGATCGGCTTGCTCAGGCGTGCCCACGCGGGTGCACCCACCTGCCCAACTCCCCCGACTGCGCCATTGCTGAGTCCATTGAGGGCGGCGCCCTGGGCGACATCGGGGCCTCGCGCCTCGACTCGCTCCACCGGCTGTTGCTCACCTTCGCCGACTAGTCACGGGCCGAGCATCCTGACTACGCTGGACGCATGACCACTCGCCTTGAGGCCGGCCAGGCCGCCCCCGCATTCACGCTTCCCGACCAGGATGGAAAGCACGTATCGCTCTCCGACTTCTCGGGTAAGAACGTGATCATCTACTTCTACCCCGCGGC
>CAIWRM010000155.1 GCA_903915075.1 uncultured Microbacteriaceae bacterium
AACAAACAGGCGAACTACTCCGAGAACTCACCCTCGACACAAGCCGCGATTATCAACGCCAAAAATGACAGAATCCCCCGAACCCGTGGGTTCAGGGGATTCCGATGTCTTGGGACATCACATGGTCGGGCTGACAGGATTTGAACCTGCGACCCCTTGACCCCCAGTCAAGTGCGCTACCAAGCTGCGCCACAGCCCGTGGCTCGTGCCCGAGGGCAACTCCAAAAGTCTAGCGGTTTGCGGGGCAGGCGTTAGTGCTCCCGCCCTTACCGAATTACTAGCGCCGAACCGTGATGAGCCACTCGATGAAATAGGTTGTGTCATCTAGTCGACGCAGGTGGTAGTCGTGGGAGGGGCCGACCTGCTGGTTGACAGGATTGGCCGTCGGAATTGTCACGTCAATCTCCCACGGATCAAAGCCTGGCAGGAACCTGTCATCGATTTTGTCTCGCCCGAACTCCATGATTGGTGACGAGAGCGCCCAATTGCTGACGACAAACTGCATGAAATCGCCGTAGTTGTTGGTGAACCTAATCTCGACATTGGCGTCACTGGGATTTGTGAGTATGTCCTGCTTGAAAGAGTTGTAGCCGTTGGTGCACCAAGTTGCCCCTGGCTCGAGCGGGCCCGTGGGATCCGGGTGAGATTCTCCCGTGCGGATCATCTCAAACTCGCCAACGGACACAATCGTTTTGTCGGTGTCGTTGAGCACACACAGGCGGCTCGCTCGGTACGCACTCGCCTCTCTCGAGGTCTCTTCCGTTGAGTTACTCGAGGAACCACCGGGAGCACAAGCTGCGAGAGAGGTTGCGGCAAAGATGGCGATGGATCCCCACGCGATTGCGCGATAAACCGGGCTGATTTTCATGGTTGATTTCCGTTCGTATGTGGTTGGCAACTAAGACCGAACCGTGACGAGCCACTCTTTGAAGTTAGGCGTGTCATCCAAGCGACGCACGTGGTAGTCGTGAGCTGGTCCGGTTTTGGTATAGATCGTGCCCTGATCGGGAATTGTCGTGTCCATCTCCCACGGCGCGTCGTATGTGCCGGGAGTAAATGTCCAATCCCAGGTCTGTTGGCCGAACTGAATGAATGGGTACCCATTGCCGGGGTTACTCACGGCAAACCTCGTGAAGTCACCACCAGACTCGGCAAACCTGATTTCGACGCTAGCGTCCATGGTCTCGCCGGAACTGTCAGTGAAAGCGTTGTAGCCGTTCGTACACCAGGTAGCTCCTGGTTCGAGTGGGCCGGTTGCATCTGGGCGCGTCTCGCCCGTTCGGGTCATCTCGAACTCACCCACCGAAAGAATTGTTTTGTCGGTGCCGTTGAGCACGCACAGGTGGCTGGCACGATAGGCGCCGGCCTCACGTCCTATGGCGTCTTTCGTTGCCGTGGCCGAGGGCAGACCGGAAGCGCAAGCGGCTAGCGTCGTCACCGCGAAAATGGCGATCGCACCGGCGGCGGCGACTTTACGTGCAGAAGCAAAAGTCATCAGCATTTCCCATCAATCTGAGTGGGCAGACAAAACGAACGATGACAACTCTATTACCCCCACCTGAAAAACTTACCTCTCTTAGGGAAAATCTAAATGAGCCTCGTTTAGGTTTCTGCGGGAATCAAAAAGCTGTCGAGCACGCGTCCATCGACGGCCACGAATTGGGCGAAAAGGCCGTCCGGCCGGGACGTGAGAAAGAGCGCGCCGAACTGCTCGTCGAAGCAGGTAACTGAACCGTTCACCGGGTCGCCACACGCGTAGAGCGTCTTGCCGCCCGCGCCATTAACCACGTAGGTCACTCCCCCGAGTTCGAGGCGCTCGTAGACGTGATCGTGGCCCGAAAGCACCAGATCTACGCCCATGCCCGCGAAGTCCCACTGGTAGTCCGGAGTGGACCCATGACGATCCCCCGATGAAAACGGCGGATGGTGCACCACCACGATTTTGTAGGTGGCCGTCGACGCGGCAACAACCTTGCGCAGCCATGCCTCTTGGTTGTGGTTGGCATCCAGCGACGCCAACCCCTGTTCGCTGTCAAGAATGAAGAATGCAGTGTCCCCCAGGATCACCGTGTACTCGCGCTGGCCAGTGAGGTAGCCAAAGTAGTCATCGAACGCGGCGATGCCTTCGTCGTAATCGTGATTACCCGTGGCGGGGTAGAAGGTTTCGGCGCCCACGAAGGAGCCGTAGTAGTCGCCCACGAGAGTTGCGTAACCCGCATCCGAGTAGACGTTGTCACCGGTGGTGACAATCGCGGCTGGGTTGCGCGCCGCCACCAGGTTGGCCACGGCTCGCTGGTTCTCATCGCCGGAACCAAAATCGCCGATGACGGCGATGGTGCCGCCGGCCGGCACCTCAAGACTGGTTGACGACGTCGACGGTGTTGCGGTGTCGGATTGACTCGTGACGGTGCAGGCCGACAAAGCAACGGTCGGCACAATGCCGACAGTGGCGACAGCGAAAAAGAAGAGTCCGCGTCTGAGAAGACCAGGCAACCGAGTCACCGGCCAGCACTCCGGCCCGAGCGGGCTGACCGATGCTGAATCAGCCGGACGAGGGCTGGAATCAGGAACATACCGAGGAGACCCCAGAGCCCGAACTCGGGAATGACCACCCCGGCGACGAGGGCGAGTGCAAAAAAGCAGGTGACAACAAGCGATGACAGCCAACCATTGGCCGTCTTGGATGCTCCGTGCTCGAATTCGGGGTGGCGACGCACGTGATTGCACATCACGAAATGCATGAGCGAAATCATGACCATCGTTCCGATGTAGAACGCCACGGACACAACGTCGTCATCATTTCCCAGAACAATCAGAGCTGTCGGTACCGGCATGAGCACGATGCCCATGAGCCATGCAAAGTTGACGATGATCAGAAACGTGTCGAACTTGTCGATGAGACGAAAAAGCCGATGGTGTTCCAACCAAAAGTTGGCAATGACGGCAAAGCTGATGACAAACATGACGAGCTCAGGGACTACTTGTATAAGAAACTGCTCAGGGTCGCCACCTCCTAACTGGGATGCGGCATCCACCACGGGAAGAATCAGCAGCGTTGCGGCAATCGCAACAACGGCGTCTGTAAAGAATACGATTCGCTCGTAACCTTTGTGCTCGGCATGTCCCATCTGCGCGCTATGCCGCGAATTCGATGAGCCGCTCACGAAGCGCGGGCCACGAGGAAGCGAATCCGGGATGCAGGTCGCGCGTCGAAACCTCGTCGACGGCTACCCACTCGAGCTCGAGAGATTCGGCATCACCCATCACCGGCACGAAGTGCTCCTCAGCACGTGCCACGACCGTGGTGTAAGACCAGTACTCGAGGTCAAACACGCTAACAAAGAGCACAGTAACAAGATTGCCGGGAACGCCCGCCTCTTCGGCCGCTTCGCGCATGGCGGCATCCTCGGCCGACTCGTGCTGACGGCGGGCTCCACCCGGAAGGGCCCCGGTTCCGCCGTTGTGACTCCACGTGGCACGATGCTGCAGCAGAAGTCCGTGATCGGGATGCCACAGCAGTAGCCCCGATGCACCGAAGGCGCCCCAGTACTTGGTGCCGTCGGGGGCGTAGACCCAGTTATCGCCGGGATCCCGCAAGTGTGCAGGAG
>CAIWRM010000156.1 GCA_903915075.1 uncultured Microbacteriaceae bacterium
CCTCTTCCCTGAATTGCGCTCGACGTCTCTTACCGTTGAAGACATGAACAGTGAACTTCTCAGCGGGGGCTTGGTCTTCGCTGTCGGCGCTGTTTTGTGGGTGGCCTACCTCATCCCGAGTTGGGTGCGCCGGCGTCACTTCGCCGAGACCGAAGCCAACACCGTTCGCCTGCAGCACACCGTGGCAGCAATGACGGTTGCGGGACTCGACACCACCCACCTGCGTCAAGCCGAGGCCACTGCGCGTGCGGTGCACGAGCAGAAAAAGGCACTTCGTCATGCTGAGCGTGAAAACAAGAGGCGGGCTCGCGCCACCGCCCACGATGCTCTCACTGCGGAACAGCGCGCACTGTTGGCCAGGCATCGTCGTCGGCGTGCGCGCCAGGTGGCCCTGATTTTTCTTCTCGCCTCCCTCGCCACTTTGGCTGTGGGCATCGCGTACATCACGTACGTGGGGGACATCCTGATTGCGGCCCTGGGCGGCGTCGGTACCCTTGTTACGCTCGGCGTGATGTCGTCGCTCTCCGGGCCGGCAAACGTGACAGTTGCGCGACGGACTGTCGCCCCGGCAAGCGTTTTTGATCAGGGCGCGCGACCGGCGGCGCCGATCAGATCGTGGACACCGCAGCCCGTACCTCGTTCTCTCCACCAGTCGCCGGGCTCGGTTGCGGCCGGCGTGGTGGCGCAGCAACAAGCCGCTGATGCCCGCCGCCGCGCGATAGCCGAGCAGGCGTATCTCGCCAAGATTGCTGCCCCCCAGCGCACCGCGCCCGTGGCGGCGCCGCCACGCCCGGTCGAGCAACCCGCTCAAGCGCCGAGCCGCTTTGCGGGTCTCGGCATTGTTGAGGATGCCGACACTGGTTCGTTTGACCTTGATTCGGCTCTCAAGCGCCGACGCGTGGGCTGATGACGCAAACGACCGCGCCTCAGTAGCCTGAGAGGGTGAAGGCGCAGTGGACCACGGGGCTCGCTCTCGTTGGCGTTGCGCTGGTGTGGGGCGTGGCCTTTGTGGTGATGAAACCCGCGCTCGAAGAGCAACCCCTGTGGGACTTCATTGCCACGCGCTTTAGCGTGGCCGTTGCGGTGATGCTTCTTTTTCGGCCACAAGTTGTGCGCGAGATTTCATCACGGATTGCGGTGCGCGGCACGTACCTCGGCATCATTCTCGCGGCCGCCTTCTTGACTCAGACCATTGGGCTGAGCTTCAATACGGCGGCCACCACGGGATTCGTCACCGGCCTCTACGTGGTCGTGGTTCCGCTGCTCAGTTGGCTCATGTTCCGTGTGCCCATTGCCGGCCGCGTGTGGGCCGGCGTTGCTTTGGCCTTTGGCGGGTTGTCACTCATCTCGATCAACAATTTTGGATTCAACCTCACCCAGTTGTGGACGCTCGTAGGAGCCATCCTGTTTGCCCTGCACTATGTGGTGCTGGCTCGGTGGAGTCCCGGACTCTCGAGTTATGCACTGACCCTGGTTCAACTCAGCGTGGCAACCGCGGTGGCCTGGGTGGGCGCCCTCGTGGATGGGTATCAGCCCCCGGCAGGGTTGTCCACGTGGTTGGCGATTGCCTACACGGGCATCTTCGCCACCGCGCTGGCCTACTTCGTGCAGACCTGGGCCGAGGCCCGCATGGATGCGTCACGCGTAGCGGTGATCCTCACGCTGGAGGTGGTCTTCGCGGCCATTGTGGCGGTTGCGGTGGGTCAAGAAGTTTTGGCGCTCAAGACGATATTCGGCGGTGCGCTCATTGTGCTGGCCATGTTCGTTGTGGAGTGGCCCACCCGAAGACCCACAGTGCCTCACGACGTATAATTCTCGTAGCTCGGGCCTATGGCGCAGGTGGTAGCGCGTCTCGTTCGCAATGAGAAGGTCGGGAGTTCGAGTCTCCCTAGGTCCACAGTGTGATGAGTCGCGAGATATGTCACTCAGAGCCCGGTCATCGGCCGGGCTCTTTCATGTTGTAACGCCAGTAGTTGCGGTCTGAGTCGATGGTGTTGGTGGCGATTCGGGCGGAGCCAATTCGAACGAAAACCTCACAAACGTCCTAGCGATCTAGGGTGCGATTGAGCCGATTCACAAGATCGGGAACATCGTGCTCTACTGTGGCCCGGATCAGGTTTATGTCGATAAATATGTAGCCGTGCGCAATCCGGTTTCGGGTCGAGCGCATCACTTGCCAGTCACCGCCAAAGGTGCGCTCCCGGAATGCCTCGGTTGTCGCGGCGAGTGCGTCAATTGCTGAAGCGAGCCTGAGGCTCACGGCATCGGCAACCACGGAATCGGTGAGGTCGCCGCGTCGCATGTGTTCGTTGAGCACGGCGAGGTGAGCGAGGGCATCCTCGACCAGTTCCTTGTCGGTCCTTCTCACAGAGGAATGGCCTCGTCTCGGGCCCGAGACGCCACATTGGAGCGAAGTCCCCTCTCTGGCACGATGTCCACGGGTGTTTGCAAGATTTGTGAGATCTCCTGTTCAATCCGAGCTAACGCAAATAGCGATAGGTCTTGGGGGACGTCAGCGAGTAAATCGACGTCTGAATCGGGTCCGTCTTCCTGACGTGCGACGCTACCAAAGACACGGATGTTCCTCATGCCGTTCGTCCCCAAGATGTGCAAAATCTGGCGTCGATGATCGGCTAGACGACGACCGAGTACTGTTTTGCTCTGGAATCGAAGAAGTCGAGAAACCTCGGGCTGACTGCGACCGATTGCCTGGGCAATTTGTCGCTGCGTCAACCCGGCTCGCGCCCCGGTTCTCACGGCGTTCACGAGTAAGTGCCGGGATTGCTCATGCAGGTCGTCCGCGGCGCGAGCATCGTCGACAAGCGACTGGCGTACATCTTTGTCTCTCATATAGCAAATGCTATCAAAAGTCGCTCTTTTTCAACCGGCCCAGTCCCACTCAGGATTACCGCTATCAACTCCAACGGCAAGGGTGGAATGTCAGCTCCCGTTGCTTTCGTCGCAGGTGGTAGCGCGTCTCGTTCGCAATGAGAAGGTCGGGAGTTCGAGTCTCCCTAGGTCCACAAATAATCGAGGCCCCGCCAGGCGGGGCCTCACTCATTCTCACGAAAATCAGCGAGAACGCGAGGTCACAGATACCAAACCCTTGACCAATCGGCGGCTGTGCACAATCAAAATCAGACCACCAAAAATCGCGGCGACGGCCCACCACGGAAGGAAAGAATTTTCCACGCCCGTGCTCGGGAGTTCTGTCATAGCGCCATCATTGCCACCGGAACCGCCGGAGCCATCGGAATCATCGATGGGGTCATCTGCGGTCGCGGTCAAGAGGTACGAAAAAGTGAAGGTTGTCGATTGACCAGCACCCAAGGAATCTATTTTGACCGCTAAATGCATGCTCATATCAGCTGTCGCAGAGCTGCCCACGGTGCTATCAAACCTTGCTGACCCCTCCCACACCTCCGAAGGATCAAAAGCCGGATCACTCAGCTGAATTTCTCGGGCAACACGAGACCGAGGGTCCTTCGAATCAAGGAAAATTTGCGAACCTCTCGTAAAGGCTGCAGAAACTCGTGATGACGATGCGCCCGGCTCAGAAATCTGAGACACAACCGTATTTGTCGATGGAAATATTTCGGCAGAATTCCCGTCATCTGGGTCCACTCCACGGCCGTAGTAGATGTTCGTAATTGCTGCTCCCGTGGTGTTCGTGAGCGTTACGGTAACGTCGACTCTTTGGCCCGCCTGTGGGAGGGAGTAAGTCTTCACGATACTCACACCTTGAAAAGGAGTGCTACTCGTCCAACCGACCGTGTTGTTGCCGGTGTCGCCAGTGGCATTCGTCACGCTTCCGAGGCTGCCGTCAATTTCATTAGCAAAATCAAAGCCATGGTTGTTGGTTCCCAAAACAGAGCCAACCTTCAACGCCCAGCCCTCGTAGGCCGTGCCCGGTGTGAAAAAATCACCGTCCACGAGATCTGCCACACTCGCCGCGGACCAGCTCGGTTGTGCCTTATCCCTAATGACGACGAAACCTATTGCGGTTGAACCCTGAGGATGAAATCCGCTCGGGATTAGGCCCCTGCTCCCAAAACTCCCGTTTCCTTTCAAGCCAGCTTCCGTATACATTCCCGCCAAAAAAGCATTGGGGCCTACTTTGACGGATGTCGCTTGATCAGATGTGGCCCAAGCAGCCCCGCCCGAAGGGAGCACAACACCCACGACGAGCGTGGCAGTCAACAAACCGTAACTGAGAGACTTGATTATCACTTTCTGGACCTTTCGCTATTTCAAGATGATGGGGTGCTGACAAATAAATTAATCAACTGCTTGTTAACATAGTCGTATTTCGGGAACAGATTTTTTATCCCTGTGTCGCCCGCCTCATTGTTGGCCCGCGACTTGCCCACAGGATCAAGGCGGGAGACTTGCCTGGGTTTCGTGGATCATGTCGGACGGCTCACCGAGACCATTGGCGCGTCCAACGTCAACAATGTCGAACGGCAAAGCTAATCTCCCGCTAACCGGCGTATTTCCTATTACGCGAGTTGGTTGGCACCCCCACCGAATAAAGAAACCACCCCTTGTGGGTGGTTTCTTTATTCGGTGCCTTGAGGTGGATGAGAAGGGCGGGAGTTCGAGTCTCCCTAGGTCCACCCCGCCGGCGAACTACCCGAAGAGTTCGCCGAGCCAGTTCTCTTTGCGCTTTGGGGGGCTGCTGCTTCGCGGTGCGTCGCGGTAGTTGCGTGAGTCGTCGTAGCGATCTCCCCCCGACGGTGCTTGGGGAACTGAGCGTTCGATGATCTTGTCAATCTCTCCCCGGTCTAGCCACACGCCACGGCACTGAGGGCAGTAGTCGATTTCGATTCCGCTGCGCTCCGACATTTCAAGAGCTGACTGGTCAATGGGGCAGAGCATGGACATCATCCTTTCGCGGGTGGAGACGAGGGGTTCCTCAACAAAAAATTTTATTCGTCGGTGTTTGCGCCGCCCGAGAAAGATGACGAAAACAAGGGAGATTCACAGGTCTGCGCGTGACCGTCGATGAGGACCACGCGTCATTGTTCTCAACGAAGCAGTTATCGCTGGCGCTCACTCGAGGGTCATACCTAAGTAGTACTGATGGTAAGATTAAAGTATGAAAATTAGCATGAGCTTGCCCGACGAAGACGTCGTTTTCCTCGACGCCTATGCCGAAGCGAAGGGGCTTCCGTCCCGTTCGGCCGCGCTCCATAAGGCTGTCCGACTCCTTCGAGCTAGCGGACTCGCGTCGGCATACGAGGCTGCTTCACAGGAATGGGACGATGACGACGGCTCTCTCTGGGATGTCACGACGAGCGATGGACTCGGCTAGATGCACCGGGGTGAGATCTACCTGGTCAATCTCGATCCCAGTCGCAGCGGTGAGGCCAACAAGCAACGCCCCGCTGTCCTGGTCAGCAACGACGGGGCAAATAGCGCTGCCGAGCGGAGTGGTCGAGGCGTCATTACGGTCGTTCCCGTGACGTCGAATGTTACTCACGTGTATCCCTTTCAGGTCCTGCTCGCTGCCACAACAACAGGCCTCGATCGCGACTCCAAAGCTCAGGCAGAGCAGGTGCGCGCGGTTTCAGTTGACCGGCTGGGTGCCCGCATTGGTGAGGTAACTCACGCCGTCATGGAAGACATCGACGAGGCCCTGCGGCTCCACCTCGCTCTTTAGGCTTCTCGTTATCGCGAAATTTTCCATTGAATGACAAATGATGGCCGCGCGTGACATGCTGTTCCCATGGCGAATTCGCGCTCTGGCGACAGCATCATCACGCGGGTCACCCGCATCCTCGAGAGTTTCGACTCCACGCGGATCACGCAGACGCCGTCGGGAGTGGCGCGGCGAACGGGCTTGCCCGTATCAAGTGCCCACCGGTTGATGAACGAGCTTGCCGACAACGGTTTTCTCGAGCGGGACGATGACGGCGGCTTTCGCATCGGCATGCGCCTGTGGGAACTCACCACGCGTGGATCGAACGCGCTCGGCCTGCGCCAGGTCGCCATGCCCTTTATGGAGGAAGTCCAAGCGGGCATCCGCGAGCACACCCAGCTCGGGGTGCTCGAGCAAGACGAGGTGCTGTTCATTGAGCGCCTGTCGGCCCGTGCGGCGGGCGCCAACATCACCAAGATTGCCGGCCGCCTGCCGCTCAACGCCTCGTCGTCGGGCCTTGTCCTTCTCGCCTATTCACCGCCGGCCTATCAGGACCGCATCCTGACGTCCCCCCTCAAGCGCCTCGCCCCAGAAACAATCGTGGACGCCACCGAGCTGCGCAAGAAGCTGGCCGAGGTGCGCAAGCGCGGCTACGCCTTCGCCCCGGGATACATCGAGAGCGTGTCGACCGGCATCGCGGTTCCCGTGTCAGACGGCACGGGTGTGATTGCCGCCCTTTCTGTGGTGATGCCGCGGGGTAATGAGCGTGAATCGGAGGTTGTGGCGCGACTCAAGCGGGCCGCGGCTGAAATCGGCCAAGCCGCGTCCGCCGTGAGATTCGCTTCCCATTGAATGAAAACTTTGTCGAAGGTCTAACCAAAACCCGATTTGCTTTCCTCTAGACGTTGGACGGGTAACTCTCGTCCCCAATCAAGGAGATACACATGGCCACACAAATGAAGACTCAGGTCGCCATCATGGGAGCCGGCCCGTCGGGTCTGCTGCTCGCCCACCTGCTGCAGCGCTCCGGCATCGATTCCATCGTGATCGACGGCAAGTCGCGCGAAGAGATCGAGGGGACGGTTAAGGCCGGCATCGTCGAGCAGCCCGCTGCCGAGGTTCTGGTTGGATCCGGTGCCAGCTCGCGCGCCATGAACAAAGAGTACGAACACCACGGCATCACCTTCGACTTCGACGGTGGAAGCCACCGCTTCGACTTCACCAAGCTCGTCAACAAGTCTGTGTTCCTGTTCCCCCAGCACGAGGTGCTGATTGACCTCATCGCTGCCCGCATCGCCGCCGGTAACGCGCCGCTGTTTGAGCACCTCGCCGAGAAGATCATCGACGAAAACACCAACAACCCCAAGGTTGTGGGCAAGACGGCCTCGGGAGAAGACTTCGAAATCTCGGCCGACGTTGTCATCGGCGCCGACGGTTCGGCATCCATCGCCCGCATCGCCGTGAACGGTTCGCAGACCTCCGGATTCTTCCGCGAGTACCCCTTTGCCTGGTACGGCATTCTCACCGAAGCGCCCATGAGCTCCGACGAACTCATTTACTCGCGCTCCGAAGAGGGCTTCGTGCTCATCTCCACGCGCACGCCCGAGGTGCAGCGCATGTACTTCCAGTGCGACCCCACCATGGATCCCAACTCGGTGACCGATGACGAGATCTGGGCCAAGCTGCAGCTCGGCGTCAAGGTTGAGCTCAAGCGCGGACCCATCTTCCGCAAGGACGTGCTCCGCTTCCGCTCGTTCGTGGCCTCGGGACTGCGCAACAACCGCATCTTCCTCGCCGGCGACGCCGCTCACACGGTTCCGCCCACGGGCGCCAAGGGCATGAACCTCGCGTTCTCCGACGTACTCTGGCTCAACCAGGCACTCAACGCCTTCTTCAACGAAGGCACCGAGGCGCTCATGGACAGCTACCAAGAAGATGCCCTCGACCGCATTTGGAAGGCCCAGAACTACTCGTACTGGATGACCTCGATGCTGCACATCGCCCCCGACGCTACCGAGTTCGACAAGAAGCGCCAGGTGGGCGAGCTCTACTCGGTGTGTGACTCGGAGTTCGCACGCCAGTACGTGGCCGAGGGCTACACCGGCTGGAAGTACGGAGCGGCCTGGAAGTAGCGGCGAGATAGCCGAAAAAAGCCCGGTTTTACTGCGTGAGGGCCCTGCGTTCGTTGTGACGTGGGGCCCTTCACTTTGCTGGTGAAAAGTGACCGACGGCACGAGTCGTCGCGTGCCGTTAAGCGTCCGTTCACTTAGGCGTAAACAGGCACACCTAGCCTCTCAACCAGAGAATTTTTTCGGCGATGAGAGCTTTGCATCGCGCTTCGACAGATCTGGATCCCCGTGTCACTCGATTCCCCGCGCAAATTAGCTCATGTGAGCAGCCGAGTGGACTTTCTCTATCGCAGTGTGGCGCGGTCGGGCGGAATCATCGTGCTCGTCATCATGTTGGCGATTGGCGTGTTTCTGGGGATTCGGGCGGCCCAAGCCATCTCCGCATCCGGTTGGAGTTTTCTCACCACCCAAGCGTGGGAACCCGACGCGAACAACTTCGGAATTGCGGCGGTTCTGGTGGGCACAATTCTTATCGCCCTCGTTGCTGTGGTGCTCGCGCTCCCCATGGCGCTGGGCACATCGCTCTACATTTCGGAGTATGCGCCCCTTCCTGTCAAACGATTCTTGATTGCCCTCGTCGACCTTATGGCCGCGATTCCATCTGTGGTTTACGGCCTGTGGGGATTCTTCGCCCTTCAGGGCTCCATCGTGCCGATTGCGCGTTGGATTTCGCAGACTTTTGGCTGGATTCCGTTCCTGAGCGTGCCGGATTACGACCCCAGCGATCCCCTCGCCCCAACCACAGTGTTTACCTCGTCGACCTTTATCGCGGGCATTGTCGTAGCGCTCATGATTACGCCCATCATGACGTCGATTATGCGCGAGGTTTTCTCTCAGGCGCCCGTGGGCGAACGTGAAGCGTCACTGGGCCTCGGCGCTACAAAATGGGGAATGATTCGATCCGTTCTCCTTCCCTTTGGCCTCGGCGGCATCATTGGCGGCACCATGTTGGGTCTCGGGCGGGCTCTCGGGGAAACAATCGCGGTTTACATGATCATTTCGCCTGTCTTCTTGATTCAGCCTTTCATCCTACAAAATGGCGCGAGTTCAATCTCTTCGCTGATTGCTCTGAAGTATGGCGAAGCGTCCGCATTCGGTATGTCGGCGCTGATGGCGGCCGGCCTGGCGCTGTTTGTCGTCACACTCATTGTTAACTTCGGTGCGTCTGCCATTGTGGCGCGTTCCCGATCCGGTGCGAGCAGTTAGGTCCCGATCATGACAATGTTTGGATCCGCTATCGCCAACGAACGCGAAGTCTTAGCCGACCCCGGCAAACACGAGCCCGAAATTACTGACCCACAGGACGATGTCCCTCGCCGGATTGGTGCGCTGAGGGTGAGCGATGTCCTTTCCATGGTGGGGGCAATTCTTGCCTCGCTGTCGATGACGACATTTATTTTTACTGCCTTGGCGCCCGTGGGTGGCGTCATTGGGTTTCTCGTCATCTCATATTTTCTCTTTCTGATCACCTATGCGCTCTTGGTCTCCCTCGACGAGAAGATGACGATCGTTCGGGACCGCGTGGTCACTGTTGCGGTTCACTCACTTGCTGTCATTGTTTTTGCCACGCTGGTCTATATCGTCGCCTATTCCGTGTTTCGGGGTTCCGAGGCACTTCCCTACCTCAATTTCTTTATCGAGGACATGTCGTATACCGGGCCGCTTGATCCGGTTACCCAGGGCGGTGTCATTCACGCCATCGTGGGTTCGCTCATCCAAATTGGCATCGCCCTTGCCATTACCATCCCCCTCGGACTCGCCACAGCGGTCTTTCTGAGCGAAGTTCCGGGGCCTTTTTCGCGATTCCTACGCACCATTGTTGAGGCCATGACGGCGTTACCGTCGATCGTTGCGGGGTTGTTCATTTATGCAACGTTCATTCTCATTCTTGGCTTTGATAAATCAGGATTCGCCGCGTCGCTGGCGATCACTGTCATGATGCTTCCCATCATGATTCGAGCTTCGGACGTGGTTCTTCGTCTCGTGCCGTCGACCCTCAAGGAGGCCTCCATCGGGCTGGGAGCCGACAATTTCCGAACCATGTGGCAAGTGACCCTGCCGACGGCAAGATCCGGTTTGGTCACCGCCATAATCTTGGCGACTGCCCGCGGAATCGGTGAAACGTCGCCCGTCCTTCTCACCTCGGGATTTACCGCGTCGTTTAACGCAGACCCGTTCAACGGTCCCATGGTGTCCCTGCCCCTCGCCGTCTTCCAGTTTGTGAAATCACCAGAGCCCACCATGATTGCCCGCGGCTTCGGAACGGCAGCGGTCCTCATGCTCCTGGTGGTCATCCTCTTTGTTATCGCGCGAATCATTGGTTCAGAAACCGTTGCTAAGAAGGAGAGACGCCGGGCTTTGCGGCAGCGTCTCATTCGCAATGTGGGCTTCTTCGTCACGTCGTTGGCCAGAGCCTCGGTTCGCTTCGGCCGCTGGGTGAGCGCGGAAATCGCATTCCGTAACCGACGCAGCAATGCGCGCAGAAAACTCACCAACACGCAAAATTTCGACGCGACGTCGAACAACAAAGGAGTGAACGAGCGATGAGACGTCTTGCGGGAATCCTAGCCAGTGGCACACTCGGAGTCATGGTTCTCACGAGCCTGTCTGCGGGTTCTCTCACGGCGGCGTGGGCCGCGGACTACACGGCCATTAACGGTGCTGGCTCGTCGTGGTCGGCGAACGCCATCGAGCAGTGGCGCACCAATGTCAAACAGTATGGAATGAACGTCAACTTTGCCTCAACGGGTTCTTCCGACGGTCGAAACCAGTTTCGAGAGGGAACCGTTGACTACGCTGTTTCGGAAATTCCTTACGGACTGACAGACGGCCAAACGGTGGACCCTCTCCCCACCGACCGGGATTTCGCCTACATGCCGATTGTGGCCGGTGGTACGGCCTTTATGTACAACCTCACCTCTGGTGGCAAACAGATCACCAATCTGCGCTTGTCCGGTGAGGTCATCACAAAAATCTTTACGGGCAACATTACGAAGTGGGACGACCCCGCCATTGCGGCGGACAATCCCAAAATCGCGCTACCCGCGCGCCAAATTGTTCCCGTGGTTCGCTCCGACGGGTCCGGTTCAACCGCCCAGTTAACCACGTGGATGACGGCGCAGCACGGATCCATCTGGGGCGCCTATTGTGAGGCCGCCGGACGCGGTAGCGGCTGCGGGTTAACCTCGAACTTCCCCGTAATCG
>CAIWRM010000157.1 GCA_903915075.1 uncultured Microbacteriaceae bacterium
GCCATGGCCACGACCTCTTTGCCGGTGGCATCTTTCAGCCAACCGATACCAACAGAAGTGTCGAGGCCACCGGAGTAAGCAAGCACAACGCGTTCAGACATGTCTTAAGTCTAGGGCGCGCGCGAAGGCCTCATTGTCGCCCGCTATCTGTGGCTGGATAGACGGCGCACGACGGGTGCGACATCCGCTCATAGGAACCTCATAGGTTGCGGATAGCAAACTTACATACCCCCAGGGGTATGTTGAGAACACAACCAGAACAAAGGAGCACCACATGAACAAGCGCAACACCGTTATCGTCTCAGTCGCCTCAGTGGTGGCCCTCGCCATCGTGGGCACCGGAGTCGGCATTGCCATCGGCACGCAGACATCAGCCCCGCCGAGCGCGTCAACCAGGGAGACGGCAGTCGAATCGCCCAGCCCGTCAGAGGCCAACACGCCCGCGCCCGCGCCGGAGGTAGTCACCCCAACGCTGGAACAGAACCTGGCCTTCATCATTGAAGAAGAAAAGCTGGCCTTCGATGTGTACACGGTGTTAGGTGACTTGTGGGGATCGCGCACGATGCAAAACATCGTCTCGAGCGAAACGTCTCACCAAGCTCAGGTCGCTACCCTGCTCGTGAGCTATGGCATCGTCGATCCGCGCTCGAGTGAAGTCGGCGTCTTCACCAATCCCGATCTTCAGGCGCTGTACAACACCCTTAGCGCGCAAGGCTCCGTGAGCGAACAGGCGGCCATGGAAGTGGGCGTCTTCATTGAGGAGACGGACATTGCCGACCTCGACGCCATGATGGCGCCGATAAGCGAGCAGGATGTGCTCACGGTGCTGGGTTCCCTGCGTTCTGGCAGCGTGAACCACCTGGCTGCGTTCCAGCGCCAGCTCGCTTAACTCATTGGCATGGCAGGGGCTCGCGGTGCGCCGCGGGCCCCTCGTTGTGCTGATAGCGTCGAGAGTCTTGCCCCCAACCCGAAGGAACATTTTCATGAACTCCAAGATCACCGCCGCCGTATCCGTCGTTGTGGGAGCCGTGATTCTTGTGGCCCTGACTCTGTGGGTGGCGAGCTTCACGCTCTTTGCCGGAAATGCCGGTAACGCTCAGAGCACGACGACCCTCACGCTGTTACAAGCAGCGCCCCGAATCGAAAAGGTCGACGCTGGAAAGGAAGGCGTCCTCACGTTCATCGAGGGAGATCTCACCACCGTTTCCGGCGCGGATGCTGGCGAGCTCGCCGGTTCGATTCTCACCGTCGAAATCGCCGAGGGCGATCAGGGCGAATTTGAGGCACGCAGCCGATCACTCACATTTAATACCCCCGATGGTCAGATTGAAGTAGCCGGCCTGGCCTTTTATCCCCTCACTGAGCGCAAGCTCGCTCAGGGACAGCCTGTTGTTGTCGCCATCACGGGAGGAACGGGAAAGTACATCGGCGTGACCGGTGAGGTTCAGACCACGCACTTGCCCGATGGCACCTTCGAGCACATCTTCACTTTTGTGACGCGCTAGCGGTTTCGGCCGGCGCGGCAAATATCTGAAGCAACTCGCCCACCGAGAAATCTGACTCCAAGGGGTGACGCAGATTCAGGTTTGCGTGAACGCTGTAGGTATTGCGCCGTCC
>CAIWRM010000158.1 GCA_903915075.1 uncultured Microbacteriaceae bacterium
CTGGCGCCAGGTGCGTCCATGTGGCGCAGGGCCGTTGTCACGGCATCGAGGTCACGTGCGAAGTTTTCGAGAATCCCCACGACAGCATCGCGGTTGGCGCTCAGGATCTGAATCCACAGCTCAGGCGAGCTGGCGGCGATGCGTGTGACATCGCGCACGCCCTGACCGGCTAAACGGACGGCATCGTCACTGGCCGCGGCAAGCTGTTTTGCCATGAGGCTCGACACAATCTGAGGAACGTGAGACACCAGCCCCACCGCAGCGTCGTGGTCTTCCGGCGACATCTCGATGGGCACCGCACCCAAATCAAGCGCGAGGTCTTCCACGACGGCTAGCGCCCACGCGGGAGTTTCTGCGTCCCGACAGACCACCCAGGGGCGGCCCATGAATAAATCTCCGACCGCCGAGATTGCTCCCCCGCGTTCGCGGCCGGCCAGCGGGTGAGAACCAATGTAGTTCACCAGGCTGACGCCCCGATCCTGCAACTGGCGCAGCGGGGTCAGCTTGACACTGGCCACGTCGGTGACGACAGCCTCGGGAAAACGGGCAAGTTCGGCCTGGATCACGTCGGCCGTAACATCCGGCGGAACGGCCACGACAATGAGCACCGGAGCGTCATCGGATTGCGCAACACGGCCCGCGCCAAGATCGACCGCCAAACCGACCGATGACGGAGAGACGTCGTCAAGAATCACATCACTGCCCAGTGACGTGAGTCGTAGGCCAATGCTGGCGCCGAGCAGGCCGGTGCCCACAACGCGCACTTGGCCGGAGAGGCGAACGGCGTTACCGTGTTCGTTCACGACTCACCGTCCTCCCTCTCGCGCTCCGCGTCGTCCCACTCCGCCTCGGCCGAACCTGAGGAGCTTGCACTGTCTGCACCGGATTCATCGGCACGCATCAGCGTGAGAATCTGTCCGAGTTCCACCTTAGTCAGGTCGCGCATCTGGCCGACGGTCAACGTGCCGAGGTGAAGCGGTCCAAACTGGCGCCGAACGAGCTCGATCACCGGATGGCCCACGGCATCCAACATTCGACGCACGATTCGGTTGCGCCCCGAGTGGAGCGTGACTTCGAGAAGCGTTCCGCCCTGGGCGGTCGTCGAGAGTATGCGCGCGCGGTCGGCCGCGATCGGCCCGTCATCAAGTTCGATCCCCCGCATGAGTCTTGCCAGCGTAGGTTGCTTCACCCGACCGCGCACCTTGGCAACATAGGTCTTCTCAGCGCCGAAGCGCGGATGTGCCATCACATTGGCGAGCTCGCCGTCGTTCGTGAGGAGCAACAGCCCCGACGTGTCGCCATCAAGCCGACCCACGTTGTAAAGGCGCTCGTCGAACTGGGCGGCGAACTCAGCAAGGTCGGGGCGACCCTGCTCGTCGCGCATGGTGCTGATCACGCCGCGCGGCTTGTTGAGCATCACATAGCGCTTGTCGGAGTCGAGCTGAACGGCCTGACCATCAACAGCCACCAGGTCGACCTCGGGATCAATGCGACGACCCAGTTCTGTTGCCGGTTCGCCGTTGACGGTGACGCGTCCGGCAACAATCATGTCCTCAACAACGCGACGCGATGCAACGCCCGCGTGCGCCAAAACCTTCTGCAGGCGCACACCCTCGGGCTCGGTCATGGCGTCACTCATCAACGTTAGGCATCCGCGTCGAAGCCCTCCTGGCCATCGGGCAGGAGCGGAGCAATGGCCGGCATCTCATCGAGCGAGTTGATGCCCA
>CAIWRM010000159.1 GCA_903915075.1 uncultured Microbacteriaceae bacterium
AAGGGAGCATCGGAAATTTCCCAAACGTGAGAAATCGCTGATTGGATCTCCTGAACGCGAGCGGGAAGGGCGGCGAGAATCGCCCCAAGGAAAGGGAGCACGCTTTGAGCAAATGCGGGTTTCACCACACACACGACCATTCGCTTCTCAGTCGCATAGACGCGGAGGGTTTCGGTGATGGCGGCAATGGCAAGGCGGAGAGACTCAAGAGCGACACCGGAGTCACTGGAGACAGCATGGAGGAGCGCAAGTGGATTGGAACCATGTGATTCTGAAATCGTACGGCATGGCAAGTGACGTGGGTCGCCCATCCAGCGATCTATAAAAACGGAGGGCTTGCCGTCACTTTGCTTCATGGATGCCCACTGCACCAAGTCCGAAAATGTCAGGCCTGAAGATCGGATTTCGCTGATGTCGCCAAGAAAGTGATGGGCGATCGGGTTAGTGCGGCCGGTGTGGTCGAAGCCAGCGCTCTGTATTCGAGACAAGCTGAACGCCGGCCTCGCGCCAGGTACCGGCATCAGAACGAATCTCGGGAGGGGGACGGAGTCGGCGACATGCATTTCCTCCGGCACTGAGTATGACCATAGGCCTCCCATCGCCCGGCGCGACTCCGCATCAATCCCCTGAGTGGCCGCCACAATGCCGAGGTGCGCCGCCGTGGAGTCGAGAAGTTTGGGAGCCGATGTGTAGATGAGTTCCTGCAATTCAACCGAAGGCGTGGAGGAGTTGGAGCCGGCATCGCCCTGCCGGGCCATCGGTTCGAGTTTTGGGAGAGGACACATCAACTGGAACTCCTCTGGCTATCAACCACGTTTTGGGGGCTTCGGCCCGCCCCCAAACCACTTGGGCAGGTAATCCATCATGCTGCCCTCTGGTTTACGCTCCTGGCTCGGAATCCAAGCTGGGGTGCCCGTGTAGGGATCGACGATGAGCGTGCCGAGGTACTGTTTGTCCAGCGTGATGCGCTCTTTTGATTCGGGAAGAACAGCACCCACAACGCGGCCGTCGCGCATGACAACAGAGGCTTCAGCGACACCGTCGGGCTTGCCGCCGCGCCTTCGTGCAATACGAAGCACCTTCCAGGTGTGGAGTAGCCAGAGGATGGGATCCGTTACACGGAACGGGTGAAGGTCTTGGGGGCGAATACATAACTTAGCCCGTTTGTCGTCATATTCGTCAGGAATCTCAACAGCCGTAGGGCTACCACCGAGAGCACTCACAGGGAAAAAGCGCACGGTGCTAAAATTCGCCTCTGCCTGGGCAACAAACGTTGGGCTGATATCCTGTAGAAACCGTTTTATATGAAGAGAATTGCGATTAAGCTCTTCGATATCAACGCCGGACGTTCCCTCGCTAGGCGAGCGCCACACGGAGTTTTCGTCAATCTGAACCCATTTGGGAAGCAGACTTTTCCATACGTCAAACTTCTGGACGCACACAAGCAGTGGAATTTTTATCGGCTCTGTCGGTTGCAGTCCTCTGAGAACCCGAAACTGCTGAATAACCGCCTCAAGCACATTGTCCTGACGGTTTAGGACCTTGTGCGAGTTCACCTGCGGGTCCCTTGTTAGCGTCGCGAGTCGTTCGATCGCGGTGCTGTCCTGCAAGGGATCGTAGGTGAAAATAAGAGCATCTGAATGGGCAAAGTGGCCGAAACTCCGGTTGGCCGCGTTCGCATAACGCCCATACTGAAAATGCTCTCCTGCCAGATCATAGAAGGCCAAATTCTCGTGAAGCGCATCACCCTTGATTGCGATGTCGATGTTGGCGGGTGTGGGGCGGACAGAAAACAGAAACGGCTTGGGAAGGTCGACAGCCACTCCGTTGAGATTTATTCGGTTGTTGACTCGACCACCAGTTTCAAGCGTTTTTTCGAGAAAGACAGGTTTCTCAGGATCTCCACCGAAGAGTCGGTTAACGATGTCGTCGACTATGCGAGTTTCACGGCTGATCGCATACTCGAACAGG
>CAIWRM010000160.1 GCA_903915075.1 uncultured Microbacteriaceae bacterium
CGCCGCGTCGAGCTCTCGCTCTTTGGCGCCCTTGCTACTGGCGAGCGCTGCCGAGAGCGCGTGATGCACGGTGCCAGAACTGTCATCCACAATCGTGTCGAATCCCAGCCGCCCGGCCTCGGTGGCGCGAACGCGCGAACCTGCCACCGGCCGCACTTCGCCGGCCAAGCTAATCTCACCAAAGGCGGCTACCGTGTGCGCCACGGCCCGATCATGAAAGGCGCTGGCGATGGCAATAGCGATAGCGAGGTCGGCACCGGGTTCGGTGAGACGCACACCGCCCACCGTGGAGACGTAAACGTCTTTATCGCTGAGGGTGAGCCGGGCGCGCCGTTCGAGAACGGCCAGGATCATGGCCACGCGCGATGAATCAACTCCGTTGGTGACCCGCCGCGGGTTGGGGGCTGAAGTCGGCACCACGAGTGCCTGAATCTCCACGGGCAGAGCGCGACGACCCTCCATAGCCACGGTGACGCACGTGCCGCTCACTGCGTGCTGTGAGCGCGAGAGAAAGAGTCCGCTGGGGTCGGGCACTTCGGAAATTCCGTCGCCCGTCATCTCAAAGCAGCCCACTTCGTCGGTGGGCCCAAAGCGATTCTTGAGTGAACGCACGAATCTGAGGGCCGTCTGACGGTCACCCTCAAAGTGACACACCACGTCTACGAGGTGTTCGAGCATTCGGGGCCCGGCGATGCTGCCGTCTTTGGTGACGTGCCCCACAAGGATCAGTGGAAGAGCCGACTCCTTGCAGGTGCGCAGCAGCGCCGTGGCAACTTCGCGCACCTGACTGGGACCACCGGCAAGACCGTCGACGGCCGAACTCGCCACCGTCTGCACCGAGTCGACGATGAGCAGGTCGGGTTTTATCGCTTGCACCTGACCCAGGATGAACGACAGGTCTGTCTCGGCGGCCACAAATAGGTTGTCGTGCAGTGCGCCGGTGCGGGTGGCGCGCATGCGTACCTGATTCACCGATTCTTCGGCGCTCACATAGAGCACGCGCTGCCCGCCGGCCGCCGCGCGCGAGGCCACCTCCAGCAACAGTGTTGACTTGCCCACGCCCGGCTCGCCCGAGAGCAGGATGGCGGCGCCGGCCACGATGCCTCCGCCGAGCACGCGATCAAACTCGCCGATGCCCGTGGGGCGGTGAGTGAGTTCGTTGCCGGAGGCTTGCGTGATGGGCACGGCCTGCCGCTCGCCGGCCACGGGCGTTGCGGTGATCCGCGTGGTGATACCCGTTTGCTCGCCCACGCTGGTGACCGTGCCGAAGGCCTGGCACTCTCCGCACTGGCCGGCAAACTTGACGCTGGTCCAGCCGCACTCGACGCAGCGGAATCCGGGGACGGTGGTCTTGGCCATGGTGTTCACTTTACGGGCGTGCACCGACAGTAGTGGGGAGTTGTGCCCGCGATTAGCCCCAACCGGTTGGCCTCACGTAAACTTGCTCTCGGTTCCGTGTCCGAGCGGCCGAAGGTGCAACTCTCGAAAAGTTGTGTGCGTGAAAGCGCACCGTGGGTTCAAATCCCACCGGGACCGCCATGTGATGTCCCAAGACATCGGAATCCCCTGAACCCACGGGTTCGGGGGATTCTGTCATTTTTGGCGTTGATAATCGCGGCTTGTGTCGAGGGTGAGTTCTCGGAGTAGTTCGCCTGTTTGTTGGTCAAC
>CAIWRM010000161.1 GCA_903915075.1 uncultured Microbacteriaceae bacterium
AGGGGCCTTAGCTCAATTGGTAGAGCGCCTGCTTTGCAAGCAGGAGGTCAGGAGTTCGATTCTCCTAGGCTCCACAAACGAAAAGTCCCGCCCTCCACGGCGGGTCTTTTCGTTTGTGTGGCTGGGGTGAGCATCGAACTCCGTGAGGAGTGAGAGGGGCCCCTGACGCTTGCAAAGCGCAGCTTTGCGTCAGGGACTCCGACGGCTCCACCGAAAAAACGAGCCCGCCCTCCACGGCGGGTCTTTTCGTTTGTGTGGCTGGCGTGAGCATCGAACTCCGTGAGGAGTGAGAGGGGCCCCTGACGTTTACAACGCGCAGCTTTGCTTCAAGCACAAGTTGCCACGATTAGCGCGACGAAAGAACGGACTCGACCTTTTCGGCGATGAAGGGACCCAGCGTGTTTGCAAAGGTGGCCGTGAGGTGGTCTTGGTCGCGATAAACGTCGGCACCTCCGATAACGACAGCGCAGCGCGTCTCAGCACAAAACAGGGATGAGAAGTCGAGCGAGTGGCCTAGTGCATAGTCGAGCGCGGCCTCGGCAAAAATGTCCGGACCGGGCAGAGCAATTTCACGTGAAACATCGCACTGGGACGCGTCGGAATAACGCAGGCACTTATTGGGGTCATCTCCCGGCACCGGATTGTCGGACACGGCGACAATCGGCACGCCCGGAGCTTGAGACGCCCAGGCTTCCATCAGACCTTCGACCGCCCCGTCGGGGCCACCCGCCGACTCAATCAGGTTTGACGCCAAGCCGGTGGTGACAATGGCGTCAAACGGCTGCTCGGACGCGAGAATCTCGGCCAGGCCAGCGTGCCAGGCGTTGCAGGATGCCGTGAAAGCAGGATTCGTGCCACCAATCTCGGTTGTCGTCCAGGGGCATCCGCCCTTGAGGTACGTAGTGAGTGACCAGCCGTTCTTCTCAGCCTGGGCAATCATGGCGTCGATGTACTGATACGCGTGACTGTCGCCAATCAGGGCAATCCGAGGAGCGGCGGCAGAGTCGCTGCCGAACACACACGCCACAACGCTGGCATCGTTCAACTGCACAAAACAGTTTCCATTACCCGGCCGATCGGCGTTGCCGAAACCGGGCTCAGGAATCACTGCCGAGTCAAGCTCCGGATTATTGCAGCCGGTGAGCACTGCCGCGCCAAAACACTCGGGGGGATTGACCGCGACCTCGGCCAGTTGTGCAGACGCCGCTTGATACTTGGGAAACTGGAGTGCGAAGGAACCCACGAGCGCCGCACCCATCACGCCGAGCGCCACGAGCATCCAGCCAAACGTGAACCGCGGTTTGCGCGAAGTGAGGTACGGCAAGCGACGCATTGGATCCTCAACAAAACGCTTTGTGAGCCAGGCCAGCACGAAGCAAAAAACAAACAGCGCAATGCGATTGACAAAGCTCAGGCCCCAGCCGGCGACGAAGGGGGCAATAACGATGAGAGGCCAGTGCCACAGATACAGGGAATAGGAGATGTCGCCCACGAAGCGCACGGGGCGCAGACTCAACAACCCACTGGCGTGCCACCAGCGTCGAGTGGAGCCCATGGCGAGCACGGCAACCGTTCCGACGACGGGGAACACGGCGAGCCAGCCGGGAAATGCCGACGAGCGGTCAAGCAGGAGGGCGCTGGCCAGAATGACAGCAATGCCCAGGTAACCCAGAATATTGCTCTGCCAGACGCGAGGCGCTCGCCGACCCCAGAGCACGAGGAGCGCTCCGGCGGCAAACTCCCAGATGCGAGTGAACAACACAAAGTAGGCCTGAGCGGGATTTACCGCGGTGTACCAGACCGAAGCAGCGAAGGAGAGACCGCCGAGAATGACAATCGTGACGGCCAGTGCAACCCAGCGCCGGCGGATTCCCCACCGCACAGCGAGTGAAAACGTGCCGAGGAGCACGAGCGGCCACACCACGTAGAACTGCTCCTCGAGGGAGAGCGACCAATAGTGCTCGGCAATCGTGCGCGAGCTACTGGCGAGGTAGTCGACGGAATTCGCTGCGAGCGACCAGTTCTGAACGTAGAGCGAACTCGCGCTCACGTCTCGCAGAGACTCGGGCAGATAGGCGAGGGGCATCACGAAGGTGACGAGCAACAGACTCACGAAAAGCACGAGCAACGACGCGGGCACGAGTCGTCGAACGCGACGCGCCCAAAAATCGGGAAGTGCTATGCGTGCTCGAGAACGCAGCTCACGGGTGAGCTGCCCCGTAATCAGAAAGCCCGAAATAACGAAGAAGACGTCAACACCGATGTAACCGCCGCTGAGGCGATTGGGCCAGAAGTGATAGACCACAACGAGGAGAACGGCGAGGGCGCGAAGTCCCTGAATGTACGGAACGAAGTGGTGAGGTACGTCCTGACGAGGCGTTGACACAGAGTCTGTTTGAGCTCGACGCTTTAGTCGAGGTCTTCCTCGACCCACAGCTCGTCGTCAGCGCGGAAAGTCTGGTAAATCACGTAGCCCACACCGAGCGCTACGGCCACACCGAGACCGATGGCGATGTATTTGCCGGCACCCGCCTTGGCGGCCACGGGCAGGGCTCGTGCGGGAGCAGAACCTAATGCTCGGCCCAGCAACGACTGCTTTCCACGCGCGGAGTCGACAACCGACATGGTCGACTCCACAACCGAAGCGATAGAGGGAATGACCTCGCCAACGAGCCGATCGCGTGCGGATCGTGCTGTGCGACGGGTGCCCTCAGCGACGCGGGGGTACAGATCATCCTGTGCGTAGCGTCCGGCCTCGCGTCCGGCAGCCCGAAGCACAGTTCCGGCCTGGGCAAGCACTTCGCGCTGCTGACGCAGCAGTCGGTCGGCGTCACGCCGAAGCTCCTTAGCGGTGGGCTTCCTGCTGGCCATGCGCATCTCCTTGTACGGGAACGATTAACGTCTCTCACACCATCTTGCCATCCCTTGAGCGTGCGCGAAGGAACATCTCCGGGTGTGACAAGATGAGAGCCATGACTCTGCACACCGCCGTAGCCGATATCGCCACCAACAGAGGAAACATTCGAGTAAATCTGTTTGGACACCACGCGCCACACACGGTCGACAATTTCGTCGGACTGTCGAGTGGCACCAAGGAGTGGGTGCACCCCGAAACGGGCGCGAGCTCGAATTCACCGCTGTACAACGGCGTGGTGTTTCATCGCGTTATTCCCGACTTCATGATTCAAGGCGGCGACCCCCTCGGAACCGGAACAGGAGGCCCGGGGTACCGATTCGATGACGAAATTCATGGCGAATTGGTCTTCGACCGCCCCTACCTGTTGGCTATGGCGAATGCTGGCCCCGGAACCAATGGCTCACAGTTCTTCATTACGATTGCCGCAACACCGTGGTTGAACGGTAAGCACACCATCTTCGGAGAGGTCGCCGACGATGCCTCGCGCTTGATTGTGGACGACATAGGCGTGACCCCCACAGACGGCCGCGATCGTCCCCTCGACGACGTTGTTATTCAGTCGATTACGATTACCCCCGCCGCCTAGAACGTGAGCAGTGCCGACCCACAGCCGGTAGCGTGCTATCGGCACCCCCACGCCTCGACGTACATTTCGTGTCAGCGGTGTGGCACGCCAGTTTGCCCTCAGTGCCAGAACCCCGCACCGGTCGGTGTGCTTTGCCCAAAGTGCGCAGGCAGCACAGCCACGGCTCGACGTGGGGGCGGGGTGGGGAGATTCTTCCGCGGTCCGGGCGCATCGCGGCCGGTTGTCACGTACGTGCTTATTGCCATCAATGTATTTGTCTACCTGCTCCAACTGATCCCCGGGCTGAATGTCACGTCCGCCCTGCTCTTCTCGCCCTATTACGCTCTCGGCGAGTATGCGGTCGCGGGCGCTCCCTACGAGCCCTGGCGCATGATTACGGCAACCTTTGCGCACTCCCCCACCTCGTTCCTGCACATCCTGTTCAACATGTTCACGTTGTGGATGTTCGGGCAGGTACTCGAATCAATGCTGGGACGAGCTCGATTCATTACGCTGTATCTGATTGCCGGCCTGGCCGGCTCGCTCGGTGTGTTGTACTTCGACCTTGCACTGGGCCTTGAGTTCGGTTCCGTCGTCGGCGCGTCTGGCGCCATCTTTGGTCTCATGGGTGCCTACCTCGTGATTCTCCGGCACTTGGGGAGCAACTCAGCAGGACTGCTTGTTCTGGTCGCGATCAACGTCGTCATTGGATTTCTTCCCGGCTCGAACCTGTCCTGGCAGGCACACGTTGGGGGCCTCATTGGCGGAGTCATCGTTGGGCTCATTTACACGCGAACGAGGACTCGGGAGAAGCTACGCCTACAGCGTTACTTGATTGGCGGGCTAGTTCTCGTTGAACTCGTGGCCGCACTGGCCCACGCGCCACTCTTTGTGGGCTAGCCCAGAGTCGAAGAAAAACTTATACACAGGTTATCCACATGCGGAGAATTACACGCGTGTAAACAGGCCTAGCGCCAGCGCGTCGTCATCAAGAAGCCGATAAAGGCGATTCCAAAGCCCACGAGAATGTTCCACTGTTCCAATGCAGCAACCGGGAGGGTCGCTTGTGAGATGTAGAAGACGATAATCCACACGAGTCCGAGGAGCATAAAACCAAACATCACCGGCTTGTACCAGACGGGGTTTGGGCTTCCCTCGGCGTCGCGAGGCTTACGGGGCTGGGGTGCGCGTGACTTTGCCATAACTCCACGAGTATAGCCGGTGCTTCACAGCACAAACACAGAGTGACATGAAGACCCGCGTTAGGATAATCAACGTGACCAAGAAGCGCTCCGACGACGATCCCACGCCCGAAGAGGCCGTATCGTCAGCGGACGCTTCAGCGGGTGAAACGGCAGAAGCCGTAGCTGAAACCGAGGTCTCCACAGACGAAGCGGCCAAGTCCGTCGCCGGGAAAATTGAGGCCGCCGAAGACCCGTCGACAGATGACGAATACGATGAGTCGATTGAGGCCGCGGTAGAGGCGATTGCCTTTCATCCTGTTTTTGAGGTTATCGAGGAATCGGAACCGGCCAGCAAGGTTGCGACGGCTGGAAAAGGGAAGACGAGCAAAGAGAAGGTTTCTGCCGGCGCTGCGTTGCGCAAGTTCTTTCTGTCCCGGGGGTTCTCTCGTGGCCTAGGCGTTGTCGGCGAATCGCTCATTACTCTCGGCGTGGTTGTGATGCTGTTCCTCGGATGGCAACTGTGGGTCAATGACGTGATCATCTTCAACGAGTCAACTGCCGTGGCAGAAGAAAACGTGGCCAAATGGACAACAACCAAGACACCCGAAACCACGTCCTCTGAGGCAGCACCCCCGGATTATGGGCCCGCTCCCGTGATGAGCAAAGTGGAAAATGCCGGTGTCTTCGGCAACATTTACATTCCTCGATTCGGCAACGACTACATCAAGGTCGCCGCCGAGGGGGTCGGCCCAGAGGACGTCCTCAACCGCGGATACTTTGGCCGCTACCCGAACTCTCAGCTTCCCGGAGAATCCGGTAACGTCGCGCTTGCGGTTCACCGCGCGGGTCACGGCAGCCCGTTCCGCCAGGCGGCTAAGTTGCAGCTTGGCGACGTTATTGTGCTGCAGACTCCCGACGGCTATTACGAGTATCGCGTTCGCAACACGGAATACGTGATGCCCACCGAAGTCGAAGTGGTCAATGCGGTGCCCGGCGGATCAAATGCTGCTGTTGCAGGACAGAGTATTCTCACCATTACAACCTGCAACCCCGAATTGGGCAACAACGAGCGGATGATCATTTACGCCGTTATGGTGGGGTGGCAACCGGCCGACGCGGGCCCGCCGCTAGAAATCGCATCGATGGTAGAGGCTTAACGAAACCATGTACATTGCACTGTGGAAAGTACTCCCCGGACCCCTGTGGGTGCGCATTCTCATCGTCACTGTCGGCGCCCTAGCCGTGCTGGCGGCGCTGTCCTTTTTCCTCTTCCCTTGGGTTGACACGCTGCTCACCCGATCTGTGGATGTGGGCTAGTGACGCGCATTCTCGTTGTCGACAACTACGACAGCTTTGTGTACACACTCAACGGATACCTGCAGGAGCTCGGTGCTGAAACTCAGGTGATTCGCAATGACGCCATTTCCTCGACTGACATCGACAGCGTGATTGCCGATTACGACGGCGTGCTGGTTTCCCCGGGGCCGGGCAAACCTGCCGACGCCGGCGTTTCTATCGACATTGTTCGGGCGGCGGAACGTACCAAGAAACCCCTCCTCGGGGTATGCCTCGGTCACCAGGCGATAGCAGAGGCGTTTGGTGCTACGGTGACGAACGCCGAAGAGCTAATGCACGGCAAAACGTCGCAGATTCGTCATGATGACAGCGACTTTTATCGCGGCGTAGGACAACCGTTCAGCGCGACCCGATACCACTCTCTCGCGGTTGTTGACGGCACGGTCCCTCCGGAGCTCATTGTCACCAGCCGAACCGCGGGCGGCGTCATCATGGGGTTGCGCCACGCCACGGCCCCAATTCACGGAGTTCAGTTTCATCCTGAATCGGTGTTGACCGAGGGCGGCTATCTCATGTTGGGTAACTGGCTGGAAAGCCTCGGCCTGGCGGGCGCCGCCAAACTAGCTCAGACCAAGAACCCGCTTATCCAGCACAGTACGTCAGCGTAATCGGAGTACCGGCAGGAGTATCGCCGGGCGCCACCGATTGCGACGTCACGATCACGCCGCTGGCACTTGCTTGGCACGCGGTGTCGGCCTGAAGCGACGGTGTAATCGAGATATCGGCAGCGGACAAAATGCTCGCGGCCGCATCCACGGTCAGCCCCGTGAGATCAGGGATCGTGACCTGACCGGATGACACGACGAGGTCGACCGTCACTCCGGTCTTCGTCAGTGCTCCCGCAGCAGGCGTTGTCGTAATCACCATGCCCTGGGTAATAGTTGCGGAATTGCCCGTGACGTTGGTGCCAACGACGAGCCCGAGTTTCTTGAGTTCGGCTGTCGCCTGTTCGACGGTCATTCCCGAAACATTGGGGATAGTTACCTCGGAAAGCCCGGAAGACACGTAGAGGGTAATGCGCGTTCCAATGTCGACCTCTTTGTTGGCATCCGGATCAACGCGAATGACGGCGCCCAGGGGCACCTTGGCATTCGGTTCGTCAACGCGAACGGGTGTCAACCCGGCCTCGGTAATTGCGGCGGCGGCCTTTGTGTAGTCAAACCCCACAACGTTGGGAACGGTGCGAGCCGACGACGGAAAGAAATCAACCGGTTTGATGTTCAACACCCAGAGCGTGACCATCGAGATGGCGATGACAAAGACCAGGCTGACAACCAGGCCGAGGACCAGTCGACCCCGTTGCCGATTTTTCTGCGGAAGGCTGGCCTCGAACTCGGTTCCCGCGGAAACGGCATTGCGACCAAAGAGGAGGACGAGCTGATCTGTCTCCGTTTGCGCAACGGAATCCATGCGCTCAGTCGGCGGCAGGTCGACCACGGAACGCTCTGCAACCAATTGTGAGGTGGGTGCAAGAGAGGTTGCTGCCAACGCTGCCGTCTGAACCGGAGCGGGCGCCGGGACGACAGCCGGAGGGAAGGGGGCCACGGGCATGTCCGGCGCGACTCCGTCCGGGCCCTCAATCGCCGAGACAACGGTTGCCAGGTCGGCGATGAACTCGGCCGACGTGGCGTAGCGCGATGCCGGCTGGGGCTCGAGTGCTCGTGCGACGACGAGGTTGAGGGCCACCGGCACGCGATCATTAAGGCTCGAAGCCATAGGCGCACGCACACCCGCGTAGCCGCCGGGAAAAGGCACCCGACCCGTCAACATCGCAAACAGCACCACGCCGACCGAGAACAGATCGGCCCGAACATCTGCCGGGGCGCCCGAAGCTAATTCTGGCGCTCGCCACTCCACGGCTTCTTGAGGCACACTCAGGCCGGCAACACTCCGAACGCCTGCTGACAAGCCCACGTCGCTCAGCTTTGCCGTCCCGCTCGTTGAAATGAGAACGTTGTTGGGAGTGATTCCCTGGTGAGTGATTCCCCTACGATGCGCGACATCGAGAGCGGCAAGCACATTGCCGGCAATGCGGCACGCTTCGACAGGTTTGAGCGCACCCCGGGCCAGGAGATCGGTAAGCGTGAGACCCGAAACGCGCTCCACAATGACGAAGGGCCGCTCGGCCTCGGGCGCGGCATCGAACCTTGCCACACCCACGTCGAGTACGTGTGCAATGTTCTCGTGAACAAGTTCGGTGGAGAACCGCGCATCCTGGGTGAATCGCTCGACAATTCGGGGATCGCGGGAAAGCTCCAGCTTGAGGACCTTGAGCGCAACCTTCCGATCCAAAACCGTGTCGTCTGCCTTATAGACGTCGGTAAACACGCCCTGGCCCAGAAGACCGGTAATGCGGTAGCGCCCAGCGATGAGCGGCGTCTCGTTCACAAAAATCCGATCTAGTTGACGACAATCGGCAGGCTCGATGCCGCGGGAGAGGCGACTCCGTCACACATGACCACGTAGGTCATGTTGTAGGTGCCGGGTGCGGCGGGAGCCGTGAGCGTGACGGTGGTCACGCCGGGCGGGTTGGGGGGAGAAATGGCCGCACCGTTGAACGTGACCGTGTAGCTGACCACGTTGAACGTCGCAGGACAGGTGTAGGCCGCCCAGGACACATCGAACGAACTGCTCGCGGGTACGGGGCTGATGCCCGTGAGGGCGGCAACACCCGGCGTGCTGAGCAACGGCATGTTCTCATAGAACTTCAGGGTGATGGGATCACTAAACGGAGTAACTCCCGTGGCTGAAACGTAGGAAACCGCGAAGACATCCTCCGAGTAGTGCGCAACGCCAATGCTCACCCGCGTCACGTTCTGCCAGCCGGCGGCCTTGAGTTGAGCTTCTACAGCGTCGACGTTTTTGCCCACGAGGTCACCCGGAATAGCCCCCGCCGTGGGTGTGGGCGTGGGTGTGGGCGTTCTGGTGGGTTTCTTTGTGGGCGATGTTGTGGGTGTCGAATTAGTCTTCGGCGCGCTCGTGGTGGGTGCGGGCTGGGGGCCAACGCCGGCGAACAGCGCAATCAGTGATCCCACGAGCACAATAACGAGGACGCCGCCCAATGAGACGAGCGGCCATGTCCACGGGTTTCGCTTCTTGGGGTGGGGCGTCTTTTCGCCCGAATCCGGGATGTTGAGCACGGTAGTGGCGCCGGTCTCGGCCGTGCGCGGCATCACCATGGTTGCGTCGTCGGGGGCGAGCCCGCCTAAGATTTCGGGAACCGCGGCAGCGGCGCCCTGAACGTCACCGCGTCGAAGGGCCTGGCAGGCACGGGCGAGATGAGCGCACGAGGCGGGCCGGGCATCCGGTCGCTTCGCGATACAACTCATCACAAGGTTTCGCACAGGCTCAGCAATGGTGTCCGGAAGCGGCGGCGGCGCATCGTTGATGTGCGACATCGCAATGGCCACCTGAGACTCCCCGGAGAAGGGGCGCTTTCCGGTCAAGCACTCGTAGGCGACGATGCCCAGCGAGTACACGTCGGTGGACGGGCTTGCCGCGTGGCCGCTGGCCTGCTCGGGGGAGAGATACTGAACCGTTCCCATTACCTGGCCCGTGGCGGTCAGCGGGACCTGGTCGGCAATACGGGCGATGCCGAAGTCGGTGATCTTGACCCGACCCTCCGGCGTAATGAGCATGTTTCCCGGCTTGATATCGCGGTGAACGAGGCCGGCTGCGTGAGCAGCTTGAAGGGCCGCAGCGGTTTGTCCCACGATGTCGAGAACGCGATCAATCGACAGCGTCTTCTCACGCTCGATGATGGACGACAGCGGCTCGCCGGGAACCAACTCCATGACGAGGTAGGCGCTTCCGTCTTCCTCGCCGTAGTCGTAGACGTTAGCAATACCCTCGTGGTTCACGAGGGCCGCGTGACGAGCCTCCGCCCGAAAACGTTCGAGAAATCCCGGGTCGCCAAGGAATTCATCCTTCAAGATTTTGATAGCGACGTTTCGCCCGATAACAGTGTCGGTGGCCTGCCACACTTCGCCCATGCCGCCCACGGCAATGCGCGATACGAGCTCGTAGCGACCGCCGAAGTTCATGCCAGCTGAAGGCCTCATTTTTGTAGCACCGCCTCTAAAACGGCACGCGCGATGGGTGCCGCAATTAGGTTTCCGTATCCGTTCGTTCCCATACCGCCGCCGTTTTCTACGACCACGGTTATTGCGTATTTCGGTTCACTGTCCGCCGGGGCAAAACCGGTGAACCACAGCGTGTACGGTTCGTCCGGACCGTTTTCGGCGGTACCGGTTTTACCCGCAACACTGACATTGTCAATACTGGCATTAGTTGCCGCACCGTTGCTGACACTTGCCTGCATCATGGCGGTGAGTTGTGCCGCGGTTTCGGCACTCATCGGCCGGGAATACTCGCGTGGCGTGAAGGAAGAAATTGGCCGCAGGTCGCTTGCCGTGATGCTCTCAATGAGTGTCGGATACATTTCGACTCCTCCGTTCGCAATCGCCGCGGAGACCAGCGCCACCTGAAGGGGCGTGGCCCGCACGTCGAACTGGCCGAATGATGCCAGGGCCGTTTGCGGTTCATCGAGCACCTGTGGAATGAAGCTCCGGGCGGTGGTCATGGGGACGTCGAAGGACTGGTTGAAGCCGAATTTCTTAGCCATCTCAACGATGGGCTTGTAGCCCAGCGCCATTCCAAACTCGGCGAGCGGCACATTGCACGACAGCGACACCGCCGTAAACAAAGACACCTGATCGCCGGGCCCACAGGTTTTGTCGTTTGCGTTGCGCACTTCGACATCGGTTCCGGGAAGGGCGAGCCGCGCACGGTTCTCCACGGTGCTCTCGGGTGTAAAAAGACCCGACTCGAGAAGTGCAGCGGCAACGACCAACTTGAACGTTGACCCGGGCGGATCAAGCGCGCCAATGGGGCGATTAATCAATGGTTGCGACGGATCGTTATCGAGAGCGTCGTAGTAGTCGATAACGGCTTCGAAGTCGTGCCCCGCCAAGACGTTGGGGTCGAACGATGGCTTGGACACCATGGCGAGAATTTTGCCCGTCGCCACCTCTGTGACGACCACCGACCCCTGGTAGTCCCCAAGGGCATCCCACGCAACCTGTTGCACATCCGGGCGAATGGTGAGCGTGACAGCGGCACCCTGGCTCGGCCTCCCCGTGAGAATGCTGTTCAGCTGTTCGAGGAACTGGGAGGAGTTGCTTCCGGTCAGGTAGGAGTTTTCGCTGAGCTCGATGCCGGAAAGTCCTTGATTGAGCGTGAAGAATCCCGTGACCGGAGCATAAACAAGCGGGTTGGCGTACTGGCGTAAGAAGCGAAAATCATCGTCGACAGGAACCGACTGTGCCAGAACGGTTTCGCCGGCCATGATGGGGCCGCGCTGAGCCCGGAAGCTGTCGAACAGGGTGCGCGTATTGCGACTGTCGGACGCGAGGCTGTCGGCCTGCGCCACCTGAATCATCGTTGCGGCGGCAAACAATGCCAGGAACATCACCAGCATGACAACGCTGACGCGCTTCAATTCGCGGTTCACTTCTCAACCACCAATCGAGGCACACGCGACTGCGCGTCGGAGAGCCTCAACAGGATGGCCACAATCATCCAGTTGGCCACGAGAGAACTTCCGCCGGCGGCCATAAACGGTGTCGTGAGTCCGGTGAGCGGGATGATGCGGGTGACGCCCCCGATGACGAGAAAGCATTGCCACGCGATAACGAACGCAAGCCCGATGGACAGAAGCTTCGAGAAGTTATCGGTTGCAGCGAATCCAATGCGCACTCCGCGCGAAACAAGCAACACGAACAGGCACAGAATGGCAAACAGCCCCACGAGACCGAGCTCCTCGGCCAAGCTGGCAATGATGTAGTCACTCTGAGAAACCGGTGTGATGTAGGGCATGCCCTGACCAAGACCCGTCCCGAACAATCCACCGTGACCCATGCCGAAAAGCCCCTGCACCAGTTGGTAGCTACCGCCGTCGGCGCTAAAGACACTGGGATTGAACGCGTCGAGCCAATTGGTGAACCGACCGCGGACGTAACTCAAGAACTGGCTTGCCGCCAGCGCCCCGGCGACGAAGAGGCCGAGGCCCATGACCACCCACGAGAGTCGACCGGTGGCCACGTAGAGCATCACCAAGAAGAGTCCGAAGTAGAGGAGGCCGGTGCCGAGGTCACGCTGAAAAACAATCACGAGCATTGACAAGACCCAAATAGCCAGAATGGGCCCGAGATCGCGACCGCGCGGAAAACGAAGACCCCAGAAGCGGGTGCCCACCATTGAGAGACTGTCGCGGTGCTGCACGAGGTATCCGGCAAAGAACACCCCGAGTGCAATCTTGGCAATCTCGCCGGGCTGGAAGGTGAGGTCGCCCAACTGAATCCACACGCGAGCGCCATTTACCTCAACACCCAGCCCGGGCAAGAGCGGCAACAGGAGGAGGATGACGGCAAATAGCCCGGCGGTGTAGGTGTACCGCTGAAGTGAACGCGGTGACCGCACCACGAGAATCACGCCCACCGTTGCCGCGAGAGCCAGGGCCGTCCAAGCGATTTGCCGAATGGCGAGCGAGTCCCAGCCCGCGTTCTCAAGTGCCATGTCGATGCGATAGATTTCCGCGATTCCTAGGCCGTTAAGCAGCACAGCAATCGGCACAATCAACGCGTCGGCGCGAGGAGCAACAAAACGCAGACACACGTGCAACAGGAGGGTGAGTGCCGCGATGATCGCGCACAGGGCAAAAATTCCCGCGTGAACCTCCCCCATCGTGGCAAGTTGAACCAGAACGAGGGCGAGCGTCGTGATTCCGAACGCCACCGCAATGAGGCCGAGTTCCACATTGCGCATGCGCTGAGGTTCGCGAACCCTCAGCATGCGCGGGATAGGCCCGGTGTCCACCTTCGTCGCGTCGAGAGCGGGGCTACTCACCGGTCATCCGATTGAGCGCCGTGACAGCGTCAGAGACGTTGTCGTAAGAAACCGACTGGGTCACCTGCGTTCGCTCGTAGGCGGGCAGGGATGAAACAAGAACATCACTGTCGAGGTAGACCTGTGACAGGGCGAGACCACCGAGAGTGACGGGAATGCCCTGAAAAACCGCCACATGAGGGCCGTTGGCGCCGAGATAAAAACGCGTTTGGGTCCAGCTGTATCCCCACGCCACAGCCGCTACCAGGAGTGCGAGTACGACAAGGGCGATGATGCCGGCCCTCAGTCGCCGCCGGCCCCGGGCCGAAAGTTGGCGCCAATCCGGCTCGGCTACAACGCGAGATTCAGCAGCAGTGTTGGGCAACGGGAGTTCGCTCGTAGACACCGGAACGCTGCGCGTTTTTGGTCGCGGAGTGGACCCCGTTTCGCCGGTGCGCACGGCGGGGAGCTTGCGCTTTGACGCGGCCGATCCCACAAAGTCGGCGCGGGCTTCGCCGTCTTCCCCGGCCACATCGACCACAATCACCGTGATGTTGTCGGGCCCGCCACCAGCGAGACCCCGGTCCACGAGGCGCGCCGAGACCGCTTCCGGACCCGCGTCTGCCGCCAACATGTCGCGCACTTGCGCGTCGTCGAGCACCCCCGTGAGGCCGTCGCTGCAGAGCAACCAGCGCTCGCCCGGAATGGCCGGAAGGTCTGTCGTGTCTATTGAGGGGTCGTCGTCAACGTCGCCGAGAACTCGCATCAGGACGGACCGCCGGGGGTGGTCCTTGGCCTCGGCTTCGGTGATGCGACCTGCGTCAATCAACTGCTGAACGAAGGTGTGGTCGGCCGTGACCTGAGTCAGCTCGCCGTTGGAAAGTCGGTAAATGCGCGAATCACCGATGTGTGCCACGACGAACCGGTCACCTACGCGCACCATGCCACTGACCGTCGTCCCCAGCCCAGCGAGTTCAGGATTACTGTCCACCACGTGCGAGAGCTTCTCGTTTATGGTTTTGAGTTGAGAGACGAGGGCCGTGCGGGCCTCGGTGACCGAAGAAAAGCGTCGGTCCAAAGTCGCGAGGTCTCGAACGGCGATTCCCGAGGCAACGTCACCGCCGGCGTGACCGCCCATGCCATCTGCCACGACAAAAAAGAATTGGCCAGCGTAACCGGAGTCTTGGTTCGACGTGCGAACTCGGCCCACGTCGGAACGGGCCGAAGCCAGGGGGCTCATGAGTCCTCCCGAATGTCGAAGACGGTCTGACCCACGGTTATGGGAGTACCCGGCACCACAGCCGTCGGTGCCGATATCCGCTCACCGTTGACCAGGGTGCCGTTGGTGCTATCGAGGTCGGATATCTGCCAGGTTCCGCGCCGCAATTCAAGAACGGCATGCCGCGTCGACGTGTAGTCGTCACGAATGACGAGCGTTGAATCGGAGGCACGCCCAATCGTGATGGCGTCGGTGCCCAACGGGATACGCTCGCCCTTCTTTGGCCCCGCGGTGATCACCAGGAACAGGGCTTGAGACGACGTGGCCGCGGGAGCTGAGACGACCCCGTGCGCTTGCGTGAGGAACGCCGAAGCGTCGGGAGACATCGCTCGGGGCGCCGACGTGAGTCGCTTGGCCCGCTGGCCAAAAAGGTCGCTGCGAACGGCGTACACGACAAAGAAGACAAAGACCCACATCAGCACGAGAAACGCGATGCGAAAGATGAAGAGAGTGAGTTCACTCACCGTGAACTCCAGAAGGCGTCACGCACGGGAGCCGGGGGTGTTGCGCTCGCCGTTCGGGGTGCGGGACCCGTTCCGCCTCGCGTTTCGGGCACAACGTGAAAGACCACGCGCGTCGAGCCCAACTCAATGACCGAGCCAGATTCGAGGGCGGAAACGTTGAGGCGCACGCCGTCGAGACGCGAGCCGTTGGTGGAGCCGAGGTCGCGCACCTGAGCGCGCGAGCCGTCCCACGTGAATTCAACGTGTCGTCGGGAAATCGAAGAGTCGTTCACCGTGACGTCGGCGTCGGTGCCCCGGCCGATGACCGTGACCCCCTTACCGAGCACGTGGCGCTTCCCGTTGATATCGATGACGGCCGACCAGGTGACCGCCCCCCGAACATTTTGAGCGTCAATGGTCAGGAGCCCAACCGAAAGCGAGTTGTCGGCCTCAAGCGAGAGGCGAATACCGCCGGGGAACTGGTAGCCCTGGGCCTGCGCATGTTTGGTGAGCTGCTTGGCGATTTCGTCGGTGAGGGTGCGGCCCATCGCCGAGAGGCGATCGAAATCAGGGCGAGAGAGTCGCACGGTGAAGACGTTGGGAACCAAGATGCGGTCGCGCGCGACAACGCTTGCCTGGGTATCGATTTCGCGACGAAGGGCGGCGGTGATCTCTACCGGTTGCACTCCAGAGCGAAACGTCTTGGCGAAAGCGGTGTTTACCGCACGCTCAAGGCCGCGCTCAATGCGGTCAAGAATGCCCAAAATAACCTCGCCCGATTGCCGTTGTGGTCATGCCCATGCTACCGGCGGGCCGGGA
>CAIWRM010000162.1 GCA_903915075.1 uncultured Microbacteriaceae bacterium
CGATGGACTGTGTTGCGAAGTGATCAGCACCGAACGTGACCGTTCCCGAGGGACCTTCGTATGACAGTCCGTTGAGTGCCTTGAGGACTGCGTCGCTCTTGGTTGACCCAGCCTTGTTGGCTGCATCGGCCCACGCGTGGATTGCTACGAAGGTCTGCTCGGAGAGCGCCGTCTGTGGCGGTGCCTCGTCGCCAAACTTGGCGTAGTAGGCGTCGAGGAACGCGGCGTTCTCGGCGGTGTCCAGTGCCTGGTTGTAGGCCATAGAGACGTACATTCCGCTGCTCACCTCTGCGCCCATGGCGCCCAGGGTACCGTCTTCATAGATCACAGCGAGTCGCTGCACGGCAGAGTTGCCCACGCCCGCATCGAACGCCTGCTTCTCGAAGGTGATTGCGTCGCCACCGAAGATAGCCGGGATGATGAGCTGCGCGCCACTCTCCTTGATCTTGGTGATGACACTCTGGAAGTCGGTCGTTCCGATGGGAACCAGTTCTTGCCCAACTACCTCGCCACCGCTGGCCTCAATGTACTTTGCGGCATCAGCAACAACGGTCTGACCCCAGATGTAGTCAGCGCCGAGAAGGAACCACTTGTTCTTTCCCGTCTCTTCCTGAACAAAGGGAATCGCCGGTGCCAGCTGCTGTGCAGGAACCTCACCGTTCGAGATCACGTTTGCGACACAGAAGTTACCCTCTGCCAGCGGGGTGTGGGAGTAAGGAATTCCTGCTGTGGTGGTCACAGGGGCGACAGCATCGCGCGTCGCGCTGTTGTGCTGACCAAACAGCGCTTCGACCTTGTCTTCCTCGATGAGGCGCTGAGCTGCGCTCAATCCGGCAGTGGGACCACCGGTTTCGTCGGCGACGAAGAGTTCCACCTGACGACCGTTCACGCCACCGGCGGCGTTGATCTGCTCAACGGCGAGTTCGGCGGCATTCTGTGTGGGCGGACCAAAGATACCCGCAGCTCCACTGAGGTCAGTGAGCAATCCAATGGGGACGGGTTCGGTGCTGGCAGGTTCACCTCCCCCCGAGGCTGAGCATCCAGTAAGTGTTACGACAAAAGCTGCCGCAGCGACAAAAGCCGCTATAGAGGTACGACGTTTCACGATAGAACCTTTCGTTGTGAATGTGAATAGGAAAGCAAGTGCTAACCTATTTGTACACTCCGACAGGTTCCCGGTCAACCCCTCTAGGCGCCAACTTTTAAGGGATGCTCACAAGACAGGGGTTTTGCCCCTCAGCCACCGCGTGATGCTCAGCGACAGTGATCAGGGCTTGCGAGACCGCTGCACAAACGCCGTTTGGTAGATGCAGACACTGGCCGCAGTGGCCAAGTTCATCGACTCGGCGTCGCCGTAAATGGGCACGCGCACGGTGCGATCGACCAGGGCAAGGTGCTCATCGGTGAGGCCACGTGCCTCGTTGCCGAACAGCCAGGCGGTGGGCTTGGCCAGCGTGCCGTCAGCGGCAACTCCGGGCAGGTCGTCGCCCTTCACGTCGGCGGCCAAAATGTTGAGGCCGGCGGCGCGAGCGCGAACCAGAACGTCGTCGAGCTCAACGTCGACTGAGATGGGGAGGTGGAAGAGCGAACCCGTGGTGGAGCGCACCACCTTGGGGTTGTAGAGGTCGACCGAGCGCCCGGTGACGATGATGGCGTCGGCGCCGGCGGCATCGGCCACCCGGATGATCGTGCCGAGGTTTCCCGGGTCACGCACCTCCTCGAGAATCACTACGAGCTGGGGTGCTCCCCCATCGCGACCCTCGAACACGTCTTTGAGCGCCGTGGGGAACTGAGCGCACACGGCGATGATGCCCTGCGGCGTGACCGTGTCGGCCATGGCGTCGATCACTTCTTCGGTGGCGAACTCCACGTCGACGCCCGCATCGATAGCCGTGGCCGCGATGTCGGTGTACCGCTCGAGAACGGTGGGCGTGGCATAAAGCTCCACGATGGTCTGCGGCCGGTACGCGAGGGCTTCGGCTACGGCCTGCGGGCCTTCCAACAGGAAGAGCCCGGTCTCAGACCGGGCTCCCCGCTGTGAAAGCTTGGCAACCGCCTTGACGCGCGGAGCGCGAGGGTTGTCGAGCATCAGAACCTACTCGGCGGCAGCGGCCGCCTTCTCCTTTGACTCTGCCGGAGCAGCCGTTGCCTTGGAGGGCGCGGCACTCTTGGGGAGCGCCTTCTTGGCCGTCTCGACGAGCGTGGCGAACACAGCAGCGTCGTTGACAGCCAGCTCGGCCAGCATGCGACGATCAACCACAACACCGGCGGCATCCAAGCCCTGGATGAAGCGGTTGTAGGTCATGCCGTTGAGGCGAGCGGCGGCGTTGATGCGCTGGATCCACAGACGACGGAACTCACCCTTGCGGGCACGACGGTCGCGGTAGGCGTAGACGAGCGAGTGAGTGACCTGCTCCTTGGCCTTGCGGTAGAGGCGCGAACGCTGTCCGC
>CAIWRM010000163.1 GCA_903915075.1 uncultured Microbacteriaceae bacterium
GATGGCATTGTGAACGGCTGGAACAGCATTGGCACGGCGCTGTCACTCGTGGGCGTTGCCATCGGATTCCTGCTGCCGTGGCTCGGGGTGCTCATTGTGCTCGCCGGCATTGCCGCGGCGATTGCGATTCCTCTGGTGCGGCGCACTCGTGCGCAAGCTGCCGCCGGCGCAAAGCCTGCCTCAGCCTCAAAGACTGTTGCGGGTAAGCCTGCCCCGCGCGCCCGAAAGCCTCAACCCAAGAAGTAGCCCCGGGCCGAATCAGGGCGGGGCAATTTGGCTACGGCTGCAGCCGGGTGACGGTCCAACCGGTTGATGTCTCGTTTCGGGTAAAAACAAGGCGATCGTGGAAACGCTTCGACCTACCGGCCCAGAATTCGAAGCGGTCGGGTATAACCCGGAAGGCGCCCCACTTCTCGGGCCGGGGAATGTGTTCGCCCTCGGGGTACTGATCCTCGAGCACAGCCATGCGCTCATCGAGCGTGTCGCGGCTATCGATGGGCTCGGACTGGTCACTGGCAATCGCCGCCAAGCGTGCACCGTGCGGGCGACGATCAAAGAAGGCGTCACTCGTAAGAGCGTCTGTTCGTTGCGCCCGCCCCGACACAATTACCTGACGCTTCAGCCCGTACCAGGGAAACAGCAGTGAGACGCGGTCGTGCGCCGCCAGTGCGCGCCCTTTTTGCGAGAGGTAGTTGGTGACAAACTCGAGGCCCGTTCCGGCAGCGCCGGAGGTGTCGAGGCCCTTCAGCAGCACTGTCCGGGAGGAGGGCGAGCCGTCAGCATCAATCGTCGAGAGCACCATGGCGTTGGGCTCGAAGATGTCGGCGCCCTCTGCCGTAGTGATCCACTCGGCCAGCAGCGCGAGCGGATCGGTTCCCGCCTGCTCCGCGGTCAAACCCTCGTTGCCGTAATCGGTGTGCCGTGTAAGCGATTCCATGAGTGCCTCCGTCTTCAGACTAGAACGGATTGCTCGGCAACGTTACGGAGTGGGCGCTCCGGCGGCTGGGTCCACCACGATGGTGAAAGACACCGAATCTTTGCCGTTGGTCAGGTCAACGTTTGTTTTGCCGGGTTTCGTGCCCGAGAATCCTGGTGACCACGTTGTTGAGCCCTCTACGTAGCCCGGAACAAAGGTCACAATTCCTTCTTCAGAGAACTTGGCTTTCCACGCCGTTACGTCTCCCGGAGGAACAGAGACCTCGAAGAAATCATTCACCTTGAGATGGATTTCATCTCCCGAAATCTCCTCAAATGAGGACGGCATCGGAGGTGCCACGGGATTGGCCGAGATCGTCTCCACGGGCGTGGGAGAAAAAAGTGAGCAGGCCGACATGCCGAGGCCTACAGCACCTGCTAAGGCAACAACCACAGTGGTTCGCAGAACAACATTCATGAGAATCTCTTTCCTAGCCGAATCGGCCGTTGACGTAGTCGTTAGTGCGCGGGTCTTGCGGGAACTCAAAAATCTGCTTGGTCTCGCCCTGTTCCACAATCACTCCCGGCGTTCCCATTTCTGCGAGGAAGAACGCGCACTTGTCGGAGACGCGAGCGGCTTGCTGCATGTTGTGGGTCACGATGACGATGGTCACTTCGGTCGCCAGCTCCATGATTGTCTGCTCAATTCGACGGGTGGATGTCGGGTCAAGCGCGGAACACGGCTCATCCATGAGCAGAACGCGTGGCTTGACAGCCAGCGATCGGGCAATGCAGAGACGCTGCTGCTGACCGCCTGAGAGCCCGCCACCGGGTTGACCGAGGCGGTCCTTGGCCTCATTCCACAAGCCGGCTTTTGTCAAGCACTCTTCGATGAGTTCTTCTCGTTCAGACTTGGTCACCTTGATGCCCGTGAGCGACAACCCGGCCGTCACGTTGTCCTGAATGCTCATGGCGGGAAAGGGATTGGGCTTCTGAAAGACCATTCCGATGTGGCGCCGCGCTTCGGTGATCCGACGACTGGGGTCGTAGATGTCCTTGCCATCGAGAAACACTTCACCAGCGAATTCGGCTCCCGGCACAAGTTCGTGCATGCGGTTGAGGGTGCGCAAGAACGTCGACTTTCCGCAGCCTGACGGGCCAATGAGGGCAGTGACCTCATACTTTGGCATAACGAGAGAAACCTGATCCAGAACTTTTCGACCGCTAAACCAGGCCGATACGGCGCGCGCATCGAGCGCCGCCTCAACCACCGGAGCGCTCTCTTTAGCGCGCGCACCGCGCGGGACCGTTGGCCGCCGCTGACGAGACGCCGGAGCGGGCTGAGCATTGCTGCGGGCTGCAGACGGCTGGGACGAGGCCATGAGTTATCTCCTAAATAACGTTCGGGAAAAGGATTGCGATTTGGGTTGCGGCAAATGTTCCAGTGGCAACGAATACGGGCACCGCCACGATCCACGTTTGCCATTTTCCCCAAAAGCGGCGAAGCAGACTAAACACAACAACGAGGAGAACAAGAGCGATAAGTGATAGCGCGAGAAAGGGCCAAGCCCGCCCGTCGCCACTCATGGCTTCTTCCTCTGCGCCCAAAGCGGCGTAGCTAAAGTCTGACAACGGCGTGAGGTTGGCGTCTCCCACCATGGTGGCATCAACGCGAACGATACCGGTGGGTATCAGGGGCACGCTTCCCGTCGCACTGACGAGTACAAGACGGCCTTCACCGGGAGAGGGAGCTTCGGGCAACTGCTCATCCGAATAACGAACACCGTCAACGGTGAACCGTGATATTCCCTGACCGGTCGTCACCGTAATTTTGTCACCAGCTTTAAGTTCGCTCAACTGGCTAAAGACCGAGCCGTAGGTGAACTGTCGACCGTAAACGACGCTCACGCCTTCCTGTCCGGGAAGCACCGTATCGCGCCGGTGGCCGGGTCCCAGCATGGTGACCTCGGACGTCGTCCCTTCGACGACGACGGCATTGACACCGATGCGGGGAATCTCGAGAAGAGCCACCGGAGTGCCTGTTTTCAAGAGTTTGCTGTTGAGGTCGGCCGCGTAGACGGGGGCGGTACCGTTGGCGAGTTCAAAACGAAAGTCTTCA
>CAIWRM010000164.1 GCA_903915075.1 uncultured Microbacteriaceae bacterium
GAGGTCGTAGGTGATCACGCCGGGCGCGGGGTTCTGCTCTACCAGGATGTAGCACTCGTTCACGGTGCAGTTGGCGTTCGGGAAGTCCTGTGGCAGGACAAACTGCAGGTCGGGCGACGCGCCGTACCACGCTCCGAAGCGCGCGTTCTCCCAGTTCCACCACTCGCCAAGGCCGTGGCCGATGAACGCGTTGGGCGCGATGCCACGGTAGAGGCCGCTTTGGATTGCGTCGATGTACGCGTCGCGGCGGACCTGCTGCACAGTGATGAAGGGCGCCGAGACCGCGCTCGCATTCGATGAGGCGGTGACTCCAACCACGGTCGCCACACCCACGCCGACGAGCAACGCAACGGCGAGCATCCCCCGAGATTCCCAGGTCCATGGCGCTCCAATGCAGCCCGGTGCGCGCATCGCACGACCGAGGCGTGATGCGGCGAGCGTCAGGAGCCATGCGATGGCAAGACCTCCTGCCATAACGGGGATATAGCCGACTCCGGGACGAACCTCCGCTTGCCAGCGTAGGCTCACAGCCACGAAGAACGAGGGAACGAGCCAGTAGATGAGGGCCGCTCCCGCTGCGAGAGCAAGGCCTCGTCGGGTCTGCCGGAAGACCTGCACCAGAGACACGCTCATGGCAACTGCCAGTACAAGGCAGATTGCGATCACCAGCGCAGGGTTGAGTGGCCATGAGGCATCAGGTGGCAGGAAGGAATCCACCGTGTGATGCCGATAGGACAGTGGAATCGCCGCACCCATCTGATGCTTCAGCGTGGTGAAGATCGCCTGCGAATCAAGGGAAACCGTGTATCCGGGGTTCGTTACCACGGCGTGCGATCGCTGGACGAGCAGGTTGATCAACAGGGCGGCTGCCACGGCGGCATAGCCGGCGAAGATCATCATCCGGCGCACGCCATGTGCCCGCTCTCGGAGTAGGAGAAGTGGCACGGCGGCGATCAGAAACAGCGACGACTCATAGGTGAGGATCGCCCCCGCGAACACCGTCATCCCTGCAACTGCGACCAAGAGTGCCTTCGTTGGGGTGGAACGCCGACTTGCCACAACAGCTAGAGCAAGACTGACGCAGGCGAGGATATTGACGAGGGACTGCTGCCCTGAGAACTGCCAGAACGGGTCGTACCAGGACTTCATCTGAATCGTCATGAGGGCGAAGCCGAAGGCCGTAAAGGCGGCCCAGCGGGAGCGCAAGATGACTCCGATGAGGGTGGAGAAACTCGCCAAGGCCGTTGCGAGAATGAAGAACTGGTAGAGCTTGTAGCTCTCGCGGTCTTGGAACAGGTAGAAGACCGCGCTGCCGTGCAGGACGTTCAACGGAAAGTACCGACCCGTCGTCGCGGCCCATTCGCGGGTCATGTCGATCCACCAGCGGAAGAACGATTGATCGGTCGCTGCGAGGATCATCGGAATCTGCGAGTCGCCATGATCATCGCCCCAGTACGGGCTGCCGATGATGGGTCCCGCCACCAGGTAGTAGCCCAGTCCCAACGCAAGCAGAGGAAAGACGATGGACCAGATGAGGCGCCACCCTGGGGTTCCCGCCAGCCGGCCGTACAGGGCCGACAATCCGCTGCGCGCCTCGGCCTGCGTGGTGGTCAAGGTTGGGAGGCCTACGCGCCGTTCGCGCGAAACCACTCGACGGTGCGCGCCATGCCGTCGGCAAACGACACCTCGGCCTCGAAGCCGAAGCGCTCCGTGGCACGAGTCACGTCGAGCTGGCGGCGCGGCTGACCGTTGGGCTTCGTCGTGTCCCAGATGATCTCGCCGTCAAAGCCCGTGGCCGCGGCAACGGTCTCGGCGAGGTTCTTGATCGTGATCTCGATGCCCGTGCCGAGATTGACAGGCTCGGCACCGTCGTAGTCGCGTCCGGCCATGAACAGCCCGCGGGCGCAGTCCTCCACGTAGAGGAACTCCCGCGTCGGAGTGCCGTCACCCCAGAGCGTCACGCTCGACTCGCCGCGCTGCTGCGCTTCGACCATCTTGCGGATCAACGCCGGGATCACGTGTGACGACTGCAGATCGAAGTTGTCGCGCGGGCCGTAGAGATTGACGGGGAGCAGCATGATCGAGTTCAGTCCGTACTGCTCGCGGTAGGACTGGGCACCGACGAGCAGCGCCTTCTTGGCGACGCCGTAGGGCGCGTTGGTCTCCTCGGGATAGCCATCCCAGAGGGTGTCCTCGCGGAACGGAATCGGCGCAAAC
>CAIWRM010000165.1 GCA_903915075.1 uncultured Microbacteriaceae bacterium
CACCGAGTGATCGGGCTCAATCACTGTTCTTCACCTCTCGGAATCTCGCGGGGCGCGAGAGCTACCACTAACCTACGATGCCGACCTGAGCGATTCGGTGAGTGCCTCGCCGATGAGGTCCACCGTTCGCGCCGCCGCCTCACGCGTGCCCACAGTGGCCGCAGCGGCTGCCATGGCCGCCAGAGCGTCACCATTGCTCAGCAGCGGAGAGACAGCAGCCCACAGGGTGTCAGCCGAAGTGCGCGCATCTGGCACGCGCACGGCGCCGCCCGAAGCGACGACAGGAGCGGCATTGAGCTCTTGTTCCCCGTTGCCGGAGGCGTAGGGAATCAGGATTGAGGGAATTCCGAGGGCCGTGATTTCAGCTAGCGTCGACGACCCTGCACGCGACACGATCAGCGAGGCCGTGGCGAAAGCGTCGGCCATGTTGTCGCAATAGTCGACGATGACGTATCCGGAATGGTCGCTCGTGATCATTCCGGCGTCTCGGTCGCCGGTGATGTGCAAGATTTGCCATCCGGCGGCAATTATTTGTGGGGCCAGGGTCGCGACAGCCAGATTGATGCGGCGGGCCCCCAACGAGCCACCCGTCACCAGAAGCACGGGGAGGTCGGGAGTGAGATCCCATCGGCGGCAGGCTGCCGCGCGTCGATCGCTGACGTTGAGGGTGGCGATCTCGGCGCGAAGAGGCATGCCCACCCATGTGGAGCGCCTGAGGCGAGTGCCGTGGATGGCGACCGCCACACGCGTGGCAAAGCCGGCGGCCCAGGCGTTCGAGAGACCCGGACGGGCGTTGGCCTCATGGATCACCAGTGGTACCTTCGCGCGGCGTGCGGCGGCGTAAGCCGGTGCGGCAACGTAGCCACCCACACCAAAGACCACATCAACTTCCCGCGAGGCAATCAACTGCTGAACGCGTGACACGGCGCCGCGCCATCCGCGCACAAATCTCCAGGCGCGCTTATCAGGGCGACGCGGAAACGGGAGGCGCGGTATCACCTGCAGCTCGAAACCCTCCGCCGGAACGAGTCGACTCTCCAGACCCTCAGCGGTACCCAGGAAAATCAATGTGGCCTGCGGCTCGCGGCGTCGGATCTCGGCCGCAACAGCCAGGAGCGGGTTCACGTGACCGGCCGTTCCTCCGCCAGCCAGAAGGTAGGTGGTCACAGATTTTTCCGTCCCTGGGTGCGGGCGAAGGAGAGCACGACACCCACCGCGACAAGACTTGAGACGAGAGCCGTGCCACCCGCAGAAACGAAGGGCAACGGCACCCCGAGGACCGGCATCAGACCCAGCACGACGGCAATGTTCAAGAAGCCTTGACCCACGAGCCAGACCATGATGGTTCCGGAAATGATGCGCGTTGTGTCGTCTTCGGCGGCCCGAATGATGCGCAGGAAGATGACCGTGAGGGCGATAAACAGGGCAATCACAACCACGGCACCGATGAGGCCAAGCTCCTCACCCACAATGGCAAAGATGTAGTCGTTATCGGCGGCCGGCAGCCACGACCACTTCGCCCGGGAATGACCCAGCCCCACACCGAAAATTCCCCCGCTCGCCAGGGCCCACGTTCCGTGCAGCGGCTGCCAACAGGCGCCCGAATCATCAACGCAGGGGGCACCGAGAAATGACAAAATACGTGCCATCCGGTTGGGGCTGAGCACGGACATGGCAAAAACACCCAAGGCGCCGAGGCCAATCGGCACCATCATGAACTTCCAGCCCACGCCCGCAAAGTAGAGGGCCGCCAGCGTCATGAGGAACATGATGAGCACGGTACCCAGGTCGCCGCCCACGAGCACGAGTCCCACAATGATGAGGGCGGGAATAAGCGGGCGCAGCACTCGCCACGTTGCGCCGTAGCGATCCATCGCAACGGGAAGCATGATTCCCAGCCAGACGGCGAGAGCGAGCTTGAGAAGCTCTGCAGGCTGAAACGTGAAGTCTCCGATGGCCAGCCAGTTTCGGTTTCCGCCCGAATCAACGCCGAGCGGCGTGTAGACCACAAGCAGCTGAAATCCGATGCCGATGAGCACACCGATTCGCGCCCATCGACGCCAGAAACTCGGCGGCACCCGGCTTGCCAGCAGCATCAGGGGAATACCGGCTATGGCATACGCGCCCTGTCGGAGAAATCCCATAAAGAAGTTGTTGTCCGAGAGGTACGAGTCAACCGATGATGCCGAGAGCACCATGATGAGCCCGATAAAGACGAGCAGAAGCGTCGTCCCCAGAAGCATGTAGTAGTTCGATGAATCGGCACGGAAGACGGCGCCGAGCGAGGGCCGCTTCGCACGAACGCGCTGTTCCCCCGAAGGTTTAGCTTTGGCGCGAGGCGGACTCGTCATCCGCCTCACCTCCTATCTGTGACAGAACCGCCTCGCGAAAGAGACGTCCACGTTCCGCATAGTCTGCGAATTGATCCAGTGATGCCGCGGCCGGCGCCAGCAGAACAACGTCGCCCTCAACAGCCAAGGCACCGGCCGCGCGAACGGCTAACGCCATGACCTCACTAGTGTCATCCGTATCGATATCGACCACGTGGAGTTCCGGCGCGTGTCGCCCGAACGCGTCGTGGATCAGATTTCGTTCGCGACCGACAATTACCGCTGCGCGCAGGCGAGACGCGTGACGTTCGACGAGCGCATCGATGTTGACACCCTTGAGCAGTCCGCCCACAATCCAGACGACCGACTCATTTGCCCGCAGCGCGGCATCGGCCGCATGCGGGTTCGTGGCTTTCGAATCATCAATCCATGTCACACCGCCACGCGTCGCCACCGTCTCATAGCGGTGCTCATCCAACGTGAACGTTGACAGGGCGGCCGAGATGTTTTCCGGGGAGACGCCGTAAGAGCGCGCCAGCGCAGCCGCCGCGAGAATATCGACCACGATGTGGGGTGAGGCGAGACCGTGTTCTCGAAGCTCGTCGATCGTCGTCAACTCGAGAGCGCGGTCGCGGCGATCGTCGAGGAACGCGCGATCACACAGAATGCCGTCGACGATTCCCAGATCTGACAGTCCGGGGGTATCGAGACCGATGCCAATCGCACGGGCCCCGTCGACAACCTCGGCCTGTTCGACCATGGCCAGCGTGTGTGCGTCGGCTCGGTTGTACACGCAGGCGACACGTGTGTGGGAATACACGCGCGCCTTCGCGCCGATGTACGCCTCCATCGATCCGTGCCAGTCCAGGTGATCTTCGGCAATGTTGAGGCACACGGCCGAATAGGGTTGGAGCCCCGAGGCATAGTGCAGCTGAAAGCTTGACAGTTCAACCACGTAGACCTCGAAACCCGCTGGGTCGCGCACCGCGTCAAGAACCGACACTCCGATGTTGCCGCACGGCGCAACGCGATGCCCGGCTTCGGCCAACATTGCCGCCGTCAGTTGCGTGGTCGTTGTCTTTCCGTTTGTGCCGGTGACGAGAATCCAGTCGGCTACGCGCACCTTGTCGCGCACCCGCCACGCCAGTTCGATGTCACCCCAGATGGCGATACCGCGCTCGTTCGCCCAGCGAACAAGCGGATGGTGCGGCGCATAGCCCGGCGAGACAATCATCACCTCGGCGTCAAAATCCGAGACTCCCGGCGGAACGGGGTCGCTCGATGTGGTGAGGGCCACGTCGACACCGATGACCTCGCACATATTTGCGCGCAGGGAGTCGATGGCGTCGGTGGCGATGACCACGCGTGCGCCCAGTTCAGCCAACGTGTCGGCAACCGCAAAGCCTGTCACCCCAGCGCCGGCCACGAGGACACGGAGCCCCCGCCAGTCGGAGTACCAACTCGTCAGAAGGTTGAGGTCTGTGGGCACGGCGACTATCTCGAAAGCCACTCGAGGTAGAACGCACCCACACCAATCGCGGCGAACAGCCCCGAGATGATCCAGAAACGCACAACGACAGTAATCTCGGCCCAGCCTTTAATCTCGAAGTGGTGATGAATGGGGCTGGCCAACCAGATCCGCTTCCCCTTCGTCAATTTAAAGTAGGTCCTATTCATAATCACCGAGCCGGTCTCCATCACAAACAGACCCGCAAGAATAATCAACAGCAACTCGGTCTGACTCAGGATGGCGAGGGCGGCCAGCGCACCGCCGATGGCCAGCGAGCCGGTGTCGCCCATAAAAATCTTTGCCGGTGAGGTGTTCCACCAGAGGAATCCGATGAGACTTCCCGCGATGGCCGCAGCAATTATCGCGATGTCGATGGGATCGCGCACGTCGTAACACTTGTAAGCAACGTCCGGGTCGAGGGCGGGTCGGAAGCACGACTGACTGAACTGCCAGAAGTTGATGATGACAAACGAACCGGCAACAAAGATTGCAGAGCCGGAAGCCAAACCATCGAGCCCGTCGGCGAGATTCACGGCGTTCGAGGTGCTCGTCACCATGATCACCACCCAGAGGGCAAACGCGATGGATCCGATCACCAGCCCCCACGACAGGAAAGAGAATTCAAAGTCGCGCAAGAAAGAGATGTGAGCTGTCGCTGGCGTCAGCCCGTTCTCATCGGGAAAGTTGATGGCAAGAAACCCAAAAGCCACCGCGACAATAACCTGTCCCAAAACCTTGAAGTATCCGTTCAGGCCAAGCGTGTTCTTGCGGTGTGTCTTGATGAAGTCATCGATGAATCCCACAAGTCCGAGACCCAACATCATGAACAGCACCAGCAGGGGCGACAGCTCAACGCTGTTGCCCGTGATCCAGCACGCAACGAAGTACCCCACCACCGTACTGAAGATGATGACGATGCCCCCCATTGTGGGGGTGCCCTTTTTTACGTGGTGCTCTTTGGGGCCGTCATCGCGGATGTACTGCCCCCAACCGATATAGCGAAAAAGCCGGGCGAACAGAGGCGTGGCGAGGAGCGACAGAAACATCGAAATCGCTCCGGCAACCATCAGGGTGATCACGCGAAGGTCTCCCCCAGCTTGTCGCCGAGAAAGCGCAGTTCGGCTGAATTCGAAGATTTGACGAGCACGATGTCGTTATCGCGCAAAATCGTCATGAGGTAATCGTATGCCTCGTCCGAGGTTTCGAAGTAGACGCTCTCCCCTGCCCACGAACCCTCGTTGATGCTCGAGATGAACAGTCGGCGCGCGCCGGCACCCACAACCACGAGGACGTCGACATTCAGCCGGACCACCAGAAGAGCAATGGCGTCGTGTTCCTCGCCCGAGAATTCGCCCAGTTCACTCATCTCGCCAAGCACCGCGATGCGCCGGTTCGAGCCATCACCCAGGCGGGCAAGGGTTCGTAGCGCCGCCGCCATCGAATCCGGTGAGGCGTTGTACGCGTCGTTGATGACGACCACACCCTTACCGCCCAACACTTCCATGCGCCAGCGTTCCGCGCGGGTGGTGGAGGCCAAGACTTCAACGACAAGCGAAAGCGGTGCCCCGAGAATTCCGGCAACCGCGGCCATCGCCAGCGCGTTCATTACGTGGTGCTCGCCGATAACGGGAAAGACCGCCCGTGACTCAGAACCATCGGCGGCTACCAACTCGAACGTGGTTCCGGACAGGGTGGTGTCAACACTCGTGGCGCGCACCTGAGCTGCCGTTCCGCGACCAAACCACACGACGGCATCGGGTGAAACGGTTGCCATGGCGGCCACGTTCGGGTCGTCGGCATTTAAAACTGCCGTGCCCCCGGGAATAATGCCGCGGACGAGTTCCGTCTTGGCGATTACGGTGCGCTCAAAACCACCGAACTCCCCCGCGTGGGCCAGCCCCACCATGAGTACGACCCCGATGTCGAGGGCCACAATATCGGTGAGCCGTGCAATGTGCCCAATGCCACTGGCGCCCAGTTCGAGAACGAGGTAGCGGGTGTCGTGCTCAACGCGCAACATGGTGAGAGGTGCCCCCACCTCGTTGTTGAAAGATGCCTTGGCGAGAACCGTCGGGCCCAATCGCTGGCACAGGGCGCCGACCAGGTTCTTGGTGGTTGTCTTGCCGTTCGACCCGGTGATGCCAATCACGGTGAGTTGTCCGCTGCGGCGCACTCTGGCCACGACTTCTCGAGCGAGATCGGCCAAGGCGACAACCACATCCGCAACAATGATGTGCGGGATATCGACCTCGGATTCCCGCTCAGCGACAACCAGAGCGGCGCCGGCATCCCGCGCACTACCGATGAAGTTCCACCCGTCGGTGAATTCTCCCGGCTTGGCAAAGAAAATGTCACCAGTAACAAGTTCTCGTGAGTCCGTGTCGACCTGTCCACTCAGCGAAAGGCCCGCGTCGAGATTCCCGGCCGGACTGAAGAGGCGCCCGCCGATAATGTCGGCAATTTCGCCGAGCGTCAGGGAAATCATTGGTGCGCCTCTCTTGGTGGCCAGCCGGCCTCCCGCAGCGCAAGGCGAACATCCTCGCGGGCGTTATAGGGAATCTTGGTGCCGTTGATTTCTTGGTAGTCCTCGTGCCCTGGGCCAGCATAGAGAATCGTGTCGCCGGATTGGGCCCCCACGAGGGCAAACCTCACAGCCTCTCGCTGATCGGCAATTTCGTGAAGCTGTGCGCCGGAGTCGGCCTCAGTAGCACCGCGCATGAGGGCGGCACGGATTGCGGCGGGATCCTCAGTTCGCGGGTGAAAATCCGTAATGACCACGACATCGGCAGCCGTGGCCGCGATGCGTCCCATGTCGGCACGCTTGGTGGTGTCTCGGTCACCGTCGGCGCCAAACACCATGGTGAGTCGCCCCGGAGTGAGGGCGCGCAGCGAACTGAGTGTGCGCGCGAAGGCCTCGGGGGTGTGGCCGTAATCCACGAAAAAGGTCGGCCCGGTGTCACCGGAGACAATCTCGGCGCGACCGGGCACAAAAACCTCAATCGTTGCCGTTGTCCCCAAACTCAATCCGATGTCGTTCAGCGAAAATCCGCTCTCCACAAGCATCACGATGGCGATCGCAGCATTGGTTGCCGAGAAATCCCCCACCAGTGGCACCGTGGCCGCAAGCGTCTCGCCGTTGGGCGCCTCGAGCACAAAAGATGTCGACGACAGGGTGGTGGCGGTCACTCCAACGCGCCAGTCGGCAGTGACGGCATCACCGCTCGTGGACGATGCCACCGTCACAACGGGAATATCCGCTGAGTCCGCGAGGCGTCGACCCCACACGTCGTCGACGCAAATCACGCCGCGCGCTGCTCGCACGCCGTCAAACAAATCGGCCTTGGCCAGGAAGTAATCCTCCATGGTTGCGTAGTCGTCAAGGTGGTCATGGCTAAAGTTCGTAAACGCCACCACGTCAAAGTGCACGCCCGAAACGCGCTGCCGGGTGAGTGCGTGCGCTGAAACCTCCAGCACGGCGTGGGACACGCCTGCCTCAGCCATAACCGACAACAGTGCGTGGATTTCGTCGGCTTCAGGGGTGGTGAGGCCTGAGGAGAACTTAGTGCCAGCAACAATGCGTTCGGACGTCGAACTGAGTCCTGTCGAGACGCCGAGCTGTCTCAGGAGGGCGTGAAGCAGATAGGCAACGGTCGTCTTGCCGTTTGTGCCGGTGACACCGAAGGTTGTCATCGACGTCTGGTTGGTCCCGAAGATGACAGCGGCCGCCAGCCCCAAGTCTTTGCGCGGATCAGAAGAGACAAGGACCGGAAGACCGGTTCCCCCGCTGTGGCTTTCTCCCTGCGCATCGGTCACAATAGCCACGGCGCCGGCGGCCGCTGCCTGCGCCACATATTCCGCACCGTGACGACGAGCACCCGGAACCGCGAAGAACAGGTCACCCGGAAGCACCCGGTGCGACGAACCGGTGACCCCCAACGCGACCACACTGTCGAGCGCGGATCCTCGCCAGCCTAACTCTGTGGCGAGCGTCGACACGGGCTTCGCAGAAACTCGGCTCGGTCTTGGTGTCACGCCGTCGGCAGACATCTCATTCCCTTCAACCGATTGTTTCGAGCCTAGTAGTAGTCCGCATAGTCAATCGGCTGGCCCGACGACGGCTGAATCTCCCGCGTCTTGATGATTTGTTTGATCAGGTTATTGACACCGGGAACAATCGAGGCGCTGCTGTTTGAATCGGGGGATGCGAGTGACGTCAGAACAACGAACTGGGGGTTTTCCGCCGGGAACATGGCTGCCAGAGAAACAATGAATTGATCTGAGTATCCACCCGCGCCATCAGACTGCTCTGCGGTGCCCGTTTTGGCCGCGATGCGGTAACCGGGAACAGAAAGAACCTCGCTGAGCCAGCCGTGTGTCACCACGTTCTCGAGCATGTCGACCGTGGTGCGTGCGGTCTGCGCCGAAACCACCTGCACGGGCTCAGGTAGCGACGGCTTGGCTGTGTTTCCATTCGCGTCAATGCAACTATCAACCAGGGTGACGGGCTGACGAACGCCGTCGTTCCCTATTGCGGCGTAGGCGCTGGCCATCTGGATCGACGTGAGCGTAAGTCCCTGCCCAAAAAACATCGTGTAGAACGACTGGTTGTCCCACTGGTCCCACGACCGCAGAAGTCCGGCTGACTCACCCGGGAACTCCACGGCGGTGGTTTCACCCAAGCCAAACTTCGCCATTGAGTCATAACGACTTTCAGGATCCAACAACGCCCCGAGTTGCGCGATTCCCGTGTTTGACGACCAGGTGAGTACGCCCTGAAGCGTCAAATTCGCCGGGTGAGGACCCCAGTCCTTGAACCGCGCACCGTTGTCAAATTCAATGAACTGGGGCGACCTCATGGGGGTGAGAGGATCTACCACCCCGGCATCCACGAGGGACGCGGCCGTAAGCGTCTTCATCGTTGACCCCGGTTCATAGGGACTGGTGAAGGCCCGCGATCCCAGATCCTCGGACGGGTAGGCATCAATGTTGTTGGGGTCAAAAGTGGGGTAGTCGACCACGGCAAGAAGCCGACCCGTTTCGACCTCCATCACAACCGTCATTCCCCACTTCGCGTTCTCCGCGCTCGCCGTGGCCGCGAGTGTCTGTTGCGCAAACCACTGCACATCTGAATCGATGGTGAGCTTGAGCGTTGAGCCGTTCTTGGCCGCCTCGGTGACCACGGTGCTACCGGGAATGCGCACCCCGTCGGCTCCGCGGGCATACGATTGCGAACCGTTGACCCCACCCACGCACTCTTCGGAACCCAGTTCTAGCCCGGCCAGAGGAGTACCGTCGGAGCCCACATAGCCAAGGATGTTTCCGGCTACGGCACCGTTCGGGTAAGCCCGATCCGGGTTCTGTTCGAAGTAAATCCACGGGACGTCGAGCGCCTTGATTTGCGTGAAAGCGTCCACGTCGACACCCTTGGCAACATAGGCAAAGTCTGAGCTGGGGTCTTCCGCCAATGCATCATTAATGATGCTGATGATGTCGTCCGCGGACTGGCCGGTGAGCGCCCCAATTTCTTTGGCGGCCATTTGAGGCGTGATGCTAATCTCGCCCGCGTCTGTGGTTCGTGAGAACTCCTTGGCGTTCCTGGGCGAAATGGTGACATCGTATGTCATGCGCTCGGTAGCCAGCACTTTCCCTTGGCTGTCGACGATGTCGCCACGCGTTCCATAGATCGTTTCCGGAATCGACATTTTTCCCGTCGAAGCCTCGTTATAGGCGGCCGCCCCCATAATCTGAATGTCAACCAAGCGGGCGACGAAAAATCCGGCAATGATCACGATCACCGCGAACGACATCGCTACGCGACGGCGGTTGATTCTTGTTTTCACGATAGTCCTGAGGGCTAGCGGGTTGCGGGGCTCGGCAGTCCCTGTGGCGAAGGTACCGCGACGACGGGCGAAAGTGGCGCTGGCGCGCTGCCCGGCGCCCCATTGCCGACAGTGGTTCTCGACGCCTCCGCGCTCGCCTGAGTCGCTGCCGCCTGTGCCGCTGCCCGAGCGGCCGCTTCGCGCTCTGCAATGACCTCAGCGAGCATCGCGTTGGGGACCAGATTTCCCTGTGCAAAAAGGGTGCTTCCTCCCGCTGGAGTGGCAGCACCCGTGACCAGTGAATCAGAGAGCCGCAGATATGCCGGATTGCTATTCCCCACCATGCCGAGGACCTCGGCACTCTGTGCAATGTTCTGGGGCGACGTCATTCGGTTGAGATCCTGCGTCGCCGACTGGTACGTGCGCCCGAGTTCCTTGACGTTGCGCTGTAGCCCGGCAATCTCATAGGCGCCACTCTGCAGCGAAACACTGAGCAGAATCTGGGCGACAATGATGATGAAGATGGTGATGACCGTGACAATGGCGAAGAAGATTTTGGGGCGTCGCCTGCGCACCACACTGGGCGAAACCACGCGGAGCGCACGGGTCGGCACGGGACTCACGGGGCGTGGCGTGGTGAGTGCGTTTACCATCGGTCGGGCCATGCTCATGCTGCGTCCCTAATGCGTTCGGCCGCGCGCAAGCGCACGGGAATGGAACGAGGATTCCGCGCTCGCTCGGCGTCATCCGCCTTCTCCGCTCCGCGTGTGACCAGTCGCATCTGTGGCAGCAAGTGCTCGGGCACAACAGGCAGATCTGCGGGAGCCTGAGTTTCACAGCGTCGCGCTAGGGCCGCCTTGACGATCTTGTCTTCAAGAGACTGGTAGGACATCACGACGATTCGCCCGTTGAGGCCCAAGATGTCGATAGCCCTGGGGATCGCGCGTTCCAGAACCTCGAGCTCGGCGTTTACCTCAATGCGCAATGCCTGAAACACCCGTTTTGCCGGATGACCGGCATTACTGAGCGCGGCCGGCGTTGCCGACTGCAAAATGGCCACAAGGTGACCAGATCGCACAATGGGCCTCTCCCGACGCTCCGCCACAATTGCCCGGGCATAGCGCGCCGACAGCTTTTCCTCGCCATACGTTTCGAAAATGCGCCGCAGGCGTGCTTCGTCGTATTCGGCGAGGATGTCGGCCGCCGTTGTGTCGTCGCTCGTGTCCATGCGCATATCCAGAGGGGCATCCTGGGCGTAGGCAAACCCGCGCTCTTTCTCGTCGAGATGGAGTGACGAGACACCGAGGTCGAACAGAATTCCTTGCGGAGCGGGCCAGCCCGTGGCGTGCCACGAGACCGCGATCTCGTCATACACGCAGTGAACCAAGTGAATTCGCGAGGCAAAGCGTTCGAGACGCTCACGGGCGAGAGCGAGTGCCTCAACGTCCCTGTCGAGTCCAATCACGCGAACGGTGGGAAACCGCTCGAGAATTGCCTCGCTGTGTCCGCCCATGCCGAGGGTTGCGTCAATGACGACAGCACCTTCGGCGCCGAGTGCCGGAGCCAAGAGTTCGAGAGTTCGGTCTTTCATGACCGGAGTGTGGATTGAGCGAATGTCCATATCTCATACCCGGGTTCCGTCCACCGGGACGGATTCCCATCCATGTCGACCTGATACCGGGGAAGGTGCCTCAGGGAGCAATGGCTGGGGGTCCGCCGCTGTGGCTAGAAGAGTCCGGGAATCACCTCCTCCGACGTATGAGCGAACGCGGCCTCGTGGTCGGCAAGGTATGTGGCCCAGGCTTCGGCGTCCCAAATCTCGATGCGGTTGCCCGCACCGATCACGGTCAGGTCGCGGCGAAGCCCTGCGTAATCCCGCAAGACCTGAGGAATCGTGATGCGGTTCTGAGCGTCGGGCGTTTCATCGCTCGCTCCCGAGAGAAACACACGGAGAAAATCTCGGGCTGCCCGGCTGGTGACGGGTGCTTGCCGAATACGGTCGTTCAGCTCACCGAACTCGGCCTCGCTGAAAACGTAAAGGCAGTTTTCTTGGCCCCGGGTGAGGACTAAACCTGCGGCGAGTTCGGCGCGGAACTTGGCGGGCAGGATAACCCGTCCTTTGTCATCAAGTTTGGGCGCGTGGGTTCCTAGGAACATGGTGCGCACCTCCTTGATCACACGGCCTGACGAGGACTACATTTCCACTTTACTCCACTTTCAACCACAAATCTATGCAAAAGTGCAAATTTTCTGATTGATGCGTCAATTTGGCTTGATTTTACTGGGTCAATTGGGTGGAGGAAAAATTCTCAGACACGACAAAGCGGTCGGCTGCGGAACCGCGACACGACTGGAGTGCGACGGTGAACGCACAATAAAAGGCCCGGCATGAGCCGGGCCTTTGGCCTAGGGGTGTGTCATGTGCATCACGGGTGAGTTAGTCCTCGTGTCGGCGAACCGTGACTTCCAGTGTCGAGGGGACGCTCTAGAGGCGATTCTCCTGGTTGCCGTCCCATCGCTGTTCCATGCGCTGCATAAAACTCGAGCGAGATCGCGTGCCGCCCTTCGATTGAGCGCGCGGTGAGCCGGCCTCTCCCGCCTTGCCTGGTCTCGCGGCAAAGACCGCGCCGGCGAACATGACGGCAAACCCAATCACGCCAACGACAATCAGCTGGCTGGTGACACCCACGATGAGGACGACGATTCCGGCCAAGAGGACAATGATGCCGAGGACCAGCGAGCGGTAAGACGGACGCCCCGCGGGCCTCGCCGGATGAACGTCGGCCTTGCCTCCGTAGAGGTTGCGTTCCATCTCGTCGAGAAGTCGTTGCTCATGCTCAGACAGTGGCACAGTGCGCCTCCCTCGAGTGTCGTTTTTGTGCTTAGACAAGAAGTGTAACCCCTCTCACGCTAGGTAGGGTAGGAAAGTGCTGAATGCCGAGAGATGGGTGCTTGCCACCAACGACAGAATTGCATCGTTCATTTCGGATGCCGAGAAGTCACTGTCCCACATGGGCAGCGAGGCAGAAGTGTTCATTGAGCAAACCCGGGCGTTCCTTACGGGCGGAAAACGCTTCCGAGCGATCTGCACCCTGGTGGGATTCGCGAGCGCAACTTCGTCATCTCCCGGCGGCCCCGACGAGACGAATGCCATCGCTGTGGCAGCTGGCCTCGAATTCTTCCATGCCGCGGCGCTTGTTCACGACGACATCATGGATAGATCCGATACCCGCCGCGGCAAGCCCTCGGCACACCGCGCCTTCGACGCGCTTCATCTGCGGAGCGGATACGCGGGCGACGCCGACCGTTTCGGAGTGTCGTCGGCGCTACTCTTTGGCGACCTTCTGCTGGCCTTTAGCGACGAACTTGTCACTGCCGGCATTGCCGGACAGGGCCCCGCAGGTCGCCGAGCCCGCGCGGAGTTCAACAACATGCGGCGGGACGTCACCGTGGGTCAATACCTCGACATTGTCGAGGAGGTCGCCTGGCCTGTTGTCGAAGCAGACACCGCCCTCGACCGAGCTATCCGCGTGGTCACGTTCAAGTCAGCAAAGTATTCGATTGAGGCTCCCCTCAGAATCGGGGCGGCGCTCGGGGGTGCGGATCAAGAAGTTCTCGATGGGCTGTCACGATTTGGGCTTCCTCTGGGAATTGCCTTCCAGCTACGCGACGACCTACTCGGAGTCTTTGGGGACGAAGCGCAGACCGGCAAGCCCGTGGGCGATGACCTCCGCGAAGGTAAGCGAACCGCGCTCATTGCCATTGCGGAGTCACGCCTGGGTGAGGCCACAACGTCGCTCGCGGGTCTCGGCGATGATCACCTCTCCCCCGCGCGCGTTGCCGAGATTCAACTGATGCTTCGCAACGTGGGCGCCGAGGAAGCCGTTGAGCGAATGATCTCCGAGCATCTGGCACAGGCACACGCAGCACTTGCCGATGCGCCCGTAGCCGATGACGTGCGCGCGGCTCTCGGCGACATCGCGCAGATAGTCACCGCGCGATCTGCCTAGTTCTTCCTCGCCAGATGTGCCCGGACTTCGGAACTAACCGAGGGCCTGGGCAATCCGTCGAACCTCGGTTTTTCGACCCGCCCGCAGTGCGTCAATCGGCGAACAGCCCAAACTGTCATCTACCCCGATGAGCCACTGCACAGCCTCCTCATCCGAGAACACAGCATCTGCTAACAGATGAAGCGTGCCCCGTAGCTCAGGGAGAGGTGCGCCGTCTCGAATAAACAGGGCGGGCACGCTGAGGATGCCGTCACGGCGAATGCCGACGAGGTGGCGATCCTCAATCAATCGGCGGACTCGACTCTGAGGCAAGTTCAGAAGGTCAACGAGGTCCGGAACCGTGAGCCACTCGGGTGCTGCTACCACTCCTCCACTCTGCCACGTCTCGTTGCGCAGTGACAACGCACGGATTCGACACGCCGAGTGGACATATTGCATAAATGCATACCGGGTGAGTCTAAAGTCTATGTAAATGCATACCGCGTGAACTTAAAACTTCATGTTGCACCTGAAGTAAATCGGCCGGAAGGAGACGCGCATGCCCCGCACCACCCGCGCGCGTCGGCGCAACATGCTGGCCCTCCCCGCGGCTGTGGCCACGATCACGAGTCTCATTTTTGGCATCAATGCCGAAGCCCTCGCGGCGGACTCGCCCGATACCCCCCAGCAGGGACACAAGGACTCGCCCCAATCCCCTCGCGCAGCCATGAGCGCGAGCGAAAACACGCCGCGCACCACGAGCCGCAACGGCAGCTACGAAGTGCGCGAGGGCGACACGGTCTCCTCCATAGCCGCGTCGTTTGGAGTCTCGTCTGTCGAACTCCTCGCCGCAAACGGTCTGAGTTGGCGCACACTCATTTTTGCCGGCCAACGGCTCAATATCCCCCGCAGCACATCAGGCACCGCGGAGCACGACCGGATCGACACCGTTGTGCGATATCGCGTCGCCACGGGTGACACTCTCGAAGCCATAGCTCGGGCGCACGGTGTGCAGCCCCGAGCGCTCATGTCAGCCAACGGGCTTGGTCCGTCGAGCCGTCTCATTGTGGGACAACGACTCGTCGTGCCCAACCGACAGGTCATGAGCGAAATTGCTGCACTCGCTTGAGCCCCGGTGTTTCACACCCGAAAAGTAGCCCTACGTTCGTAGGATTTGGCTTGTGGCACAGTCGGATTCGGATGCGATGATCGGTCGTCTTATCGACGGACGCTATCAGGTCGATTCGCGCATCGCCCGCGGCGGCATGGCGACGGTTTATCTGGCCACTGACCTGCGACTCGAGCGACAAGTTGCCGTCAAAATCATGCACGGGCACTTGGCCGACGACAGCGCCTTTCGAATGCGCTTCATTCAGGAAGCTCGTTCGGCGGCCCGCCTAGCACACCCCAACGTGGTGAGCGTATTCGACCAGGGCCAGGACTCGGACATGGCTTACCTCGTCATGGAGTACCTGCCGGGAATCACCCTCCGCGATTTGCTCAAAGACTTTGGCAAGCTCACGCCTGAGCAGACGGTCGATGTGATGGATTCAGTGCTGCGCGGCCTCGCTGCAGCGCACGAGGCCGGAATTGTGCACCGCGACGTGAAGCCAGAAAACGTGCTCCTCGCCGACGATGGTCGGATCAAGATCGGCGACTTTGGCCTGGCTCGCGCGACAACGGCAAACACGGCCTCCGGGCAAGCCCTGTTGGGAACCATTGCCTACCTCTCCCCCGAGCTGCTCACCCGCGGTGTCGCCGACGCCCGGAGTGACATCTACGCTGCCGGCATCATGCTCTTTGAAATGCTCACCGGTGAACAGCCGTTCCAGGGCGAGCAGCCCATGCAGGTGGCCTACCAACACGCCAACGACCAGGTCCCCCTCCCCTCGGGTCGGGTACCCACCGTTCCTGATTCCCTCGACCAACTCGTGCGCTGGAGCACCGAACGCGACCCGGAGAAGCGGCCGGCGGATGCGCGACGCATGCACGAGCAGTTGCAGGCGGTAGAAAAGGAGATTCTCGGCGAAAACCCCAGCGCCTCCACTCAGCAGACCATGGTGATGCCGGCCACCACCTCCACCACAGCCGAAGTGACGCGCGTGATTCCGCGCAACAACGCGACCGGAGAGTCACCCGTTGCCTCGCTCGCACTGCTCAGTACGCGCCGTCGGCGCCGAGGGTTGATCGTCCTGATTTCGGTGGTTCTCGTTGCGGCACTGGCAGGTGGGCTGGGGTGGTTCTTCGGAGCTGGTCCCGGCGCCCTCGTCGGTGTGCCCCGTACCGCGGGCATGTCCCCCGAGCAGGCCACCACCCTCATCACGTCGCAGGGCTTCACGACCACGACAGACGAGGTCTATTCGATTGACATCCCGGCGGGCATGGTTGTCGACACCACACCCGCCGGCGGCACCCAGGCACCTCGGGGTTCAGAAATCACCGTGCTGATTTCCTTGGGGCCCAAGATGATACCCACGCCGGTGTTTATTGGGCTCACTGAGGCGCAGGCAATCGAACTGGCCGAGAAAACCGGATTCGTCGTGGGTACGCCCATCCTGAGGTTCTCCGGCGACGTTGCCAAGGACACTGTCATGTTGGCCCGCGGCAGTGACGGCAACGATCTTGCCGAGACCTATCCCGAGGGCGGCACTGTCGTCTTCGTCGTATCCGCCGGACCGCTGCCCGACGTCACGAACGCGCCTCAGACCGACGGGTTTGCGACGCTTCAGGCGGCCGGGCTCAAACCTGTTGCCGCCTCGGAAGAGTTCAGTGACACGATTGCCAAGGGCAACATCGTGCGCGTTGACGTGCCCGCTGAAGGGCTCTCCCCCGGGGACTCGGTGAACGTCGTGATCTCGAAGGGCGAAGACCTCGTGGCCGTGCCAGACGTGTTGAACATGACCATTTCCGAGGCGGCTCAAGTCTTGCAGGCGGCAGGATTCGGCTACTCGTCCAACATCGCTCCCAATCTTCAACAGTATGTGCCGGTGATCACGCAAAATCCCGCCTCGGGAAGCGCCAAGCGCGGGTCAACCATCGTCATCAACGGTCCCGAGTAGCGCGGCGCACCAACCGCGAACCGATTTCTGGCGCGGGCCAGGTCTAGCGCCGACTGAGCTCTTCAGCAACAAGGAAGGCGAGCTCGAGAGACTGCTTGTGGTTGAGTCGCGGATCGCACAGCGACTCGTAGCGTGTGGCGAGCGTGGCCTCGTCGATGTCTTCTGACCCGCCTAAGCACTCCGTAACATCGTCGCCTGTGAGCTCAACATGAATTCCACCGGGGAAGGTTCCGGAAGCCCGGTGAGATTCAAAGAATCCCTTGACTTCGTCAACCACGTCGTCAAACCGTCGCGTCTTGAAACCATTGGGGGTGGTCATTCCGTTCCCGTGCATCGGGTCGGTGATCCAGAGTGGCGTCGCGTCGGTGGACTTGATGGCCTCAAGCAGCGGTGGCAGCGCATCGCGAATTGTTCCCGCTCCCATGCGGGTGATGAAGGTGAGGCGGCCGGGCTCGCGCTCGGGGTCGAGCTTCTCGACCAGGGCGCGGAGATCGTCCGCAGACGTTGTGGGGCCAAGTTTCACGCCAATGGGGTTGCGGACCCGTGAGAGGAAATCAACGTGCGCGCCGTCCAGATCACGCGTGCGTTCTCCAATCCACACGAAGTGAGCGGACGTGTTGTACGGCTGCGAGGTACGCGAGTCGATGCGGGTCATCGGTCGCTCGTAGTCCATCAGCAGCGCCTCGTGACTCACGTAGAACTCGGTGCGCTTCAGCGCTTCAAAGTCAGCACCGATTGCGGTCATGAAGTTAATCGCACGATCAATTTCCCGCGCAAGCTGTTCGTAGCGAGCGTTAATGGGGTTCTGCGCAAATCCTTTATTCCAGCTGTGCACCTCGCGCAGATCGGCGAACCCACCCTGCGTGAAGGCGCGGATGAGGTTGAGCGTGGCGGCGGCCGTGTGGTACCCGTCGATCATGCGCTGGGGGTTTGCCCGGCGCGACTCCGGGGTGAAGTCATAGCCGTTCACAATGTCACCGCGGTAGGCCGGCAGAGTCACGCCGTCGCGCGTCTCTGTGTCGCTCGAACGCGGCTTGGCGAACTGCCCGGCCATGCGACCCATCTTGATCACGGGCATCTCTGCGGCGTAGGTCAGGACAACGGCCATCTGCAGCACGGTTTTGACGCGGTTGCGAATCTGGTCCGCCGTCGCACCCGCAAAAGTCTCTGCGCAATCTCCGCCCTGGAGGAGGAAGGCGTTCCCGGCCGCCGCATCGGCCAATCGAGTCCGGAGCGTGTCTACCTCGCCGGCAAACACCAGCGGCGGGAGGCCGGCGAGCGTGGCACTCGCACGAGTCACCTCATCGAGATCTTGCCAATCGGGCTGCTGCTTAATGGGCAGGGCGCGCCACGCCTCGAGGCCGGCAAGCATTGCGGGATCTGCCGCAGAAGCGGCCTGGGAATCACTCATCGTTTTAAGACTATCTAAGAAACGGTGGCTGCTTTTTGACGCACGCTCGAGGCATAAACGTCCACGTACTGCTGGCCACCCAGTCGAGCAATCTCATAGGTGATTTCGTCGGTGACGGAACGCAGAATAAAGCGGTCACCCTCAAGTCCGGCATAGCGGCTAAAGTCGAGCGGTTTGCCGTAAATCACGCCAACGCGGTGAACGTGTGGGCGGTTTGACCCCACGCGCATCACCTTGTTCGTGTCGACAACGGCGACAGGGATAACGGGCACGCCCGCCTCGAGAACCATGCGCGCGACACCCGTTCGACCGCGGTAGAGATTGCCGTCGGGACTGCGCGTTCCCTCGGGATAAATGCCCAAAACTCCACCCTCGTTCAGCACCTCGAGTCCCGTGTTGAGTGAGGCCTCCGAGGCCTTGCCGCCGGAACGGTCCATCGGAAGCATTCCGATGGCAACAAAAAAGAGCCGCGTCAGGAGCCCCTTGAGTCCACGACCGCGAAAGTAATCGCTCTTAGCAAGAAAAACCATGCGCCGCGGCATGAGAAGCGGAATGAAGACCGAGTCGACAAAAGAAATGTGATTGCTCGCGATAATCACGGGCCCGGAAGACGGCACATTCGCCACTCCCAGAGACCACGGACGGAAGATAGCGCGAACCGGGGGGCCAATAACGATGTTCTTCATGAACCAATAAATCATGGGGCGCCCTTCACAAAAATGTGCACAGTGAAGCCTAACGCGCGTCGTTCACTAGTCGTCACGGAACGCATGCCGGCGGGCGAGGTCGGCCGCTCCCACGAGTCCGGCGTCATTGGTCATCTCAGCGATCCGGAACTCGGGTTCAGGTCGGAACCCGTGGGCCGACATGTTTCGCAGGAAGGCGTCTCGAATGGGTGTCAACAGATGCGCACCCGCAACGGAAACGCCTCCCCCAATCACAAAAACCTCAGGGTCGAGGACGGCGTCCAAGCTGGCGCACGCCTGTCCGAGCCAGTCGCCCAACACCCCGAGGGCCTTGAGAGCCCCTGGGTCGAGATCCGTGAGGAGAGAGCGAAGATCTGCAGAGTCAATGGTGCCGTCGCTCCGGCGAACAGCGGCCAGAGCGCCCCCCACGTCGGGATCGTGCGAGACCTCAGCGGCAAATCCGAGAAGCGCGCGGCCCGAGCCGTACTGCTCGATGCACCCGCGAGCCCCACACCCGCACTCGCGCCCCTCCGCAACCACTCTGACGTGTCCCAGTTCCGCTCCCACCCCAAATCCGCCGCGAAAGAGTCGACCATCGCTGATAATCGCGCCGCCCACTCCCGTACCGATGGTGAGCATGGCCATGTGAGAAAAGTCTCGTCCGGCACCAAAGCGGTACTCAGCCCACCCGGCAGCGTTGGCATCGTTCTCGATGGTGGTGGGCAACCCAATGCGGTCTTGGATTCGTTCACGAATGGGCTCGTTGCGCCACGGAAGATTTGGGGCGTAGTAGACAACCGACTGCGACGCATCGATAAACCCCGCCGCGGCAACACCGACGGCGAGAACAGGCTGGTCCCCGCGAAGCTCAGAAACAGCCTCCACAACCGCGTTCTCGATTTCGGAAACGTCGGCCGCCGGTGTGGGTCGCGTCGTTTGCGCGTGGATAGTGCCCTCGGCATCCACGATTCCGGCGGCAATTTTTGTTCCGCCGATGTCAACACCGATCGTCAGCACGGAATCCTTTCGAGGGAGTGAGGAAAATTCGGCAAACAAGAACCGACACGAGACCTGTTGGCGACGCGACGGTTTAACTAGAGTGTAATCAGCAACCAAAGGAGCCTGCTCATGATCGAGTTCAGCACGCCGCTTGTCGTACCCCACGACCCCAAAGCCAACGCAACAAATCTTCTCCTCGACCGTGTGGCCACCTCAGGTGACGGCGCGCTCTTTTGCGTGCCGAACGGCCAGGGCGGCTGGAACGATGTCACGGCTCGCGAGTTTCACGCTCAGGTAGTTGCGCTCGCCAAGGGCTTCGTTGCCGCAGGCATCAAGCCGGGCGATCGCGTGGGGCTCATGTGCAAGACGCGCTTCGAATGGACGCTTGTCGACTTTGCCATGTGGTTTGCCGGAGCGACACTCGTTCCGATTTACGAGACCAGTTCGCCCAGCCAGATTGAATGGATTCTTCAGGACTCCGAGGCTGTTGCCATCATTGCCGAAACGAGCGAACACATCGCACGCTTTGGCGAAGTGAAGAAGAACACTCCGTTCGTGCACACCGCGTGGTGCATCGACGAGGGTGATCTCACGAACCTCGTTGACAAGGGCACAAAGGTATCTGACGCAGACATTGAGAAGCGTCGCTCCGCGGCCAAGCCGGGCGATCTCGCAACGCTCATCTACACGTCGGGGTCTACGGGCAAGCCCAAGGGGTGCGTGCTCACCCACGCCAACTTTGTCGACCTCTGTCGCAATGCTTCCGAGGCCATTTCGTCAGTAGTGAACGAGCGCGCGTCTACCGTGCTGTTCATCCCGATGGCGCACATTTTCGCTCGATTCATCGCCGTATTGGCCGTCACCGGTGGCGTGAAGGTGGGGCACCAGCCCGACACCACCCAGCTTCTTCCCGCGCTGCAGTCGTTCAAGCCATCGTTCTTGCTGGCCGTCCCCCGCGTTTTTGAGAAGGTCTACAACTCTGCGGAGCAGAAAGCAGAAGCCGGCGGCAAGGGCAACATTTTCCGAGCTGCCGCCAAGGTGGCCGTGGATCACTCGCGCGCCATGGACGCGGGCAAGATTCCGCTTGGGCTCAAGGTTAAGTTTGCGCTGTTCGACAAGCTCGTTTACTCGAAGCTTCGTGCCGCCCTGGGCGGTCGCGTGGAGTTCGCGGTTTCTGGCTCGGCGCCGCTGGGCGAGCGTCTGGGGCGCTTCTTCCACAGTCTGGGCTTCATGATTCTCGAGGGCTACGGACTCACCGAAACCACCGCGCCGGCAACAATCAACCGGCCTGAGAAATTCAAGATTGGAACGGTTGGTCCGGCCATGCCGGGCGTCTCCATCCGTCTCACGAAAGACAACGAGATTGAAGTTAAGGGCATCAACGTCTTCGACGGCTATTGGAAGAATCCCAAAGCAACCAAGGAATCATTCGATGGCGAGTGGTTCAAAACCGGTGACATCGGCACATTCGATGAGGACGGCTATCTCAAGATCACCGGACGCAAGAAAGAAATCATCGTGACCGCGTCCGGCAAGAACGTGTCGCCGGCTTTCCTTGAGGACCCCATCCGCTCAGATCCTCTGATTGGCCAGGTCGTCGTTGTGGGTGACGCAAAGCCGTTTATTTCCGCGCTCGTGACACTCGACCCCGAGATGCTGCCCATGTGGCTGAGCAACAACAAACTCGACAGCGGTATGTCCCTGGCGGATGCCGCGGCCAACCCGCAGGTCATCGCCGGCGTGCAGGCGGCAGTCGATCGCGCCAACGACCGAGTTTCCCGGGCCGAGTCGATTCGTAAGTTCACCATTCTGCCGATTGAATTCACGGAGAAGTCTGGTCACCTCACACCCAAAATGAGCATCCGACGTAACATCATCCAGGATGACTTCGCGAGCGAGATTGAAGGCATGTACGGTCACGAAAGCCTCCCTGGCGACTAAAGCGCGCGTCGAAGCACCGAATCCCACATGGAGACAGGGAGGTGCTAAAACCAGTCAGTCTCTCGAATCGACCGCATGGCGTCTTTGCGGGTATCGCCGTCAAGGCGGTCAATGTAGAGCATGCCGTCGAGGTGGTCACACTCGTGCTGAAGCGCTTGCGCCATGAGCCCCCCACCGGAGACTTCGATAACGTTTCCCTCGAGATCTGTTCCCCGCACAGTGGCGTGCTCAAACCTGCGGGTGGGAAACCACAGTCCGGGAACCGACAGGCATCCCTCCTCAACCTCGCGTAACTGCCCGGAGGTCGCCACGAGTTCGGGATTGAGGAAATAGCCAATGTCGCCGTCGATGTTGTAGCTAAACGCGCGCAGTCCCACACCAATCTGAGTCGCAGCAACGCCTGCTCTCCCGGGGAGGGCAACCGTGTCCAGGAGATCGCGAACAAGCGCGCGAACGCCGTCATCAATTGCGCCGATTCGCTCCGTGGGAGTCTTCAGAACCGGGTCGCCGAAAATCCGGATTACCCGTTCAGCCATCGTGGTAAGCCTCTACTCGAGTCCGTCCATCACCAGCGCAGCAAGCTCACGGGCGGCAGCGCGCGTGTGAGGCTTCAGGCGATCCCACTCAACAACCGAGCCGGCGGCCAGGAGGGGGTCATAAGGCATGCGCACAATTTCGCGAACCCGTGACTTGAAGTGGTTCTCAATCTCCTTGAGGTTCACCAGGTTCGTTCCCTGAGTCGCCGTATTGATCAGCACCACAGACTGCCGAACGAGGTCGGCGTAGCCGTTTGACTCGAGCCAGGTGAGCGTCTCAGCGGCAAGACGTGCTTCGTCAAAGGATCCACCCGAAACGATGACGAGTCCGTTTGCGCGCTCCAGTGTGGCCTTCATGACGGAGTGCACAATGCCCGTTCCACAGTCGGTGAGAACTACGGAGTAATACTTCGAAACGATGTCGGCAACAACATTGTAGTCATTCTCGTCGAAAGCTTCGGAGAGAAGAGGGTCGGTGTCGGACGCCAAAACGTCGAGCCGGTTGCGGTCGCGCGAAATGTAGTCAGAGAAAGCGGTGAACGACTGGATACTCGATGCTTGAGTCACGACGTCGCGAACGGTTTTATCGGTTGACTTCGGAAAGCGCTCGGCAAGTGTTCCGCGATCGGGGTTCGCGTCAATCGCAATAACCCGGTCTTCGCGAACCCGAGCGAGTGCCATACCCAACAGTGCCGTGGTTGTAGTCTTGCCCACTCCCCCCTTTCGGGTCAGTACGGGAACGTAACGCGACCCTCCCTGGAAGTGCCGACTCATGGCAAGGTCCGTGGCCTTGCGATGCAGAACGGCCGGCGAGTCTCCGCGATTGACGAGTCCGAGGGTGGACCAGTAGATCGCATTGTTGGGAAAGCCTTCGGGGCGAATAACTTCGCGAGTAACCTCGAGAACGCGATCCGGTGTGAGCATTGCCACGGGCTCGGGCACCGACGACACAACACCACGCTGACGACCACGACGGGTGGGAATCTCATTGAGCTCGTATTGTCCCTGACCCGCGCTCTCGACGGACTCAGCCACTGCCGTAACGACTACTTCACCAGTCGACAAAGGAATTTCGATTTCGGTGGTGTGCAGAGCTTTGAGTTCGGCGATGGTGGTGGGGACCGGCCCGGAGCCCATGTCGAGACCGGTCTCAATGCTGTCGCCAATGGGAGACTGAGACTCGACCGCGGGCTGGCGAGCGGCGCGCGTCGAGCGGCGCGTGGGAGGCTCGGCAGCGCGCGTCGAGCGGCGCGTGGGAGGCTCAGGGGCACTCGCTTTTGCCGGCGCAGGTCTCTTGGTCGGAGCTGGGCGTTTTGTCGGCGTCTTAGCCGCGGGCGTCTTGGATGCCCGACTAACCGGCTTCTTTTCCGTCACGTTATTAATCCTTTGTTGCTTGGCGTAATTTCTACCCTACCAAAGTGGCCCGCGAAGTCTCGGTATCAGGCGAGACCACGGCAATCAAATCCCCTCCTTCGACCTGCTGGGTGTCGGTGAAAACGACGCGCTCGACAACTCCGGCGTGGGGCGCGGTGATAGCGGCCTCCATCTTCATGGCCTCGATGGTGGCAATTGCCTCGCCGGCCAAAACAGAGGCTCCGGGCGAAACGCGCATCGACACGACGCCCGCAAAGGGAGCTGCGACGTGTTGCGGATTTCCCGTGTCGGCCCGCTCAACAGTGCGCGATTCCACAGCGATTGACTTATCGCGAACGGCCATCGGACGCAGTTGACCGTTCAGGACGGCCATGACGGTGCGCATCCCCTTCTCATCCGGCGCGCCAATAGCCTCCAGGCCCACAAAGAGACGAATTCCCTGTCCGATGTCGACGATGTGCTCAACACCGCGTTCGAGACCGTAGAGGTAGTCGATCGTATCCAACACCGAAACATCGCCAAACTGCTCCCGTTGTGATTCAAACAGGGCGGTCGGCTGAGCAAAGAGCAGCGTGTTCAGGGCGCGTCTCCGCTCGAGTGCCGTGCCGTTGAGTGCCGCCGCCGAAGCGGGGTCTATCGGGGTGACAGAAATGCTCGGGGTGCGCCCGGCGAGAACTTTCGTGCGGAACGGTTCGGGCCAGCCGAAGGGCAAGTCGCCGAGCTCCCCCGCCATGAATCCCACGACCGAATCCGGGATGTCGTATTTCTCGGGATTCGCCTCAAAGTCATCGGGGTCTGCATTCACGGCGGCCAGATGAAGGGCCAAGTCGCCGACAACCTTGGAGCTGGGTGTGACCTTGGGGATGCGACCGAGTATGCGGTCGGCGGCTGCGTACATGTCTTCAATACGCTCGAAGTCGTTCGCGAGGCCGAGGGCAATCGCCTGCTGACGGAGGTTCGACAGTTGCCCGCCGGGAATCTCGTGATGATAAACCCGTCCCGTGGGGGCAGGAAGCCCCGATTCGAAGGGTAGGTAGACCCGGCGAACAGCTTCCCAATAGGGTTCGAGGTCGGACACCGCGGAGAGGTCGAGCCCAGTGTCACGAGGAGTGTCGGCCAACGCAGCCACGAGCGCCGACAGAGACGGCTGACTTGTCGTGCCCGACATGGGCGCACTGGCCACGTCGACGGCATCCGCACCGGCGTCTGCGACGGCGAGCAAGGTGGCCAGCTGCCCACCGGCAGTGTCGTGGGTGTGAACGTGCACCGGGAGGTCAAAGCGCTCACGCAGAGCGCGAACCAGTGTTGCTCCGGCGGCCGGACGAAGGAGCCCCGCCATGTCTTTGATAGCCAGGACGTGCGCGCCCGACGCCACAATCTTCTCTGCCAACCCGAGGTAGTAGTCGAGCGTGTACTGCTTTTCGGCAGGATTCAGCAGGTTTCCGGTGTAGCACAGGGCAACCTCCGCGAGGGCCTGATTCGTCTCAAGCACGGCATCAATGGCTGGTCGCATCTGTTCAACGTCGTTGAGGGCGTCGAAAATCCGAAAGATGTCCACGCCGGTTGAGGTGGCCTCTGCCACGAAAGCGTTGGTCACTTCAACGGGGTACGGAGTGTAGCCGACCGTGTTTCTTCCACGCAAGAGCATCTGAATGGCCACGTTGGGCATTGCCTCTCGCAGGGCGGCCAAGCGCTCCCACGGATCTTCCGATAAGAACCGCAGCGCTACGTCGTACGTGGCACCGCCCCACGCCTCAACCGAAAACAGGCCGGGCGTCATGCGCGCCACGTATGGGGCCACGGCAACCAGGTCTTTGGTGCGTACCCGGGTAGCGAGCAACGACTGATGCGCATCGCGGAACGTTGTCTCGGTGACCGCAAGGGCCGTTTGCGCACGCAGTTGGCGCGCAAACTCTGCAGGTCCCTGCTGAAGAAGTTGCTGTCGACTACCCGCCGGCGCCGGAGAGTCGAGGGAGAACTGCGGAAGCTTGTCGGGTGGATGGGGCGCCGCGCCGCGTGGACCATTCGGCTGATTAACCGTCACATCGGCCAGCCACGCCAAGATCTTGGTCCCCCGGTCTCGGGACTCGTGGGGGCGAACAAGTTCGGGGCGTTCGTCGATAAACGAGGTGCTGACATCGCCCGCGGCAAAATCAGGATCCGCCAGTACGGCAGCCAAGAAGGGGATATTGGTCGATACGCCTCGGATCCGAAACTCGGCCAGGGCGCGCCGCGCTCGGGCGACCGCTGCGGGAAAATCTCGCCCGCGCGCGGTGAGCTTTGCCAGCATCGAGTCGAAGTAGGGACTGACCTGCGCACCCGCATAGATGGTTCCGCCGTCGAGGCGAATGCCCGCACCGCCCGGGGACCGATAGGTCGTGATCTGTCCCGTATCGGGCCTAAATCCTTCGGCCGGATCCTCGGTGGTAATGCGGCACTGCAGTGCGGCCCCACGTAATGAGATCTGACCTTGCGTCAAACCGAGGTCGGCCAGACTTTCTCCGGAGGCGAGGCGCATTTGAGCCTGAACAAGATCGACATCCGTGACCTCTTCGGTCACGGTGTGCTCCACCTGGATGCGGGGATTCATTTCGATAAAGACGTGTTGTCCCGCCCGAGGTCCCGCCGTCTCAACAAGAAACTCCACGGTGCCCGCATTCCGGTACCCAATAGAGCGAGCGAATGCGATGGCATCGCGGTGCAACTCGTCGCGCAACTCATCCGACAGGTTGGGGGCGGGAGCAATCTCCACCACCTTCTGGTGGCGACGCTGAATCGAGCAATCCCGTTCAAAGAGATGCACCGTCTCACCGGACGAATCCGCCAAGATTTGCACCTCAATGTGACGGGGCCTCGCTACCGCCTGCTCAACAAACATTCGCCCGTCGCCAAAGGCGCTGACCGCCTCGCGCATGGCGGCCTCCAGCGCCTCAGGAAGTTCGTCGCGTGACTCAACGCGCCTCATGCCCCGACCGCCTCCGCCCGCAACCGCTTTGGCAAAAATGGGAAAGCCGATCCGGTCGGCCTCGGAAATGAGATAGGCCGTGTCGTCGCTGGCTTCGGACGAACTGAGCACGGGCACGCCAACAGCGATGGCGTTCTGCTTTGCGGTGACCTTATTTCCGGCCATCTCGAGCACGGATGCCGGTGGCCCAATGAAGGTGATGCCGTTCGCGGCCGCGGCCTCGGCAAGTTCGGGGTTCTCCGAAAGGAATCCGTACCCGGGGTAAATGGCGTCTGCGCCGGCGAGCTTTGCCACACGAATGATCTCGGCTACGTCAAGATAGGCCCGAACGGGATGCCCTTCTTCACCAATCTGGTAGGCCTCGTCGGCCTTTTGGCGATGCATCGAACCGCGATCTTCCCAAGGGAAAACCGCGACGGTCTTCGCTCCCAGTTCAAAAGCCGCACGAAATGCCCGAATGGCAATTTCGCCTCTGTTGGCCACCAAGATTTTCTTAAACACCGAACAACCTCTCCGTCGCACCCCTTCGACGAGTTGTTTTTACTGCCACCTCATTTAGGTAGTCCCATGCTAGTGAAGGTAACTTAGATTTCGTGCATGTGTTGAGTCTGAGCTCCCTGAAGGGCGGCGTGGGTAAGACCACGGTCACGCTTGGGCTTGCCTCATCTGCTTTCTCCCGCGGAATCCGCACGCTCGTTGTTGACTTTGATCCGCAATCAGACGTCTCAACCGGTCTCGGCGTGCAGAACCGCAATCGGCTCACGGTAGCCGACGTCATCGCAACGCCCAAGATTAAAGTGATCCGCCAGGCCGTTGCCCCGACTGCCTGGTCCACACCAGGGCGCATGGCGGTCGATGTCATGATTGGCTCGCCCTCGGCAGTGAACTTTGACGGGCCTCACCCCACGTCTCGAGAAATCTGGCGACTGGAAGAAGCACTCGCCCTCATCGAAACCGAGTACGACCTCGTCCTCATCGACTGTGCTCCCAACCTCAACGCCCTCACCCGCATGGCGTGGGCCGCCAGCGACCGCGTGGGCGTCGTCTCTGAACCGGGTCTGTTCTCGGTGGCCGCTGCCGATCGTGCTCTGCGGGCCATCGAAGACGTGCGCCGCGGACTCAGCCCGCGCTTGCAACCACTCGGGCTCATTGTCAATCGCGTTCGGAATGCTTCGGTGGAACACCAGTTCCGGGTTCAGGAACTCCGTGAGATGTTTGGCCCCCTCGTGCTGAGCCCGCTCCTTCCCGAACGCACGTCACTTCAGCAGGCGCAGGGCGCTGCTCAGCCCGTGCACGCGTGGCCCGGCGAGGCTGCAGCCGAAATGGCACAGAACTTCGACCTGCTTCTCGAGCGCGTCATGCGCAACGTCCGATAGCACCCGCACATCGGGCGGGCGCCCGTTCGCCTATCCGATTTTGCGGATGCGGCGCAGGGTCACCTCGTCGTTGGGGTCAATCCGCTCGGTACTCATCTCGATGAGGCTCGACTCGACCTCACGAACGACCTTGCCCACCGCGATTCCGAAAACACCCTGGCCGCGTGAGAGCAGGTCAATGACTTCGTCGTTTGAGGTGCAGAGGTAGACCGACGCACCGTCACTCATCAGGGTGATTTGCGCAAGATCGTAAAGGCCCTCGGCCTGCAACTGTTCGATGGCCACGCGAACCTGCTGCAGCGTCACGCCGGCATCGAGAAGTCGCTTGACCAGTTTGAGCTTGAGGATGTCGCGGAATCCATAGAGGCGCTGCGACCCCGATCCGGAGGCGTCGCGCACTGTGGGGACAACAAGACTGGTGCGGGCCCAGTAGTCGAGCTGACGGTAAGAAATGCCGGCAGCGCGAGCGGCGATGGCTCCCCGGTAGCCCACCGAGTCGTCGTGCTGCGGGAGGCCGTCGGTAAAGAGCAAACCCGTGTCGAGCGTTTCGCGCTCGGGGGTGATTTCAGCCATGGCCTTCTCCTCTGTACCCAAACCTTCACCTTCAACTTCCTGTTGAGGCTTTATTAATCTACTGAGTAGACATCCGCGCGAGTGTATTTGCGCACATCGTGCCTTCGGCGTGTCGGAAGACACGCAACCTCGCCTGTCTCAGGTTACGCCTAAGAGAGGTTCTTGGATATGACGGCGCGCAATAAAAACGCACGCACGACATCCATGTGCGCCGACAACTCGCTGGCCCGGCTGTGTGCGCGGGCCCTGGTTGCCACATCGTTCTTCTTCTGAACAGCAGAGAGCGCCCGTTCGATAAGTGCAAACTCGCGTTCGGCGGCGGTGCGCAGCGTCGTGAGGTGGCGGGGCTCAATTCCCGACCTCTGCAGTTCGACCAGTGCGCTGAGGACATCAACCGACTCTTGGCCGAACGATTCTGCCGCCGGGAGGAAACCCGCCGAGACAGCATCCTGAACGAGATTGCTCGATGCGCCGGCCGCCTTGGTGAGTTCGCTACGGGTAAATCTCTGCGGCGTGACCAGTGCCGAATCAGTGGAGAGGCCTAGTGCCTGTGGGAGGCCAGAGAGGTCGCCGCCGGTCGCAGACTCCAGATGATTCTTGATCACACGCAGCGGCAAATACTGGTCCCGCTGCATGAGCAGAATCAGGCGCAGGCGTTCGACATCGCTCGGCGAGAACTTGCGATAGCCAGACTCGGTGCGCGATGGCGAAACCAGGCCCTGTTCTTCAAGGAAGCGGAGTTTGGAGGGACTCAGATCGGGAAAATCGGGTGACAGCTTGGCCAGCACCTGGCCAATGCTCAGAAGCCCCCGTTGGCTCTGCCCATCATTGCGAGCGACTACGGCCACGCCTATGCCCCCACGCCATGTCGTGATCCAAAGTAAGTCAGGCGGAACTTACCCACCATGACCTCAATGCCATCCATCAGTGCAGCACGGTCGACGAGCTGACCCGCAACGTACGTGCCGTTGAGTGAGCCCAAATCGCGCACTTCAAATCCGTGAGGAGTGCGCCGAAACTCAGCGTGCTGGCGCGAGACGGTGACATCGTCGAGAAAGATTTCCGAATCCGGGTGACGACCAGCAATGTTGACTTCGTGGTCGAGCAAGTAGCGCGCACCCTGATCGGGGCCGCGACGAACAATCAGCAGTGCCGAGTTGCGCGGAAGTGCGGCGATGATCTCTCGTTCGTTCGGCGCTAGGTCGCTGATGTCGACAGCGGACCCGGCAAAATCCGAGGACGGGAATGCGGAGGTGTCGGCCGGCTCGTCTGGCGATGCACTTGGTTCTGAATTGTTTTCAGTAGTCATGTCGTGACACCCCTCCTCCAAGAAATACACTACCGGATGATGTTGCCCCCTAAAATAGGTCAAAAGAAAGGTTGCCCTCCATGGATGCCCTCATTGTCTGTCTCTGGATTCTTGCCGGAATCTGCGCCCTCACGTGGGTGCTCTCACTCATCACCCGGGAGTACTCCTGGGTTGACCGCATCTGGTCGATCATCCCGCTCGCGTACGTCTGGGTCTTTGCTGGCTTCGCTGGCTTCACGGACGCCCGACTGAATGTCATCGCGATCCTCGTGACCCTGTGGGGCGCACGCCTCACCTTCAACTTTGCGCGCAAGGGTGGCTACGCCCCCGGCGGTGAGGACTACCGCTGGGAGATCATGCGCCAGCGCATCACCGGTTGGAAGTGGCACGTCTTCAACTTCTTCTTCATCGTTATCTTTCAGAACGCGCTTCTCTTCCTCATCTCGCTTCCGTCGTTCACGGCTTACGAGAACCGAGGAACCCCGTTTGGCGTCCTCGACCTCATTGTCACGGTGGCCTTCGTCGGCCTGCTGGTGATGGAAACCGTTGCCGACCAGCAGCAGTGGAACTTCCACCAGTGGAAGAAGAAGGAAGTTGCCGCAGGGCGGACTCCTCAGCCCGGCTTCCTCACGACCGGACTCTTCTCCACGTCGCGCCACCCCAACTTCTTTGCTGAGCAGGCTCAGTGGTGGGTGCTCTTCTTCTTCGGTGCCATTGCCGCGGATTCTGTCATGCAGTGGACCATCGTCGGCCCCGTCCTGTTGACCGCCCTGTTCATCGGGTCGTACCGCTTGGCCGAGGAAATCTCGTCGTCCAAGTACCCGGACTACGCCGAGTACCAGAAGCGCGTGAGCCCGCTCATCCCCTGGTTCCCTCGCCGTCAAGAAGAAGCATCGACGGCTAAGGCCTAATCGAACGCAACGCCGCCTCGTCCGCGGGCTTGGTCTTCACGGAGACTGAGCCCGCGGACTTTTTAGTCGGCAGCGGCGAGCTGTCCGCAGGCGCCATCGATATCGCGACCGCGCGTGTCTCGCACGGTCGTGGGAATACCGGCGGCCTCCAACCGGCGCACAAACTCGTTGGTGGTCGCACGGGTCGAGGCGGTCCAGACGGAGCCGGGCGTGGGGTTGAGTGGAATGGGGTTGACGTGCACCCATCCGCGACCACGTTCGTTGAGTTTTTCGCCCAGCAGGTCGGCACGCCAGGCGTGATCGTTCATGTCTTTGATGAGTGCGTACTCAATCGACACGCGGCGCCCGGTCTTCTCGAAGTACGCGCGAGCGGCGTCCAAGACCTCGTCGACCTTCCAGCGTGAGTTCACCGGAATCAGTTCGTCGCGAAGTTCGTCGTCGGGTGCGTGAAGCGATAACGCAAACGTCAGCGGCAGGCTTTCGTCGGCAAGTCGAGCGATTCCGGGGGCCAAGCCCACCGTCGACACGGTGATGTTTCGCGCCGACATTCCCAGGCCGTTGGGTTGCGGCTCCACCATGCAACGAATCGACCGCATCAGTCGGTTGTAATTGGCGAGTGGTTCCCCCATGCCCATGAAGACAATGTTGCTCACACGTTCGAGCGTGGTCTCCCCCGCGCGCTTGCCCCCCAACTCACCGCTGGCAATGGCACGATTCGCGCGCACGATCTGCTCCACAATCTCAGCCGACGACATGTTGCGGGTTAGTCCGGCCTGACCCGTGGCACAGAAGGGGCAGTTCATGCCGCACCCGGCTTGAGACGACACGCACAGCGTGATGCGTCCGGGATAGCGCATCAGCACCGATTCCACGAGAGCGCCGTCAAACAGTCGCCACAGAAACTTGATGGTGTCGCCCTTGTCGGTTTGCAGCCGCTTTACCTCGGTGAGGAGTGGGGGCAGGCAGGCCGCCACGAGTGCGTCGCGCCCCTCGGCCGGGAGGTCGGTCATGTCCTCCGGCGCGGACGTGTAGTGCGTGAAGTAGTGCGTGGCGATCTGCTTCGCGCGGAACTTAGGCAAGCCCAACTCGGTGACCACGCTCTCGCGTTCCTCGCGAGTGAGGTCGGCAAAGTGGCGGGGAGGTTTGGCGCCCCGCGGGGCATCGAACTCCAGGAGAGGTTTTCCTTGAGCGTCGGTGCGCTGAGCCCACCCTTCGGTTCGCGGGCGAATCTGTAGTGTCTTTCGCTCACCGCTCATGACTCAAGGCTAGCGGTTGTCAGAAACGTCACCCCTGGTGGCCGCGGAACAAAAAAGCGGGGCATGTCGGCGAACCGACATGCCCCGCCAAAATTGCTGCTTTAGAACGGAGCGCCCACGGCGGTCGCCCAGGCCTGATCAACACTGAAGCCACCAGCTGGCGTGACTCGCAAGAAGACCACAGTGGCCGGCTCGCGGTTACCGTTCGCGGGGTCAATGGTGACCGATCCCGTGGCTCCCTGCCAGTCCTTGACGCCGTTGAGGTACTCGGTCAACTTCGCGGTGTCCGTGCCGCCGGCTGCGGCAACTGCCTCGGCAAAGAGCTTCACAGAATCGTAGGTGTAGGGAGACCAGGTTCCCGGCGACAACGAGAAGGCCTTGTCATAGGCCGCGACAAACCCGGCTCCCTGGGGGAAGTCCGTCGGAGACGGCACGCCAACGAGCGAGCACGACTGAGCAACCTCAACACTGCCGGCGTTCGTAATGTAACCCGGGTCGTAGGCGCCGTAGTCAAGCACGCACGGCTGGGTCATCTTGAGCGCGAAGACGTTCTTGGCGATCACGGCACCCTCAGGAAAGTACGTTGCCGCGTAGACAACGTCAGCGCCCGCCGTCGTTGCTTCCGTGAGCGCGCTCGTGTAGTCGGTGCCGCCGGGCTGAATCGGCAGGTAGGCGGGAACGGTGATGCCGTACTTGTCGAATTCCGACTTCAGGGTCTCCGCAATTCCCACGGTGTAATCGGTGGTCTCATCGAAGATGATGGCTACCGACTTCGCCCCGAGCCAGTCCTTGAGTCCGGTGGCAGCAACGGGAGCAATCTGGTAATCCATGGGCTGAAGTGTGTATCCCAAGGAATTCGTCTGGCTGTTCGTGGTGAGACGGATGGGCACGATGCCGGCCTCAACGTAGAGGGGAAGTGTCTTGATTCCCACGCCCGAGTTGTAGGGGCCAACAACGCCGTCGAGTCCGGCCTCAATGGCGGCGGCGGCAGCGGTCACACCGGTGTCCGGATCGGCAGCATCGTCGATCGGCACGATTTCAATCTGACGACCGTCGACTCCACCCTCAGCGTTGATTTCATCAGCGGCAAGTTGAGCCCCACGGAGCATGTCCTCACCGGTGACGGCCTGCTCACCCGACAGGGGAGCCTCGAGGCCAATGCGTAGGGGCTCCGAAGAACCTCCCATGGCGCAGCCCGTCAGGGTGAGCGCTGACAATCCGACAATTACTGTAGACGCGATAACGCGCGAGATTTTATTCACGAACCGATACTACTGAGGGCGAAAGCCCCCAGCAAAACAGCCGGCTCAGGGCGACGTCACGTTCCCGAGCGGATCCGGTGTTCTTGCTAGTGAATCGACGGGAAACGAGGCGGCTTCTTGCCGGAAAGTTGCTCAATGATGCGCACGACCTGGTGGCTGTAGCCATACTCGTTGTCGTACCAGACGTAGACCACGGCGTGATTTCCGCTCGCAATGGTTGCCAAACCGTCGACGATGCCGGCGCGAGGAGATCCGAGGAAATCGGTGGAGACAACCTCTGGCGATTCGATGTAGTCAATCTGCTGGCGCAGCCCCGTGTGCAGTGAGGCCTCCCGCAGGTGGTCGTTCAGGCTCTCGCGCTCGACCGGCTTGGTGAGCGTGAGATTGAGAATGGCCATCGAGACATCGGGCGTGGGAACGCGGATGGCGTTGCCCGTGAGCTTGCCGTCGAGCTCGGGGATGGCCTTGGCTACGGCCTTGGCCGCTCCCGTCTCCGTGAGGACCATGTTGAGGGCGGCAGAGCGTCCGCGGCGGTCACCCTTGTGGAAGTTGTCAATGAGGTTCTGGTCGTTCGTGTACGAGTGCACCGTCTCGACGTGTCCATAGTCGATTCCGTACTTCTCGTTGATCACCTTGAGCACGGGCGTGATGGCGTTTGTGGTGCACGAGGCGGCCGAAACAATTTCGTCGCCATCGGTGATGGTGTCGTTGTTGATGCCGAACACGATGTTCTTGATCGAACCCTTGCCGGGCGCAGTGAGCAGAACACGTGAGGCGCCCTTCGCAGCCAGGTGCTGCCGCAATCCTTCGTCGTCTCTCCAGCTTCCCGTGTTGTCGACGATCAGCGCGTCAGAGATGCCCCACGCCGTGTAGTCGATGCTCGAGGGACTGTTGGCGTAAATCACTTGAATGGCATTGCCGTTGGCGATGATGAGGTTCTTCTCGGTGTCGACGGTGATGGTGCCGTGAAAGGGCCCGTGCACGGAGTCGCGGCGAAGGAGGCTTGCGCGCTTAATGAGGTCGTTGGGGCCACCATCGCGAACAACGATGGCGCGCAGTCGAGGCCCGCGCCCGTTCTCCGACTTCGCCACAAGGATGCGTGCGAGCAAACGCCCGATGCGACCAAAACCGTAGAGCACCACATCATACGAATCGTCGTCGGTGGCGGCGCGACCCTCGCCCGCGACCGGAGCGAGCACTTCGGCCATGTAATCCGTGAGAGCCCCCTGCTTTCCCGCTGTGCGCCAGTGGGCAATGAGGGCACCCACGTCGACGTTGGCGGCCCCGGGGTTCAGGGCCGACATGGCGGTAAGCAGCTCGAGGGTCTGCTCGAGTTCGAGCTCTTCTCCCCCGGCATGACGAGCAAAGCGATGTGCCTTGAGTAACTGCTCGGGTGAGCATCCGATGAGGGAGCGCCCGTGAATGTGCGTGACCACACCGTTGTCCCGATAGAGGCCGCCGACAACCGGAATGATTCTCTCGGCAACAGAAAGGCGGTTGTGGTGACTAGCGGGCGACGCCGGGGACATGGATCTCCTTGTGGGGGCACTCATACGTGAAGGTTGTTGACCTGAGGGTGAC
>CAIWRM010000166.1 GCA_903915075.1 uncultured Microbacteriaceae bacterium
ATCCGGCTTCATGGACATTCCATCGAAATAGGGAGGCTTGCGCACGTAAGTGGACTTCGCGTCCCACTCAAACGTGGCGCCCGTCGGCGTGGGCAGTGACCGCCAGAGGTCATCACCGTCGAACACTCCCGCATACTCGTGGGTAAACATCTCGGTATCGATGTTGGCATCAATCACCTGCTGGACCTCGTCCGGGTCGGGCCAGATCTCGGCGAGATAGACGTCCTTGCCGTCACTCCCCTGTCCCAGTGGCTGGCTTTCGAAGTCGAAATCCATGGACCCCGCGAGAGCGTAGGCAATGACCAACGGAGGGCTCGCCAGATAGTTCATCTTGACGTCGGGGTTGATGCGTCCTTCAAAGTTGCGGTTACCCGAGAGAACCGCGGTAACTGCGAGGTCGTTCGCGTTGATGGCGGTCGAAATCTCTTCGTCGAGTGGGCCGGAGTTTCCAATGCAGGTCGTACATCCGTAGCCCACGGTGTAGAACCCGAGGTCTTCGAGATACGTGTTGAGACCGGCCTTCTCGTAGTAGTCGGTCACGACCTTCGAACCAGGAGCGAGTGTGGTCTTCACCCAGGGCTTTGACTTCAGGCCCTTTTTCGATGCGTTGCGCGCCAGTAGACCGGCAGCGAGCATCACGGAGGGGTTAGACGTGTTCGTGCACGACGTAATGGCCGCAATGGATACGGCACCGTTGTCGAGCGTGAACGTCTCGCCATCCTTAGTGACCGTGGCCGCCTTGCCGGGAGCGAAGTTGACGAGATCCTTGGCGAACTGCTTCTTTGCCGAGCTCAACTCAATGCGATCCTGCGGGCGCTTGGGACCGGAGATGGACGGCACTACCGTGGCCAGGTCGAGCTCAAGATACTCGCTAAAAGAGGGCTCCACACTGGGGTCGTGCCAGAGCTTTTGCAGCTTGGCGTAGGCCTCGACCAGTTCCACCTGTTCGGCACTGCGGCCGGTAAGCCTCAGGTAGCCGAGCGTCACGTCATCGATGGGGAACATGGCGGCCGTCGAGCCAAACTCGGGGCTCATGTTTCCAATCGTCGCCCGGTTGGCCAGGGGCACCGAAGCCACTCCGGGGCCGTAGAACTCAACGAACTTGCCGACCACACCGTGAGCGCGGAGCATCTGGGTGATGGTCAGCACAACATCGGTTGCCGTGACGCCTGCCGGAATCGCACCAGACAGCTTGAAACCAACCACCTTGGGGATCAGCATCGATACGGGCTGACCCAGCATTGCCGCTTCCGCCTCGATGCCGCCAACGCCCCAACCCAGCACGCCGAGTCCGTTGACCATGGTGGTGTGCGAGTCGGTGCCCACACAGGTGTCGGGGTATGCCTGAAGGACGCCGCCGACCTCGCGCGACATAGTGACCCGCGCCAAGTACTCGATGTTGACCTGGTGCACGATTCCCGTTCCCGGTGGCACAACCTTGAAGTCGTCGAACGCCGTTTGGCCCCAGCGCAAGAACTGGTAGCGCTCGCCGTTTCGTTCGTACTCGATAGCCACGTTGCGCTCGAGCGCGTCTGCTTCACCGTAGACGTCGGCAATTACCGAGTGGTCAATGACCAACTCGGCGGGAGCGAGCGGATTGATACGCTTGGGGTCGCCACCCAGAGCCGACACGGCTTCGCGCATCGTTGCCAGGTCAACAATGCAGGGAACACCGGTGAAGTCCTGCATGACGACGCGTGCCGGCGAGAACTGAATCTCCGTGTCCGGTTCGGCTGTGGGATTCCAGGCTCCGAGAGTTCGAATCTGATCCGCAGTGACGTTGGCGCCATCTTCGGTGCGGAGCAGGTTCTCCAGAAGGACCTTCAGACTGAACGGAAGCTTCTCGTGCCCCTCGACAGTGTCGATGCGAAAAATCTCATAGGTGGCGCCCCCTGCCGTGAGGGTGGACTTTGCTCCGAAGGTATTGACGACAGACACTGTGATTGCTCCTTTTATTCCGCAGGATGTCGGGGGCTGACATGACCAATGCGATGTCCCGACTCGTGTGTCGAGACTCGGCATTTATCTTGATATCAAGATACCGCGTTTTCGCATTGCTCGGCCGCTTTTACCTTGAAGAGTCCGCGCACCAGCAACCAAGTCGCCGCCAACACAGGGACGTAGAGTGGCAGGCCGAGAGCCAACTTGGCCGTGAGCAGCGCCTGATTGAGTGCCGCGTTCTCTGCGCCCGAGGCCAACGACGCGGCCACGAAGAGCGGAACCTCTACCGCGAG
>CAIWRM010000167.1 GCA_903915075.1 uncultured Microbacteriaceae bacterium
ACCGAAGTCGAGTACGGCGCTCTTGCCCGCGGAGACGACCCCACGCTCTCGGCGGCCTTGGCTCGAATCGCCAACGCTCACGGGGCCAACTTAGGATTAGAGCGTGACTGACACACTCTCGCAGTTCTCCGTTCTGTCGCTGTATTCGGCAATGGCCATCTACGCGATTGCCTTCATCGTCTTCACCTTCGATTTAGCCCGTGGAGCCGGGCGCGAAGCCAACGCAGCGGCGGCATCCGACAGCATTGCGCAGTCGACCGGCGAGGGCAGTACGGCAACACTGACGCGTGTCCGGGCGGAGGCGGCGGTGCGCTCGGCGGGCAGCGGACGCCTCGCCAGCATCGCGATGGCCCTCACGTGGGTCGCCTTCACCTTCCACCTGGTGGCAACCGTGCTACGCGGTATCGCGGCCTCGCGCGTCCCGTGGGCCAACATGTACGAGTTCGCCATGACGGGCACGCTCATCATCACCCTGGTATTTCTCGTCGTCAACCTGAAGTGGGACCTCAAGTTTGTGGGCGCCTTCACCACGGGCTTGGTTCTCCTCCTGCTGGGGCTGGCCTCCACGAGCTTCTACGTCGAGGTTGTTCCGCTGCCTCCGGCGCTGCAGTCCTACTGGCTGGTGATTCACGTTTTTGTTGCCTCACTCGCAACCGGTTTCTTTGCCGTGGGATTCGCGCTGTCGCTTACCCAGATTCTTCAGGCACGCCGCGAGCACCGCACGGTTGAGGCCAAACCCACGCGCCTGGGCTGGATGTCCCGACTTCCCGACTCGGCGCAGCTGGAAAACTACGCCTACCGACTCATCATCATCGGCTTTATCTTCTGGACCTTCACACTCATTGCCGGTGCGGTGTGGGCGGAAAAGGCATGGGGTCGTTACTGGGGCTGGGACACCAAAGAGGTGTGGACGTTCATAATTTGGACCATTTACGCCGGATACATCCACGCCCGTTCCACGCGCGGATGGCGGGGCACCCGCTCGGCGGTGTTGGCCATGGTGGGCTTCGCTTCCGTCATCTTCAATTACACCGTTGTCAACATCTTCTTCAAGGGGCTGCACGCCTACAGCGGCCTGAGCTAACCCTGGGCTTCGAGCAGGCGGTGGCAGCGGGTGATGCGCTCGACCCACCAGGACGTTCGTTCGGCCTCGGCGCTGTGCGTGGCTAGGAGGTCTCCATCGGGCACAACGCGTCGCACGTCGATGCTGCCGCCGCTGGCAATCAGGGGTTCTCGGGTCACGTCGGCGGCCAGCAGGGAGGCCGTACCCAACCCTGCGTCGTAGGTGTCGGGGAGGGCCGCGGCCAAGAACGCCCCCATGGCAAGCCCCACCGATGTCTCAAGAGCGCTCGACACCACGGCGGGCAAGCCCACCTGTGTGACGAGGTCAATCGCGCGTGAGATGCCGCCGAGTGGTGCGGCTTTGACAACAATCACGTCGGCAGCATTGCGGTCGCGCACCAGCAGCGGATCACTGGCTTTGCGGATGCTCTCGTCGGCGGCAATCGGAATGCCCAGATTGAGCGCGCGAAGGTCGCGCAGTTCATCAACGCTGGCACAGGGCTGTTCCATGTACTCGAGGGTGTACTGACGCAGCTCCTCGGCGGCGACGCGCGCCTCGTCGAGACTCCAGCCGCCATTGGCATCAACCCGCAGCCGCGCATCCGGTCCCATCACCCGACGCACGCGAGCCACGCGAGCGAGGTCGTCGGCGAGTGTTTGCCCGGGTTCGGCAACCTTAATCTTTGCCGTGCGACAGCCCGGAAACGTGGCCAGGAGGTCTGCCACGCGGTCGGGGCTCACGGCGGGGATGGTGGCGTTCACACGCACGCGACCCACGGTACGCCGGCCCGATGGCGGTTCGTTCCCGCCGAAGTCGTAGGCGGCCGCGAGCCAGTGGGCGGCCTCATCGTCGCCGTACTCAATGAACGGAGAGAACTCGGTCCATCCCGCGGGCCCTTCCCACAGGGCGGCCTCGCGAACGGTGATACCGCGAAAGCGGGTGACCAACGGGAGCGCAACCACGCGCACGCCCGAAAGCACGTCCGCGAGGTCTGGCAGCATGCGCCCAGTCTCGCACCCCGCGTCGCCTGCGCGTAGTCTGGAAGACATGACTGAATCGGTGTCGGACATCTTCGATCCCTCCGCGTGGCACGACGTTGCCGGCTTCGAGGGGCTCACTGATGTGACGTATCATCACGACGCACCGGGGCGTATTGCACGGATCGCCTTCAACCGACCCGAGGTGCGCAATGCGTTTCGACCGCGAACGGTCGACGAGCTCTACCGGGCCCTCGATGACGCACGGCAGAATTCTCGAATTGGCGTCGTGCTGATCACGGGCAACGGCCCGAGCCAGAAGGACGGCGGCTGGGCCTTTTGCTCGGGTGGCGATCAGCGCATCCGCGGGCGGGCGGGCTACGAGTACGACGATGAGACCTCGGCCACGGGGCGACTCCACATTCTTGAGGTTCAGCGCCTGATTCGCTTCATGCCCAAGGTGGTCATCGCGGTGGTTCCCGGTTGGGCGGCCGGCGGCGGGCACTCTCTCCACGTGGTGTGTGATCTCACCATCGCAAGTCGCGAACACGCCCGCTTCAAGCAGACCGATGCCGACGTGGGTTCTTTCGACGCGGGTTACGGTTCGGCATATTTTGCTCGCCAGGTGGGACAGAAGTTCGCTCGCGAGGTGTTCTTCTTGGCGCGCGAGTACGACGCTCAGCGCGCCCTTGACGCGGGGGCCATCAATGCGGTGGTTGATCATGCCGACCTGGAGAAGACCGCCATCGAGTGGGCAAACGAGATTTTGACCAAGTCACCCACGGCCATTCGCATGCTCAAGTTTGCCTTCAACGCCGTTGACGATGGCATGGTGGGGCAACAGGTGTTCGCGGGCGAGGCCACGCGCTTGGCGTACGGCACGGACGAAGCCGTCGAGGGTCGTGATGCTTTTCTTGAAAAGAGAGAACCCAACTGGTCGGCCTTCCCCTGGCATTTTTAGGCGGGGATAACACGGTCCATGCGTAACACCATCATCATTTCCTCTGATCGCGTTCCCGCGGTGCGCGACGCTCTCGCTGCGGCGCTTCGCGGGCAGGGTCCTGCTCTCGCGGTCGTGGCGCCGGGAACCGACACGGGCTGGGTGCCCCGTGAGGTCGATGACGACACGGCGGTGCTGATCGAAACGTCGGGTTCGGGTAGCGCCCCGAAGCGCGTGGCCCTTTCGGCTGTGGCGCTCATGGCCAACGCACGAGCGAGCCTGGGCCGGCTGGGGGGTCCCGGAACCTGGGTGCTCGCGCTGCCCGTTCACTTCATCGGCGGGCTGCAGGTGCTGATTCGATCCTTGGATTCAGACACCGAGCCCATCCTGCTCACACGCGAATCATTCAATACGGCCGCACTGATCGATGTTCTCTCGGTGCGCCCGGAACACGAGCGCCTGTATATGTCTGTGGTGCCCGTGCAGCTGGGACGCATCGTCGAACACGTCGAACACGATCCCGCGGCGCTCGCCATCGTCTGTCGCCTGTCGGCAATTCTCGTTGGCGGCCAACGCACCAGTCCCTCGTTGCTTGCCCGCGCCCGTGCCCTCGGTCTTCCCGTCGTGACCACCTACGGCGCAACCGAAACCGCCGGAGGCTGTGTTTACGATGGTCTGCCCCTGAGCGACGTCAAGATTCACGTGCGTCCCGACGGTCGGATTGAGATCGGCGGACATATTCTCGCAACGGAATTTATCGGTGACCCGGTCATGACTGCGCAGCGCTTTACGGAAGCCGATGGGGTTCGCTGGTACCTGTCCGACGACATCGGGGAGTTTCGCGAGGGGTCACTTACGGTTCAGGGCCGCAGCGATCGCGTGCTGATTTCCGGCGGAATCAAGGTAAATCTCGAACTTGTGGAAGAGGTGACCGAAAGTATTCGCGAATGTGCATATGCCGTCGCGGTATCCGTCGCCGACGAGGAGTGGGGCGAGCGCGTGGGTCTTGTGGTCGAACTCGACCCCGATGAGACCAGCGCCGATCCCCGGTCTCTCGCCGAGCTCATCAAGGCCATCGTTCGAGACGAGCTCGGTGTTGCCGCCACGCCTCGCGAGGTGCGGCTCGTTGAGAAGCTACCGCGATTGTCGTCGGGCAAGCCCGACCGGCTCGTGTGCGCGGCCCTCTTTGTGGGCTAACCCCACCACTGAGCCGAACCAACAGAACCGAGCCCGCGAATTCGAGCCCCACGAGGGGCACCGTAGAATCGAACACTGTGATGAGCACGAGGAAGAACTCCCGAAAAAAGAACAAGCGGCCCGGGTCGACCAAGCGGCACCCCGCGCGGTCGCGCAAGCACGAACACTTCGCTCCGAACCACCCTGCCCGCGTGTCGTGGATCAGCGGAGCCCGCCTGCGCACCTTGCCCCTGGCAATTGCGCCCGTCGTCATCGGCGCCAGTGCAGCGCGGGTGGCGGACAGCTTCTCGTGGCTTCTCACGGTGCTGTGCCTCGTGGTCACCCTGTGTCTTCAGATTGGTGTCAACTACGCCAACGACTACTCCGACGGTGTGCGAGGAACAGACGCTCATCGCGTGGGCCCCGGTCGCCTCACGGGATCCGGCTCGGCAAAGCCGCGCACCGTGCTCGCTGTTGCGCTCGCGTTTTTTGGGGTCGCGATTCTGGCGGGACTCGCCATCACGGTGATCACCCAGATTTGGTGGCTGCCCGCCGCAGGCCTGGTCTGCGTGGCCGCGGCCTGGTTCTATACGGGAGGCAAGCGCCCCTACGGGTACATGGGCCTCGGCGAGCTTTCCGTCTTTGTGTTCTTCGGTCTCGTCGCCACCGCGGGAACCATGTTTGTGCAGGCCGGCAGGGTCACGGATGAGGCATGGCTCGGCGGTGCGGGCATCGGTTTCATCGCCTGCGCTGTTCTGGTGATCAACAACGCCCGCGATATCGAGACGGATCGCCTCTCCGGAAAGCGCACCCTCGCGACGCGGATGGGTCGTCGCGGCTCTGTGGTCTTTTACATCGTTCTGATGGTCTTGGCCATGGCTGCCGCGGCCGTCATTGCGCTGTTCTATTCGAACGCCTGGCTCGTGCAGTTTGCGTGGCTCATCGTGGCGCCTGCGTGTGTCATTACCGCAACGAGCAAGACTCCGGCTGAGGACATCCTTGTTCTGCGCCTGAGCACCATTACGGGCCTTCTTTATGGGCTCGGTCTGGGCGCCGCCATCGCGTTCTAGACCCGGCGCGCAGGCGCGTTACTTGGCAGAGTCTTCAGCGGTTTCGTCGGCTCCGGGCGCCGCACTCTTCTGCTTGGCACGGGCCTCATAGATGGCCGTGGACATTCGGTTGCGCAGTCGGGCCAAGAAAATATATGACGATGACAGGCCAATAATTGCTGCGAGGATTGCCGAAATCCACCAGGTGATGTTGAACAACATGAGAACCGCAAAGGGCACGACAAAGAGGGCAACGCGCAGCAGAGTGTAGGTGAGCCAGAGGGGAATCTTCTTCACGAGGTCAGAGTCTACGTTGCATGCCTAGACTCTGAGATATGGTTCGACTCTTTTTGCTTCTCGTGGCCGTCACGGTGGTCCTCACAATCTTTGCCGTGGTCGATGCCGTCATGGCTGATCGCACTCGGGTTCGCGGTCTGCCTCGGCCCGCGTGGTTCTTCGTGATTGTTTTTGTTCCGTTGGTGGGAGCGCTTCTGTGGTTCTTTGTGGGACGACCGCGCCGGGCTGACGGCGGGCGCTCCGACCAACCGCGTCGCCAAACCGGCGGTAACCAACGCCGAAGTTCCCCGCGCCCGCAGGGGCCTGACGACGATCCGGACTTCCTCCGCCGACTCCAGCGCGACCTGGACAAGGACAACGACACACGTGAGTGACGCGAGCGCGGAGACGTCACCGGCCACCGCGTCGGCGTTTGCCGTGCTCGAGACCCTCGTGGCACGCGGCCTCGAGTGGGTTGTGGTGTGCCCCGGCGCGCGCTCGCAAGCACTTGCCCTGGCGGCGGCCACCCTGGAGCGCGAGGGGGCTCTGCGCGTGGTGGTGCGGCTCGACGAACGCTCTGCGGCGTTCACGGCGCTCGGAATCGGTAGCGAGACCGGCCGCCCGGCCGCCGTTGTGACAACCTCCGGTTCTGCGGTCGCCAACCTGCATCCCGCTGTGCTGGAGGCTCATCACGCCGGCGTTCCCCTCATCCTGCTTACCGCCGATCGCCCGGAGGAGCTTCGCGGCATCGGGAGCAACCAGACCACTGTTCAGCCGGGCATGTTTGGTACGAGCGTGCGCTGGTTGCTCGACGTTCCCGCCCCCGAAGACGCCGCAGGTGGCGCTGCGGCCGGGCAGTCCGCCGCTCACGCGGCGTGGTCGGCAGCGCTGGGTCACGAACCGGCAGAACCAGCACGACCGGGACCGGTGCACCTCAACCTGGCATTCCGTGAGCCCCTGTCGAGCGCCCAACGTCCGCTGCCCGTGGTCGTGTCGATTGAGACGCCCGCGCCCCCGCAGCGCGCCATCCTTACGCTTGCGCGCGGACCGCGGACCCTGGTGATCGCGGGAGCCAACGCGGGACCGGTGGCCGAGCAGGTCGCCCACGAGGGCGGCTGGCCACTCGTGGCCGAAGTGTCGTCGGGTGCCCGATTCGGCCGCAACCTCATTCCTCACTACCGCGCGGCGCTGGCCGATGCCGAACTCACCGATGCCATTGAGCGCATCGTTCTCTTTGGTCACCCCACGCTCACCCGACAGGTCCCCGCGCTGATTTCCGGCCGTACCGACATCGAGACCATCGTGGTTCGCTCCGGCGGCGAAGACGTGAACCCCGGGCATGCGGCAACAACGTTCACAGATGAGGTGACCATTGAGCCGGGCGAGACAGACCGGGAGTGGTTGGCAGCCTGGTTGCGCGTGGGATCGGCGGCCCTCGCCACCTACGAGACCGAGCAGGCCGAGAACTCGCCCGCGCAGCGTGCGCCCGACGTTGCCGCGGGCCGCTCTTCCGACGCGGCGAGCAAGCGGGCGTTTGTCGCGGCGGAACTGGCGGCCGTGCGCACCCCCCTCACGCGGGACCTCTTGGTGGACGCCGTCTGGCGGGCAACCTGGCCACACGAGCGCCTTGTCGTGGGGGCATCGCGCATCATTCGGGTTGCCGACAGGGTTGTACCGGGCAAAAAGATCCCTGTCTTTGCTAACCGCGGTCTTGCGGGCATCGACGGCACCGTTTCCACTGCTGCGGGCATTGCTCTGGCATCGGGGGCGCTCACGCGCGTGCTGCTCGGCGACATCACCCTGCTGCACGACGTGGGTGGACTGTGGGCCGAGCCAGGCCTTCCGCGACCGCGCCTTCAGATTGTGGTCGCCAACGATTCCGGCGGCACAATTTTTGACTCACTCGAGGTGGCATCAACGGCCGACAGGGGAGATTTTGACCGGGTCATGCTCACTCCCCACAACGTGGATCTGCGCGCGCTGGCGGAGGCGTACGGGTTTGATTACCAGAAGGCGACCACCGTGGGGGAGTTGGACCAAGCACTCACCCAACCGGAATCGCGACCTCTGCTCATCGAGGTTCCGCTCGAGCGCTAGTCGTCGAGCGGGGCGAGCGCGTCGAGCACCGGTCGAAACTTCATCTGTGTCTCGCGCAACTCGGTAGTCGCTACCGAATCCGCCACGATGCCCGCACCGGCATGGGCGGTAACGCGCTCGCCATTCACTGTGACGCAGCGCAGGGCGATGGCCCACTCACCCTCGCCATTGGCGCCCACCCAGCCCACGGCTCCCGCATAGCGACCCCGGTCGAACGGTTCGAGCTCAGCAATGAGGGCCACGGCGGCCTCCGTGGGCGAGCCCGCAACTGCGGCAGTGGGGTGAAGAGCGGCGGCCAGATCGAGGGCGCTCACCCCGGCTGCCACCTCACCGCTCACATCGGTGGCGAGGTGCCAGAGGTTGGCGAGCTGGAGGGTGAACGGAGCCTCGGCGGCAATGAGGTGCGACGTGAGTGGACGCAAGACTTCGGTGACAGACCGAACGGCGAACGCGTGTTCATCGAGGTCCTTGCGACTCGTGGCCAGAGCAGAGGCCGCCGTCTCATCGCTTGCCGGATCGGTGCCTCGGGCCGCTGTGCCGGCGAGCACGCGGGCATCCACGATGCCACCGCGAACGCTTACCAGTGTCTCCGGGCTGGCGCCGTAAAACCCATCGATGGCAAACGTCCAGCAGTCGGGGTAGGCGTGTGCCAGTGCGGTCACCATGGAGCGGATATCGGATCCGGCGACCAGAGTTCCCGTGAGGTCGCGGGCGAGAACCACCTTGCTCAGGCCACCGCTAGAAATACGCGCGATGGCCGACTCCACAGCCTCCTCGTAGTCACCCTCGCTCATCATGCCGGGCACGAGTCGTGCGCTCGCGCGCTGTTCCACCGGCGCGGGGTGTGGAACGCGCGCCTCGGGAGCTTCGTCCCCGTCGACACTGACGGTGGTGATCCAGGTCACGTCGTCGCGGCGACCAACAGTGAGTCGCGGCACGATGAGAACGCTCGACGTGGGTGAGTTGTCGGCAAAGGCAAAGCTCGCGAGGCCCACGAGGCCTGTTCCGGGAATGCAGACGGAGTCGTTCACGGTGGCCTGAGACACAATCTGCTGCCATGCGTGCGCCGCGTCCTGCATGCGGTGAGGCCCGGAAAACTCGAGCCTCAGGGCCTCGCCGTGGCCCACGAGGCCGGCTCCCTTGCGGCGCCACAGCAGGGGCGCGGCAGCGTTCAATAGTTCAACAAACGCCGGAGCCTCATCAACGCGAACGGTCGTCACGGTGAGTCGGGCGGTGGGCAAACTGGTCACTCGTGCAACTTTACGCCCAACGGCAGCTCGACCCTCACCGCCTAGACTTGAGAAGTGAGCACAGCTGATTTGAGCAAGAAGCCCGCCGAGGTAGCGGCCATGTTCGACGATGTTGCCGAGGGTTACGACCGCACGAACGCTTTTCTCTCGGCCGGTAATTCAGCCCTCTGGCGCATTGTCACGGTGCGTCAACTCGCCCCCGCTCCGGGAATGCGAATTCTCGACCTGGCCGCCGGAACAGGCACAAGCAGTGTGCCCCTCGCTCGAGCGGGTGCCGAAGTGGTGGCCGCCGACTTCTCCCCCGGCATGCTGGCGGTGGGCCGGCGTAGGCACGCGGCACTGACCAATCTGTCGTTTGTCGAAGCCGACGCCACGGCGCTTCCTTTCGACGACAATTCTTTCGACGCCGTCACCATCTCGTTCGGGCTGCGCAACGTGGTGGAGCCCAAGAAAGCACTGGCTGAGATGTTCCGCGTAACGAAGCCCGGCGGTCGGATTGTCGTCACGGAGTTCTCGACGCCACCGCGCCCCCTCATGCGCCTGGTCTATCGCACGTTCCTCACGCGGCTCATGCCGCTCATGTCGATCGTCACCAGCACAAACTCGGCCGCCTACACCTACCTCGCCGACAGCATCGAAGCCTGGCCCAACCAGAGTGAGCTGGCCAAGGATATCCACGCAGTGGGATTTCGCAAGGTTGCCTATCGCAACCTCACCGGGGGAATCGTGGCCCTCCACCGGGGAAGCAAGCCCGTCGTCTGAGGGTTTCGCCCGCCAGACTAGGCTTACGGGTGTGACCCCCGAGAAGCCCGCACGTTCGGTGTTGAGTCTTCGCGAGCGCCTTTTTGCGTCGCCCGATACGAAGAAACTCGCCGACACCATCGATGCGGGAATTCGCGAAATCGAAGAGGGTCTTCCCGCCGAGCTCCACTTTGGTGACGATCTGGCCGACACGGTCGGTCGCTACCTGCTCGATGCCGGCGGCAAGCGCTTGCGCCCCATGCTCGCGCTGCTCATGGCCCAGTTCGGTGAGGGCACCACACCTGACGTGATCACGGCCTCGCGAGCGATCGAAATGACACATCTCGCATCGCTCTATCACGATGACGTGATGGACGAAGCACCCCTGCGCCGGGGAGTGGAGACCGCACACATTCGTTGGTCAAACTCGGTGGCCATCCTCACGGGTGACCTTCTTTTCTCGCGCGCGTCCACCCTGATGTCTCGCCTCGGGGTTGAGGCCATGAGCCTGCAGTCGCAAACGTTCGAGCGTCTCTGCGTGGGACAGCTCCACGAGACCACGGGGCCAGCGGAGGGCGCCGACCCCGTCGACCACTACTTCAGCGTGTTGGCCGACAAGACCGGCTCACTCATTTCCGCCGCAGCGCGTGCCGGCATTCGCTACTCGGGTGCACCCCCGGAGTTCGAGGAACCCGCCCGAATCTTTGGCGAGAAAATTGGCATTGCTTTCCAGCTTGCCGACGATGTTATTGACCTTTCTCCAGCATCCGATGCCACCGGGAAGAAGGCGGGAACCGACCTGAAGGCGGGTGTGCCCACCCTGCCCACGCTGCTGCTCGAACGCGTCGTCGACACCGACCCCGAGGCAGCCTCACTCCTCAAGCGTCTTCGTGACGACGCCCAGTCGACGGACGCCGCGGCAGAGGCCGACCTTCCCGAAGCTGTGCGGGCTCTTTACGATCACCCGGTGACGCAGACCACACGCGACGAGGCACTGCGCTTTGCCCGTGAGGCTATGGAAGCTCTGGAGCCGTTGCCCGACAACGCGGCCAAGCGCGCTCTCGGCATGTTCGCCGATCACGTTGTTTCCCGCACGGGGTAGCCGGCAAACCGGCCTCACGTGCCCGCCGAGGCTAGTACCGTAGAAGGCGTGCCAAAACTCCGCCTCGCAATTGTGGGTGCCGGTCCTGCCGGAATCTACGCAGCCGACATCATCCTCAAGTCTGAACGCAACGTCGATGTGTCGATCGACCTCTTCGAGCGACTTCCTGCGGCTTACGGCCTGGTTCGTTATGGCGTTGCGCCCGACCACCCGCGCATTAAGGGCATCATCACCGCCCTGCGCGAGGTGCTCGACCGCGGCGACATTCGTCTTTTTGGCAACGTCAACTTTGGCACCGACATCACGCTCGATGATCTCAAGCGTCACTACAACGCCGTGATCTTCTCCACGGGCGCGATTCGCGATGCCGATCTGAACATCCCCGGCATTGAGCTGCCCGGTTCTTTTGGCGGCGCAGACTTTGTCAGTTGGTACGACGGTCACCCCGATGTTCCCCGCGACTGGCCACTCGATGCGTCGAGCGTGGCTGTGGTCGGCAACGGGAACGTTGCGCTCGATGTTGCGCGCATGCTGGCCAAGCACGCCGATGACCTGTTGCCCACCGAGATTCCCGCGAATGTGTACTCGGGTCTCAAGGCGTCACCGGTCACCGACGTTCACGTCTTCGGTCGTCGGGGCCCCGCCCAGGCAAAGTTCTCTCCGCTTGAACTTCGCGAGCTGGGGGAGTTGAACGACGTCGACATGGTCGTCTACGACGAAGACTTTGTGATCGACGAGGCGAGTCAGAACGCCATCGAGTCAAACAAACAGGTGTTTGTTCTCATGAAGGTGATGAACGCGTGGCGTGAGCGAGACTCTGGCTCGGCAAGCCGCCGAATCCACCTTCATTTCTATGCCAATCCCCTCGAGGTGGTGGCCAATGAGCGCGGATCCGTGGGCGCGTTTCGG
>CAIWRM010000168.1 GCA_903915075.1 uncultured Microbacteriaceae bacterium
CCGACCTCACCACGCGCGACCGTTACACGACGGGCGTGTGGCCCAGCTAGGTCCCCTCGACACAGCCCCGCGCGTAACATGGTGAGCACTATGTCTCAACTCTTCGACTGCGCCAGCGATGCCGACCTGCTAGCCGGCATGCGGGCCGCTCGCCGGGCGATTGCTGCGGGCGAGCTTGTGGTGTTACCGACCGACACGGTCTACGGCGTTGCCGCCGACGCGTTCTCGCCCGCGGCCGTAAAGCGCCTGCTCGAAGCTAAGGGGCGTACGCGCTCGTCCCCGCCACCGGTACTCATCGGTTCGCTGGCGGCGCTGGATGCCCTTGCCGAGTCGGTACCGGATGCCGTTCGCGCTCTCGGAGCAAAGTTTTGGCCCGGCGGGCTGACCATCATTGTGGATGCGCAACCGTCTCTTGCGTGGGACTTGGGTGACACTCGAGGCACCGTTGCCGTGCGAATCCCCAACCACCCGCTTACCCTCGAACTTCTGGCCGAGACGGGACCCCTCGCTGTTTCCTCGGCAAACCTCACCGGTCAGACACCGGGCGCAACGGCTGCCGAGGCCAAGGAGCAGCTGGGTGGCCGCGTATCCGTTTACCTCGAAGTCGGGACAGTGGGAGGCACCGCGTCCACCATTGTTGACGCCACGGGTCTTACCCGCGGAACGGGCGGCGTGCGCATCGTGCGCGCAGGAAAGGTCACCACGGCCGCCCTGCGCAAGGTTCTCGGGGACGCGCTTGAGGTTCCTCCCGCGCCAGCCAAAAAAACCGCCGGCGGGAGCTAGCCGTGTTGATGCTCGCTCTCATGGTGCTCGTGGCGGCATCGGTCTCGTTCTGCCTGTCGTGGGTGATTCTCAAAGTAAGTCGCAAGTACCGGCTGTACCCCAAGATTCGCGAGCGCGACGTGCACATGCGGCCCACTCCCCGACTGGGCGGAATCGCCATGTTCGTCGCTCTCATCGTGGCCTTTCTCATTGCCAGTCGCATCCCGTTCTTCCGGGCGGTCTTCACCGAGCCCAATCAGATCCTGGCAATCTTGGGCGCCGCCCTGCTCATCGTCATCGTGGGTGTGGCCGATGACATCTGGGACCTCGATTGGACCATCAAGCTTGCCGCGCAGTTGCTGGTGGCCGCACTCGTGACGTGGCAGGGCGTGCAGATCATCTCTCTCCCGATCGGAGGCATCACCGTCGGGTCCCCGCTGCTGTCGTTCCTGCTCACGCTGTTCACGATTGTTCTCGTGATGAACGCGGTGAACTTTATCGATGGTCTCGACGGCCTCGTCGCGGGCGTGGCCATCATTGCCAACGGCGTGTTCCTCGTTTACAGCTACCTGCTGGCACGCGACATTTCGCCGACCAACTACTTCAGCCTGGCCTCTCTCACGGCCGCCGTGGTGGTGGGCATGTGTCTGGGTTTCTTGCCCTTCAACTGGCACCGCGCGCGACTCTTCATGGGTGATGCCGGGTCGATGCTCGTGGGCCTGCTCATGGCCACGAGTGCGATTTCTGTCACCGGCCAAGTTGATCCGGTCGCGCTGGGACGGTCACAGGTTCTCCCCGCGTTCTTGCCCATCGTGCTCCCCATCGCCGTGCTGATCGTGCCCCTGGCAGACTTTGCCCTCGCGGTGTTCCGGCGACTGCGCGCGGGAAAGTCACCCTTCACCGCCGACCGGAAGCACCTGCACCACCGGTTACTCGATATGGGGCACTCGCACCTGCACGCCGTGCTGATTTTTTACGGGTGGACGTCGGTGATTTCAGTCGGGCTCCTGCTCTTCTTCTTCATCCGGCCGTGGTGGATTCCCCTCGTGCTCATCCTGCTCGGCCTTGTGGCGTGCACGTTCGTGACGCTGGCACCGCTGAGTCGACGCAAGCGCTTCGAGTCTGCGGTGCAGAGTGCCTCAGCTAGCCCGGCTCTCGAACAGTTCGACCCGCTGGATCGGGCCAGTGAGGTTTACGGCGACGAGATCCCCGTTCCCGAGGATGCTTCGACCCGGGTGGCGACCACATCCCCGAAGTCTCAACCAGCCTCTCAACCAGAAAAGAAGTGACCCCCGTGGCCGAGAAACGCCTCCCCTCCTCTGTTCCCGTTCTGCGCGCTGCCCTGCTGTGGGGGCTGCTGGCCAATGCGGGAATCGCCCTCATCGGCGGCGTCCTTGGCGGTCTGACAGCCGGAACCTCCGGGGCAGTGAGCGCTGTGATCGGTGCCGCCATGGGCTTCGTCTTTTTAGGGCTCACGGCGGCCAGCATGCTCATTGCCGTGCGGTATTCGATGGTGGCGTTCTTCGGCATCGTCATGGGCACGTGGCTTCTCAAGTTCGCACTGTTTCTCGTTCTCGCGTTCGTCCTGAGAGCTCAACCGTGGGTGACTCTCCTCGCACTCTTCCTCGCCCTCATCGCAAGCATTGTCGTGTCCCTCGTTGTCGACGTGGTTGCGGTGGCGAAGTCGCGCATGCCGTACGCCAGTGACGTGGTCCTCCCCGGCGAGGATTCCACTGGTCGGTAATGCCCTCGGGGATTCATATCCGGCCACTCGATTGTGTAGAGTTGACTAAATTCCGCTCCTCCTCAAGGGGAGCGGGGGGACATGGCCGTCCCGTGTTGTGCGGCAAGCAAGACACGGATGAATTCAGGAGCGAGCGCTGCTAGGTAACGCTGTCACTTTGCTCGCCGAGGCGTCCTCGGAGGGTGGATTCGTCGGTCCCTCGATCAACGAGTTCTTCCCGCCCGTACTTTTGTTTGCGGACACGCCCTTCGAGATCAACCGACTCATCCTGATCCGTTTCTTCATGGCCGCTTTGCTCATCCTGCTGTTCTGGTTGGGCACGCGGAGAATGAAGATTGTTCCCGGTCGCTTCCAGAGCCTGGTTGAAATGGGCCTTGACCTGGTTCGCGTGAACGTGGCGGAAGACCTGCTCGGTCGTAAAGATGGCCGCCGTTTTCTCCCGCTGTTGACCACGATATTTTTTAGCGTCCTCGCCATGAATCTGCCGGGCATCATTCCCGGCTTTAACCTCGCCGGGTCGTCGCTCATCGGTTTCCCCGTAGTGCTGGCTATCGTGGCCTACGTCACCTTTATCTATGCGGGTCTGCGCAAGCATCCCGGAACCTTCTTGAAGGCCTCGCTCTTTCCGCCCGGAGTTCCGTGGCCGATCTACATCATCGTTACGCCCATCGAGTTCTTCTCTATTTTTGTTCTCCGCCCCATCACTCTCGCGCTGCGACTTCTGATGAACATGGTGGCGGGCCACCTTCTGCTCGTGCTGTGTTTCACGGCCACCTGGTGGTTCCTGGAGTCGGCACCGGGCTTCTTCAAGCTGTTTGCCGCGGGCACCCTCGCTTTCGGGCTTATCTTTACCCTCTTTGAGATTTTGGTCTCCGTACTTCAGGCCTACGTCTTTACGCTCCTGACCACCGTTTACATCCAGCTCGCGCTGGCTGAGGAACACTAAAGGGATTCGGCACCCGCCGTATTCTTAAATCACGAAAGGAAACCTCGTGGACGCAACATCAATCCTCGCCGAACTCACCGGCAACATTGCTACGGTCGGCTACGGCCTGGCCGCCATCGGACCCGCCATTGGTGTGGGAATTGTGGTGGGCAAGACCATTGAGTCGGTTGCTCGTCAGCCCGAACTGGCCGGCCGTCTTCAGGTGCTCATGTACCTGGGTATCGCCTTCACCGAGGCACTGGCGTTCATCGGTATCGCCACATACTTCATCTTCACCAACTAGTCCGCTTGTCAACTGAGTAGGTAAAGAGGCAACATGCTTCAGTCGCAACTGCTGGCCGCAGGGGAAACAATCAACCCTCTGCTCCCGGCTCTTCCCGACCTCGTGTGGTCGGCCGTTGTCTTCGTCGTCATCCTGGTGTTCTTCTGGTTCAGGGTGTTGCCGAACGTCAAGGCGCTGCTCGACGCGCGCTCGGCCGCTATCGAGGGCAACATCGAGAAGGCGTCCGCCGCCCAACAGGAAGCCGAAGCCGCGCTCGCCACGTACACGGCGCAGCTCGCCGAGGCACGTGCCGAGGCCGGATCCATTCGTGAGGCAGCCCGCGCGGACGGCTCGCGAATTATCGCCGAACAAAAAGAAACGGCCAGTTCCGAAGCAGCCCGAATTGTGGCGGCAGCGGAAGAGCAGATCAAGGCAAACCGTCAGGCTGTTTTGGTCACCCTCAAGGGCGAGGTCGGAACTCTGGCTATAGATCTGGCCGCAACCGTGCTGGGCGAAATTCTCTCGGAAGACGCCAAATCCAAGGCCGTTGTGGACCGCTATCTCAAGGACCTCGAGACCTCGGAGAAGGCGGCCAAGTAATGGGTAGTGCGAGCAGGCAGGCACTTGTCGCGTCGCGGGAGGCACTCAGTGCTCTCGGCGCGAAGGTTGACGTGGACGCGGCGTCGGCCCTGTTCGCTGTTGGCCGTGCCATCGCCGGCTCCACGCAACTCTCAGCCGCGCTCGCCGACGCCTCGCTTGACGCCTCAGCCAAGGCCGACCTGCTGGGCAAAGTCTTTGGCAAAGCCCTCTCCGGCACGGCCGCCACACTCGCTTCCGGAATCGTGGGCGAGCGCTGGTCGAACGAAGACGAAATGCTCGGTGGCATCGAAGAGATTGCTGTTCGTGCTGCCGCGATTGCGGCCGGCCCCTCGGCGAGCATCGAAGCCGAAATCTTTGCCTTCTCGCGGGCCGTGGCAACGGATGCCGAGCTTGAGCTCACACTGGGTAGCAAGCTCGAGCCGTCAGAGGGCAAGGCCGCTCTCGCCACTGCGCTCCTGAAGGGCAAGGCTCACGCAGCCACCATTGTGATTGTGTCGTCTCTCGTGGCTCAGCCGCGGGGTCGTCGCGTGGGAGCACTCCTGTCTTACGCCGCCGCCGTCGTAGCCAATCAGGCCGGTGCGTCGGTGGCTACGGTGACGAGCGCTCGCCCCCTCACCGCCGACCAGCGTGCGTCGGTGTCCAAGAGTCTCAGCACGTCGTACGGACGCGACGTGTTGGTCAACGCCGAGGTCGACGAGTCGATCATCGGTGGTATTCGCATTCAGGTGGGTGACGACGTCATGGACGGCACCGTCTCCTCGCGCCTCAATCAACTTCGTCGGGAGCTCGTGGGCTAACGCCCCCGAGTCACGCCTCAACAACCTGGATGCCCCCTCGGGCATTCACCCAGAAAAGGAACCAAAGGACAATGGCAGATATCACGATCAGCCCGAACGAGATTCGCGATGCGCTCAAGGACTTCGTATCTTCGTACAAGCCGAGTGGCGCAGCAAAGACCGAGGTGGGTCACGTTATCGACGCTGCCGACGGTATTGCGCACGTTGAGGGTCTGCCCGGCTGTATGGCGAACGAACTCATTCGTTTCTCCGATGGCACGCTCGGCCTCGCTCTCAACCTCGATGAGAACGAGATTGGTGTTGTGGTGCTCGGTGACTTCACCGGCATTGTTGAGGGCATGGAGGTCACCCGCACGGGTGAGGTTCTCTCGGTTCCCATCGGCGACGGCTACCTCGGTCGCGTGGTCGACCCACTGGGCAACCCCATTGACGGTCTCGGCACTATCAAGGACGAGGGTCGCCGCGCCCTCGAGCTTCAGGCTGCCGGTGTGATGGATCGCAAGTCGGTTCACGAGCCCATGCAGACGGGAATCAAGGCCATCGACGCCATGATCCCGGTGGGACGCGGACAGCGCCAGCTCATCATTGGTGACCGCCAGACGGGTAAGACGGCCATTGCCATCGACACCATCATCAATCAGAAGGCCAACTGGGCATCGGGCGATGCCACCAAACAGGTTCGCTGCATCTACGTCGCCATCGGCCAGAAGGGTTCGACGATTGCCGCTGTGAAGGGCGCGCTCGAAGAAGCCGGAGCCATGGAGTACACCACCATCGTGGCCGCTCCCGCATCCGACC
>CAIWRM010000169.1 GCA_903915075.1 uncultured Microbacteriaceae bacterium
AGACGGATACGGCGGTGGCCGAGTTCCGTGGCCGCAGTCGCACTATCGGTCCGCCCGCTCCGCCGAATTAATGAACTTGGCCACTGCGGCCAGTGGGTGCTAAACCCCCACGTTTCGCTAGGCTTGATGCCATGAAAAGGATTGCTCGCACGCTGGGATTGCTGGTTATTGGGGCGGTACTTTTCGGTTCCGCTACTCCGGCCTCAGCCGCCGTGGTCAACGAGCGTTCCGTGAGCGTCGGCGTTTCTCCCAACCGCATTGCCGTCACCCCGGATGGCATGCAAGCCTGGACGCTGAGTGGGGTCGAGCTGATTGGCTACACCACAGGTGCCAATCTGGACCTCATTGCGTCGTGGCCACTTCCTGGCACGGACTATGTTTCCTCGAACGTGGCCATTTTGCCGGATGGCAATCGAGCCATAATCACCGATGCCTCGGGCGATCAAGTCAATGTCCTTAACCTCGCCACGGGTGCAGTCACGAATCCCGCCCCGCTCATCGGCGATGATCCGAAGCATTTAGCGCTCAGCCCGGACGGCAGCAAGGTGGCCATTGCATACGGCGGTGCGGAGCCGCTCGTGTCGGTTTTCAACACGTCCGACTGGTCGTTCGTGGCCGGGTGGGGCTTCGGCTCAGAGCTCACGAGCTTGGCATTTTCACCGGACGGTAGGTACTTCGCGGCCGCGGCGAATGCAACCTCCAAGGTTTATGTGATGGACGTCTCCGTTGCCAGCGATTACGTCGTCACCATTTCCGTGCCCGACACCCCGTCCAGCATTGTGTATTCGAGCGACGGCGAGAGCATCTTTGTCGGATCGTTCGTTTACTCGAGCATTCGCAAATTCGAAGCACTCACCGGCATGGAGCTTCTCTCGCTGTTCACGGAGAGAACCGGCTACCTGGCGGTGAGCCCCGACGGCACGCAGCTGTGGGCGTCGCAGCCGGTCGCGGCTCAAGTGGGCGTGTACGCCACGTCCAATCTCAGCATCATCGAAGCCATCCCTTTTTCGGGGAATGCCAGCGGCATTGCTTTCGCGCAGTTGGGTTGCCAGGCCTGGGTGGCCCAGCAGTTTGGCGGCGCCAACATCGTGTTTGATCTCGATCCGTGCCTGAGCGTCCCCACTTCGCTGCCAGACACGGGCGTCAGCCCCTCGGTCATTGGCTCATCGCTCGCCGTGAGCGCGGGTCTGCTCGCCGCCGGCGCCATCGCACTCATCGTGGTTCGTCGCCGCAAAATTCGCGACCTCCCCTAGAATAAAGGTCGAACCGAGCGCTCGTCTGCGCACTGAATCAGAAACGAGTTTGTCGGAACATGAAGAAAACACTCACCTGGGTCTCAGCCCTGGCAATTTCGGCGGTCACCACCGTGGGCCTGGCCTCGCCCGCTTATGCTGCGCCCGTGGCATCGCCCACCATTGAGACCATTGGCGGCTACAACTTCGTCTCCACGTCGTCCGACGGAACAATCACGGCCGCATACTCCGAAGCCACAGGCCTGTCGGTCTACAGCAGCGTGACGAACCAGGTCACCTCGTACACAAACGCAGAGCTGGGAGTGGAAAGCTCCGGCGAAGCCGTCGTCTCTCCAGACGGCGCCTACATCTACCTCATGGGTTATGACCCCGAAGCAATCACCGTTATCGACGTGGTTTCCCAGACGATTGACCGAACAATCGCATTGCCCTTTGCCGCGTGGCTGGGTGCCATCACGCCGGACGGCGAAACGCTCATCGCTTACGCCTACGAAACTCAGGAAATCGTCTCCATTGCCCTGGCCATCGCTCCGGTGATTAACGATGTGGTGAGCGCTCCGCTCGACCTCGGGCTCGACTACCCCTACCAACTGTGCATCACTTCCGACAGCTCAACGCTGTATGTACCCGGCTATGACGCCGGTTACACCGCCGTTGTCGACATCGCCTCACTCACCGAGACCGGCCAGCTGCTCGATGACGGCGGCCCTACCACCTGCGCCCTTGCCGCCGACGACACCCTGTACATCGGCGACTGGGACACCGGCGCGATTCGCAAGTACGCCGCCGACGGATCGAGCACCCTGAGCGCCACGGGACTCGTTGAAGAGATGTTCGGCATCGGACTCACGTGCGGAAGCGTGATTGTGGGCGACTACCAGAACACCGGGTACGTGGTTTTGGATCGCCAGACGCTTGCGCAAACTGGAACCATTGCCTCGGATGTCTACACCTACATGATGACCACTACCCGTGATGCCGCCACCACCTGGGTGGGCGGGTTCTCTGCCGACTACGGGCTGCAGTCGCTTACCGAATCTGAGTGTGCGCTGCCCGACACGGGAGCCAGCCCCTCGGTGATCGGCACGTCGCTCGCCGTGAGCATCGGTCTCCTCGTCGCCGGTGCCCTGGCGCTGATCGTGGTGCGTCGCCGCCAGCACAGCTAGTTCGCAACACACACGCACAAGGGGTCGAGCCGAAAGGCTCGGCCCCTTGTCGTCCATGCGAGGACTCGTAAACTTGTCTTTATGACGACTTCAGATCGACAACAGCGATGGGATGCTCTTCGCGCGTCTGTGGCAAGCATGACTGATGAGGATTGGGCAGACTACGCGAACGAATGTAACCCGGAACGAGTTGTTTCCGACTGGGAGGGCGTCACGGTCGCCCCTGAGTGGCAAGACGAGTGGAACGAGCACCTGCGGCGTTCCTCGAGTGCCATTACGCGCGAGGTTTGACGAGCCCCATCCCGAAGGCGGAGGGCAGTCTCGGGGGCCGAAATCAGTCGAGGCGAGTTGTCCATAGGCCAGGGCGTGGCCGGGCGTCTATGGGCGAGGCCTGTGGGTCAACTCGTCTCGACGTCTGACATCCGACCAACCGACGCCCCCCGGTAGACTAAAGAGCGTGTCTGCCGCCGAGAATCCTGCCGCTCAAATCAGCGAATCCGCTGTATCTGAGGCGCTTTCCGCGGCCCTCGCGGCCATCGCAACCGCACCCGACGCTGCCGGCCTGAAGGCCATCCGCAATGCCCACGTGGGCGAGGCATCGCCGCTCGCCGCGCTCAATGCCGCGCTCAAGGATGTTCCCAACGATCAGAAGGCTGCCGCGGGAAAGCTCGTTGGCCAGGCGCGCGCGCAGGCCAATCAGGCCTATGCCGCGCGCGAGACCGAGATGGTGGCCGCCGAGCAGACGGCGCAGCTCGCCGCCGAGTCGGTGGACGTCACCGCAGCCGCATCGCGCACACGCGTCGGCGCCCGGCATCCGCTCATGCTGCTTCAGGAGAGCGTGTGCGATGCGTTCGTGGGCATGGGTTGGGAGATTGCCGAGGGTCCCGAGCTCGAGAGCGAGTGGTACAACTTCGATGCCCTCAACTTCGACGAGGATCACCCCGCGCGCGCCATGCAAGACACCTTCTTTGTGGAGCCGCCCGAGGCGCACCTCGTTCTGCGCACGCACACCAGCCCGGTGCAGGTGCGCACCATGCTCACGCGCACACCGCCCATCTACATCATCGCTCCGGGTCGGGTGTATCGCACCGACGAACTCGACGCCACGCACACTCCCGTCTTCACGCAGTTCGAGGGCCTCGCCGTCGACAAGGGCCTGACCATGGCGCACCTGCGCGGCACGCTTGAGCACGCCGCCCGCCTCATGTTTGGCGAGGGCGCCAAGATCCGCCTGCGTCCCAACTATTTCCCGTTCACCGAGCCCAGCGCCGAACTCGACGTGTGGCATCCCACGTTCGCCGGGGGAGCCCGCTGGATCGAGTGGGGCGGCTGCGGCATGGTCAACGCCAACGTGCTCCGCTCGGCTGGCATCGACCCCGAAGAGTATTCGGGCTTCGCGTTCGGCATGGGCGTGGAGCGCACACTGATGTTCCGCAACGGCGTGCACGATATGCACGACATGGTCGAGGGCGATGTGCGCTTCTCGCAGCAGTTCGGCATGGTGGTCTGATGCGCGTTCCGCTCAGTTGGTTGGCCGAGTACGTCGACCTTGCTCCCGGCACCACCCCCGAGGATGTTCACGCCGCGCTGGTCAAGGTCGGTTTCGAAGAAGAAGACATCCACCGCTCCGACGTCACGGGTCCGGTCGTGGTGGGCGAGGTTCTCGAGTTTGTGGAGGAGCCGCAGAGCAACGGCAAGTCCATCCGCTGGTGTCAGGTGCGCGTGGCCAAGCCCGGCGAAAAGGCGGCGGATGCCGCTTTCGGCGGCACGGGCGAAGAGGTGCGTGGCATTGTCTGTGGCGCCAAGAACTTTGCGGTGGGAGACAAGGTCATCGTCACGCTTCCGGGTGCGGTGCTGCCCGGCGGGTTCGCCATCACGCCGCGCGAGACCTACGGTCACACGTCCGACGGCATGATGGCCTCGGCCAAAGAGCTCGGCCTGGGAGACGACCACACGGGCATTCTCGTCTGGTCCACACTCGGTCTCGACCCTGAAATCGGCACGGATGCCGCCGGCCTGCTGGGTCTCGACGACTCGGCTGTCGAAATCAACGTCACGCCCGACCGCGGCTACGCGTTCTCCATTCGGGGCGTTGCTCGCGAGTATGCCCACGCCACGGGCGCCACGTTCCGTGATCCGGCCCACCACCTGCCCGCCACGGGCGGCGCTCACACGGCCGATGCATTTGGCGAGAAGTTTTCTGTCACCATCGACGATGCTGCGCCCATCCGTGATCGCGCCGGCGCCTCCGTCTTCGTCACCCGCGTTGTCACCGGTGTTGATGCCACGCGTCCCACACCCGGTTGGATGTCGTCGCGACTGCGCTTGGCGGGCGTGCGCCCGATCTCGCTTGTGGTGGACATCACCAACTACGTCATGTTCGAGCTCGGCCAGCCCATCCACGGCTACGACCTCGACAAGGTCACGGGCGGGCTCACCGTTCGGCGCGCAC
>CAIWRM010000170.1 GCA_903915075.1 uncultured Microbacteriaceae bacterium
AAATAGTCCGAGAATCAAACTCAATACCCGCAGACGAGCAGTACTCCCCCAAAACCTGCTCAATCAACCGAACCGTAGCAATCTTCTGCTCCGACAGCAGAAGAATGCCAGTAAGGTTCTCAGGCCTGCTGCTAAGCACCAACCGTTGCTACAGCATTTATCAGCGCGGCCCCCACGCGGTCGACATCTTCATCCGACAAAAACATGTGCAGAGGAAGGGAAATAATCTCGTCGCTGGCCAACAGTGATTTGGGCGTGTGCCCGTGCCCGAAGCGATACAGGGAGTAAAGCGTGTTATCCCGGTAGTGAACGCCGGGATAAACTCCGGCATCGTTCAATGCCGCCAAAACTTCGTCACGCTTGGCCACACGCACCTGAATAAGGTGTTGCGAAGACTCGCAGTCGGGCGCCGTTGGCACCACTCGAATCTTGTCACTGTGGTCGGCCAGCAGTGCGCGGTAGCGAGATGCCAGTTCCCGGCGACGCGCGTTGTCTTCGTCGAGGTACTTGAGTGCGACGAGTGCCATGGCGGCCATCACGGAGTTGCCGTGATACTTATAGCCAAGTTCGTCGACTTCATACTTCCACTTGTAAGCGCCCTTTGATTGGGTTCGCGCATAGGTGTCTTTGTTGATGCCCAACCAGCTGAGCTGACGAACGTACTCATCGAGCTCGGCATCCTGAAAGCAAATCATTCCCGAATCGGCGGTCGGGAGGTTCTTGACGGCCTGGAAACTAAAAATCGTGCACTCGGCGTCGTGGCCAATGTGCTTACCGTTAACTCGAGTACCCGCCATGTGCGCCGCGTCGAGGATGAGAATGAGTCCGTGTTTGTCGCACAGCTCACGGATGCGTCGATACTGACCGGCGTTCCCTCCGATGCCAACAAACATGACCGCACGAGTTTTTGAGGTGATCTGCTGCTCGACGCTGTCTGGATCAAGGCACAGGTATTCATCGACATCCGCAAAAACGGGCTGCAAATTCGAGTAGAGAATTGCGTGGTTCGATGAGACAAAGGTGAGGGGGGTGGTGATGATCTGATCGTTGTCTTGCCAACCGAGTTTGCGCTTGAAAACCTCGAGAGCAAGGTGAAGACCGGACGTGTTGCTGTTCAGAAAGTGTGAGTGGGAAAAGCCCGAGTACTCGTTCCAAGCTTTTTCGATGTCAATCGTCAGATTGCCAAGTCCCGTCCACCCTTGCTCGAGCGGTCCGCGAATGGCCTCGAGCGTCTCGTCAACCCTAATCTTGGGCACAAACAACTGAATTGCGTCACTCACGCGCGGCCTCTTTTTCTCTTGTTAGCATCGGCGAAAATTGCAAGCTTGATTACTTGAAGTACTTGGGCAAGACCTTGCTCGGTTTGTCATCCATTTTGACTTTACCGTGCTCAAACCAGATGATCCGATTGCAGACCTTCTTGAGCAGGTTTTCACCGTGGCTGGCGATGACCAGAATATCACTGGCCTCAACTACTTTTCGAATCCGCAACTCCGCCTTCTGCTGGAACGCGGCGTCACCCACGGCCAGCCACTCGTCCATCACCAGGATCTCGGGTTCGATCGCCGTCGAGACCGCGAAGGCTAAACGCAGTAACATGCCCGAAGAATAGGTGCGCACCGGCAGATTCACGAAGTCGCCCAGCTCCGAAAACTCCACTATCGAGTCGAGCATGACGTCGGTTTGCTTGCGCGTCAGCCCCAAGAAAGCCGCTCGCAAATAGATGTTCTCAATGCCCGAGGCATCCGAACTAAACCCCATAGAAATGTCCATGAGTGACGAAATCTGGCCGCCACGAATGCACACCCCGGACGTGGGCTCATAGACACCCGTCAACAGACGAAGAAGTGTGGTCTTGCCCGCGCCATTGTGGCCGATAAGCCCCACACGGCTTCCGGACTCGAAATCCAGATTGAGCGAATCAAGAGCGGTCACATGCACCATGCCGCGCTTTTCCTTGCTCAATTCACCACCCGTGGTGAGGCGCAAGAGGCTCGACGAGAGCCGACGACTAGACGAGTGATAGATCGGAAAATCGACCGTGGCGTTTTGCAGACTGATTCGTGGCATGGCTAAACCCAATAGGCGACTTGCGAACGGAACTTACGGTAGGTGAAAAGGGCAAGGAGCACGAAGACGAGAGCCCAGGCGAGCGCAATCAGCCATTCTCTTTCCGAGGGAACGACATTCAACAGTGGTGAACGCATGATCTGCAAAATCGACGACAGTGGATTTAGCGAAACGATCAACTCGACGGTGCTGTTGTTCAGGCGATCCGCCTGCCAAATCACGGGAGTCACGTAAAAGAGAACCAGCAGCGCGGAGCTGAGAATTTGCGGAATGTCTCGAAACCGGGTTGCCAGAAAAGCCATCACCAGCCCGAAGCTGGCCACGGCAACATAGCCAAGAATGAAGCCAGGAATAAACAGGAGCATGTTCCAAGAAAAACTCTGCGGGATAAAGATCCATACGACGGGAATCACCACAATGTTGTGACCAAGCGTGATCAGACCCTTCCAGAGGCTCCGCATGTAGTAAATGATTTTCGGTGCAGCATGCTGCTGGATATAGGGCGCAGAGAGGTTGAACGAGTTGGCGCCCTCAGTGATTGTGCTGGTCATCAAACCCCAAAAGATAAGGCCAGTGAGCAGATAGGGAAGATACGTCTCAATCGGAATGTTGAAGAGTAGCCCGAACACGACGGATATTGCTGCCGCCATGACGAGCATGGACAGGGTAATCCAGAACTGACCGAGAATGGTGCGACGGTACATTCCACGTACGTCTTCCCAACCCAACACGAAACTCAGGTGGAAAATGTAGCGCCACGAATTTTGGCGCAAGAACGCGGGGCGGGTCTCGGCACTCATTAGTCCATTCTTGCATGTAGAGAACTCCCAGACTCCGCCATCGCACCAATGCGCGTCGAAGATCTACACCGGAGCTGGCGCCGACCGCCGCAGACTATCGACGCTTCTTCAGTTTGAGTTGCGCACGAAAAACGTCGACGACAACCTCGCCCGCCTCAGACCAGCTGCTACCGACCATCGACTGTGCGAGAGCGCGCGAATTTTTCACCTGATCGGGGCGGTCCACGGCCTCAATGAGTGCGTCGACCATGGCACCCACGGAGAGGGGCACGAAGGCGATGCGCGAATCGTCGCGCAAACTCTCGCGCGTGTTTTCTCCGTCGTTTACCACCGGTATGGTGCCGCACGCGATGTTCTCAAAGGGCACAAGAGAGGCACACGTCAGCGAAATGGTGAGCATGGCGGCGCAGCGGTTGTAGAGCGCTGGCAACTCGGCGACGCCGAGCGCGCCGTGGTTGACAAACGGGAACGTGAGGCCTGCCTTCGACATGTCCCATCCCGCAATGTTGATCGTGATGTCGGGGCGCCGCCGGTGAAGCTCCTCCAAGACGAGCAGCCCGAACTCGGTTCCGCGTCGCCCGGTCGACGGTCGCGCGTAAAACATGATCTCGGAGCGCTTCTCGTCGTTGGTGCGCTGATACACCGAGGCGTCGGCGGCGTACTCGTAAGAATCGCAGGCCATGCCATAATCGCGCCGAAGCTTGTTGGCCAACCATGGGCCGACGGTGATGCCGTGCAGACCGAGACGGTAGGAGTTTTCGGCGACCACGTAGTCGGGACTCTGCGGAAAAAAGTACGGCTCGAAGTCTTGCACCCAATAAATTCGGGGCACGTTTGGCTCATAGCGCCACGCGGCGTAGGCCGTAGCCCAGTCGGAGGCCACTACGGCATCAAAGTCGCCGACCACGCCGGTCGCGGGATCGTAAACTCTAAAGCTGGCGTCCAGCGGTGGATAGCCCGTGTTGCCCGCGAGCATGTGTGTCACTCCCGCGACGCTTACTTTGGGATATTTCGTGGCCGAGTAGAGAAAAACAGTGAGGTCGTAGCCTGCCTCTTCGAGGTAGCGCATGAAGCGAAAAGCGTTCTGATGCCCCCCGCTCGATCGACTCGGTGGCGAAATCACCCAAGCAATTTGAGGGCGACCCGACGAGGAGACCAACGGCCCGGCGACAAACTTTCGCGGCCGTGTCCAGTCCGCGGCAATGACGTCCTGACGAAAAACCGATTGCAGCGGCTTCTCGGCGAAAGGATTGCCGCGCGAGCTCATCCACTTGCCGACTCGCCACGCCGTTGAAGCCACGCCCTCGTGGCGCAGGGTGCTCAGAGCCCGAGAGAAAACTGACATAGCACCTTCCTCAGCGGGGAGGCCGAAATATCTCGTGGCCTCAGGACTTCTTAAGCGTAGCGATGACGCGAGAAATGTCGGCTTCTGACATACCCGCCCACAGGGGCAGGCGCAGCTGACGGGCGGTGAAATCATCGGTGTTGACCATGCTGCCGGACGCCCGGCCGTAGGTCTGGCCCGCCGGACTCGAGTGCAGCGGAACGTAGTGGAACGTGGCGTTCACGCCTTCGGCAAGCATGTTGGCGAGCACCTCGTCGCGACGGTCGGGCGTTGGCAACAACAGCCAGAACACGTGCGCCGCGTGAAGGCCGCCGGGCGGGTCCATGAGCGTGACGCCGTTGCTGGCCGCCCAGTCGCCCAGTTGCTCGCGATACGCATTCCAGACACCGAAGCGCGCCGACTGAATGGTGTCAAATGATGCCAGCTGCGCATCCAACACGGCGGCATTGAGTTCTGACGGCAAATAGCTCGATCCCCAGCCGACCCACGTGTACTTGTCAACCTGACCACGCAGGAAAGTTGAGCGGTTCGTTCCCTTTTCTCGCATGACCTCGGCCGGCTCGGTGAGAGCATCCGAACCAAACAGCACTGCTCCGCCCTCGCCACAGTGCACGTTCTTGGTGTCGTGAAAACTCTGGATACCCACGTCGCCCATGGTGCCCAGCACACCCACCGGGGTCGTCACTGCGAGTCCGTGAGCGTTGTCCTCAATCACCCGAAGGTCGTGCGCTGCCGCGAGCGACAGAACTGCGGACATGTCAACGGGAACGCCCCCGTAGTGCATCACTTCTATTGCCCGGGTGCGCTCAGTGATGGCGGCCTCGATCTGATCGACGGCGATATTGCCCGTCGCGCGATCCATGTCGACAAACACGGGAGTCGCGCCGGCGGCCACGATAGCCGTCGCGCCAGAAGAAAAGGTAAAGCTGGGCAGAATCACTTCATCGCCTGGCTGAACGCCGACGAGACGAACCGCCATTTCAAGCGCGTGCGTGCCCGACGTTGTCAGCAGGGCGTGCGCGGCACCGGTCATCTTTTTCAGTCGCGCCGAGGCCGAGGCGGTAAAGGGGCCATCACCGTGAACGTGGTCCGTGGCCAACACTGCGGCAACGTTCTGTATTTCCGCGGGTGAGTGAAAAGGCCGCGAGAAAAGAATGGGGTCCACGGTCACGAACCTACTCGCTGAGAGCGGCGAGACGCGACTCCTCGTCGGCCGCAATGCACGACTCAACGACGGGAGCGAGGGCGCCGTCCATGACCTGGTCAAGATTGTACGACTTGTAGCCCGTGCG
>CAIWRM010000171.1 GCA_903915075.1 uncultured Microbacteriaceae bacterium
AGGCCGTGACCTTCAATGACCTCGCCCGTATCGGGTTGGTCAACACCTGCCAGGATGCGCAACAGCGTGGTCTTGCCGGCACCGTTGAAGCCGAGGATTACCACGCGCGAACCGCGGTCAATGGCGAGGTCAACCGCGGTGAAGATCTCGAGCGACCCGTAGGACCGCGAGAGGTCGGTGGCCATGAGGGGCGTCTTGCCACAGGGCGCGGGATCGGGGAAGCGCAGCTTGGCCACCTTGTCACTCTGGCGCACCTCGTCGAGTCCGGCCAGAAGCGTCTCGGCTCGTCGTGCCATCTGCTTGGCCGCAACGGCACCCGAGGCGCGGGCACCCATCTTGGCCGCCTGGGTCTGCAGCGTTGTGGCCTTCTGTTCGGCGTTGGCACGCTCGCGCTTGCGGCGCTGTTCGTCTTGTTCGCGCTGCTTCTGGTAGTTCTTCCAGTTCATGTTGTAGATGTCGATCACCTGGCGGTTGGCATCCAGATAGAAGACGCGGTTTACGGTCTCACCCACGATCTCCACATCGTGGCTGATCACGATCAGGCCGCCCTGATAGGCCTTGAGAAAGTCGCGCAACCAGGTCACCGAGTCGGCATCGAGGTGGTTGGTTGGTTCGTCGAGCAGCATGGTGTCGGCACCCGAAAACAGAATGCGCGCCAGCTCGATGCGTCGGCGCTGACCACCCGAGAGGGTCTTGAGCGGCTGGTCGAGAATGCGGTCGGGCAGTTTGAGGTTAGAGGCGATGGCCGCGGCTTCGGCCTCGGCCGCGTAACCACCCAGTGCGTCGAAGCGATCCGAGAGGCTGCCGTACTTGCGCATCGCCTCGGCGGCTACGGCTTCATCCGGGTCACCCATCAGCAGGCTGTTCTCGGCCATACCCTGCACCAGCTGGCCAAGCCCGCGGGCGTTGAGAATGCGTGTGCGCGCGAGTTCTTCGGGGTCGCCCGAACGGGGATCCTGCGGAAGGTAACCGATCTCGCCACCCACCTCGATTGACCCACCGGCCGGCAGCAAATCACCGGCAAGCGTCTTCGTGAGAGTGGTCTTGCCCGCACCGTTGCGACCCACGAGCCCGATCTTGTCGCCGCTCGACACACGAAACGACACGTCAGACATGAGCACTCGCGCGCCCACGCGCAACTCAAGGTCTTTGACGTTGAGCACGGGCGGATTCCGATTCTGTGGGTGCACACGGAGGGCCGTGAGTCTGACGAAGAAGCTGTTTTCAGTTTAAGTCATGCGAGTGACCTCTCGAACCACGCGCCAGCATCCAACCCGGGGCTTGCCTAACCTGGCGGGCTCACTCATGATGAGGGTTATGGCAAATTACGAAGTGATCAACGTGGGTTCACCCGACCAGTGGCGAGACTACTTTGGCGGGTTTCGGCCGGACACGTCGCGCGATGGCCGGCGGGTGGTCGACCACGAGATGAAGAACCAGTTCATCGGAATGACCGTCAACGCCCTTGAGCCGGGCGAGGAAGCCGGCTACTGGCACGACCATTCCGAAATCGAAGAGATCTACTTCTTTATCTCGGGCCGCGGCCAGATGGGTCTCGGTGACGACCTCGTTGAGGTAGAGG
>CAIWRM010000172.1 GCA_903915075.1 uncultured Microbacteriaceae bacterium
AAACTCCAGCTTTTTCGTGGCCCCACACTGGTTCCGACGCCACAAGCCTAGCCCCAATTCGGGGCAAATGCCCTAGATGCGGGAAGAGTGCTCTCCCCGCATCAGTTCGCCGTCTAGCGGTCGAACATCGCCATCTGAGCGGGGCTGTGGTGGTCGCCGAGTGGCTGCGTGATGTTGTCGAGACGTGTCATCTGTTCGGCCGTGAGCACGACGTCAACCGCCCCCAGATCTTCTTCGAGGTGCGGGACGCGGATGGTGCCGGGGATGGGCACCCAGTCATGTCCTTTGGCGAGTAGCCAAGCGAGCGACACCTGCGCGGGCGTGGCGCCGACCTCGGTTGCCACCGCAACAATCTCCTGGACGCGACGAAGGTTCTCATCGAACACGTCCTCCACGAATCGGGGGTTGGAGAGACGCCAATCGTCGTCGTCGAGCTGGTCGCGCGAGGTGATCTTCGCTGACAACATGCCCCGACCGAGCGGAGAATAAGGAACAAAACCAATGCCGAGTTCGCGTAGAGCATCCAGCGTGCCGTCATCGCCGTCGCGGGTCCACAGCGAGTACTCCGACTGCAGGGCGGTCACGGGATGCACGGCGTGCGCTCGCCGAATCGTGGCCTGGCCCGCCTCCGACAGTCCGATGTGACCAATCTTGCCCTCGTCAATGAGGTCCACGAGCGCGCCCATCACGTCTTCGATGGGAATGGTTTTGTCCACGCGGTGTTGGTAGTAAAGGTCGATGTAGTCAACGTCGAGGCGCTTGAGTGAGTTCTCAATAGACACACGGATGTTCTCGAGTGAACTGTCGGGAGCGGGTCGTCCCACGTTCGAGCGCAGCCCGAACTTGGTGGCCAGCACCACCTTGTCGCGGCGGCCCTTGATGGCCTTGCCCACGAGCACTTCGTTCTTCTCGGGCCCATAAATCTCGGCGGTGTCGATGTGGGTCACGCCCAGATCGAGCGCGCGGTGGATCACCGCAATCGAGTCGGCGTCGGGCTGCTTGTGGCCGGTATAGATGTGCGACATGCCCATGCAGCCCAAGCCAATGCGGGAGACGGGGAGCGAGCCGAGTTGCGTGTATTCCACGAGGTGCGTCCTTAGAGGAGAGGGAGGCCAGAGCCGTGAGCGGCAGCGACTCTATTCTGGCGCACGCCCGGTGTTGGTGCGCGGGGTGGCAGTGCGTGTGGGCCGGTTGCCCACGGAATCCTGCTCGGCCACCAACTTCGAGTAGAGCCCGCGCTTCTTCATGAGCTGGGCGTGCGTGCCCTGCTCCACCACACGGCCGGCATCGATCACATAGATGACGTCGGCGTTGACGATGGTAGAGAGGCGGTGTGCAATGGCAATCGTGGTGCGGTTGCGCGCAGCCTTGTCGAGCGTCTTTTGCACAATGCGTTCCGAGACGGTGTCGAGCGAGCTCGTGGCCTCATCAAGGATGAGCACGCTCGGGTCTTTGAGCAGGACGCGCGCGATGGCCACGCGCTGCTTCTCCCCACCGCTCAATCGATACCCGCGTTCGCCAACGAGCGTGTCGTAGCCCAGGGGGAATGTGGCGATGGTGTCGTGAATGTTGGCCGCCTTGGCGACTTTGATCAACTCGTCGTCGGTGGCATCCGGCTTTGCGTAGCGCAGGTTCTCGGCAATCGTGGCGTGAAACAGGTACGTCTCTTGGCTCACAATTCCGATGTTGGCGATGAGTGAGTCGGCCGTGAGCTCGCGCACGTCGGTGCCGGCAAACATCACGCGCCCCGACTCCACGTCAAAGAACCTCGGCACGAGGTACGACAGCGTGGTTTTGCCCGAGCCGGACGGACCAACGAACGCCACAAACTGCCCGGGCTCAACCTTCAGTGACACGTCGATGAGCGTGGGAGTCTCGTCTTCCCCCGCTCCGGGATACCTGAAGGTCACCCGGTCGAATTCGATGCGGCCCACCTTGGCGGGGTCGACGGTTTTGGCATCGGGCGCGTCAGCGATGGCGGGCACCAGGTCAAGGTATTGAAAAATGCGGGCAAAAAGTGCCTGCGACGTTTGCAGATCGAGCCCCACCTGCATCACGTTCATCAGCGGGAACAGCAGGCGCGCCTGCACGGTGGTGAACGCCACGATGGTTCCGATGGTCACATCCACGCCACCGGCAATCAAGTAGCCGGCAACCAAATAGATGACGGCGGGAATTGATGACAAGAAAATCTGCACCATCGCAAAGAACCACTGGCCCGACATGGCCTGGCGCACCTGCAGCCCAATCTGAACCTTGTTCTCGTTGTCGTAGCGGCGCACCTCCGCGCCCTGCTGCGAGAAGCTCTT
>CAIWRM010000173.1 GCA_903915075.1 uncultured Microbacteriaceae bacterium
AGCACGGTTGCGGCCACGCCCCAGGGCGACCCGTTCGACGAGAAGACCATCTACGGGCCTTCCGCCTCGGCCAAGCAGTACAAGACCGTCACCGACTACATCAAGATCGGTCAGGATGAGGGCGCGAAGGTGGCCACCGGCGGCTTGGGTCGACCCGATGGCCTCGACCGCGGCTACTTTGCCAAGCCCACCGTCTTTGCCGGGGTGAGCAACAAAATGCGCGTGGCTCAGGAGGAAATCTTTGGCCCCGTGCTCGTGGTGATTCCGTTCGAGAACGAAGACGACGCCGTGAGCATCGCCAACGATTCGCCCTACGGTCTCGGCGGCACCATCTTTACCTCAGACCCCGACCACGGCGCCGAGGTTGCCTCGCGCGTGGAGACCGGCAGCATGGGCATCAACTTCTACGGCTCCAACCTGGCCGCGCCCTTTGGTGGCTGGAAGGATTCCGGCATCGGCATGGAATACGGCCCCGAGGGCGTGTCCGCCTATACGCGGCTGCAGTCGGTGCACCGCCAGGGCGATGTGTGACCCTTTTGGAGGCTAAAACCTGGGGCCGCCGCCGTAGTCTGTGATGTCTGAAATGTAGTCCTCGCCGCTCGGTGGGGTGAGTGTTATGTCCCACTCCTTGTTTCTGTCTGAATCAGGGAGGCGAGTAATGGTGACGCGTAAAAAACCTTCTTGGAATGAACTCGTCTCACCCTCGTCGCCCATGTTCCTCGCGCCGAACGACTGCGATCCGCGCGTGTAATACACCTTTGCCAGTGCATCGAAATACCAATCATTGTCGCCCGCAACTAACAGGGTCAGCGGTGAGCCCGGTTGCGAGGTGGGTTCGTATTCGAGCACGGCCTTCACGTCAGGAATGTGTGTCTCATAGCCAGAGTTGCAGCTTTGATAACCGGGGGCAATGGGCCGCGCGTTGGGATAACCCCGCCACTTGATGCGAACGTTCATATCGGTCTTGTTGGTGATGCAGATGTTTGTTCCTCGAACAGAAGCCTCACGATCAACCGCGGGTGTGGTGACATCTGCTGCAGCGCAGCCGTTGAGCGCGAGAGCGGCCGCCAGGCCAAGGCCGATGAGCGCTGAAATACGTTGCATGCTAAAAATCCTTGGGGTCAGACACGTGACAATAGTTACTTAAGTCGTTAACCAGCCTAGCGACCGACCAGAATCTCTCAACGTGAAATGTCAGAATTCTCAGCTCCCACGAGGACTTGCGCTGGCGGAAAACGCGGTCGCGGTTCTGCAAGGTCTCAAAAAACAGGGGCATCACGGCCGCCAAAACCGTGATGCCCCTGAGCTTTTTGCTCGCGCCCATTTTCAGAGCCCGAGGTTTTTCGTGTTCGAAGTTGCTAGCCTCCGAGGTTGCGACGGCGTCGCATGAGTGCGAGCACCAGCGCACCCGCCACGATGAGACCTGCACTGACCGCGACTGAGGTGCCGGCCACCGACGCGTCGGTGCCCGTGTCTGCCAGGCTGCCACCCCCGGGGGAAGACGAGCACGCCGGTTTGGTCATGGTGCTCGATTGTAAGGACGTCGTGTCTGTGTTGGGGTCATAGTTCCTCCAGACCGCCGTGACACGGCCTTGTGAGTCTTCGACCATCCTTGGCACTGAGGAAGAGTCAAGCGAGCCCGCGGGGTTGATAGGAGTCGACCAGTCGAGTCCATTCGTCGACGTGCTCGACTGAACGAACGAGCGGGAGTAGTCGGAAGTCTCGGCCTCCCACAAGGCTGTCGTCTGGTCACAGGAATCCGAGCTGAATTGGACGCGGGCACCCGTCAAAGTACCTTGTCCGCTGAGACTGAGCTGAACGGGCGCGCTCCACGACGTGCCGTCGTTAGAAGAGCTAACGAAATAGGAACCGCCATCTTTCCACGAGAGCAGAAGCGTGCCAGAAGGGCCTGCGTAAACGTTCGGGTCGTCTCCCACGGCGCTGCCGTGACCGTAGATGGGTGACCACGTTGCTCCGCTTTGCGAACTTCTCGATTGGATATCTTTCTCAGGGTTGCCCTGGTCGCCTCTCCACGTTGCCACGGCGAGGCCGTCTGCCGTCGTGGCAAGACGCCAATCCTGCGCGTCTTCGCCCACAGTTGACAAAATCTCAACTGAGGCCCATGACCCAGCGGTCGCCGACGTGCTCGACTCGACGACTGCGAAGTCACTGGGCGCATCATCGTAAGCCCACCACAGTGCGGTCACTCGACCCGAATCGTCCACCACGATTTTGGGGTCTCTCGGACAACTTCCTGCATCCGGCCGCACCGGAACGACGCTTAACCACGCTTGGCCGTCTACCGATGTGCTGGACTCAATCGCGCACGTGCTTCGGTTTGCCCAGATTGCGGTAACGAGTCCCGCAGAGTCGACCACAAGCGCGGGGTCGCCATAATCTCCTTCATTGGGGGTCACCTTGACAGCGGGCAACCACGACGCACCGTCGAACGTGTTGGACCAAATTGTGGGGTTATCTCCCGAGTAGTCCATCCACAGTGCGGTGATTCGACCCGCTTTGTTTCCCGCAATCCAGGCGCTTGTAACATCTTTATTCACCGGAGTAACGAACAAGGGATCGTCCCAATCCGTGCCGTTGAGTGAACTGCGAGATACCAGGCGGTATCTGCTACTGGCAAGGGTCGAATAAAAGACAGTAACGCGACCCTCGGAATCGATCACGATGGGGTCGAGAGGGCTTGTTCGATAGGGGTATCCAGCCGTCGCGACGTCGGCGGGGGTTGACCACGGCCACTCGGCTACGGCGTGTGCCGGCTGCGGCGCAATCGTGCCCGCACCCGCGCTCACGCCGACACCGGCGGCCAACAGGAGAACCCCGCCCAACGCCACGAGGGAGCGGAATCGAGCGGCAATCGCAAACTTTTTCATCAACCTGAGTTTTCTCTTGGCCTCGCATGACCGGAACAGTGTGAAGGTAAGTTTACACAAACGATGCAAACATGCTGTCATTGTGTAATCCGTTCTCGTGGGTCTTGTGTCGTGGGTCGTGTGTTGCGCGTCGACGAGCGCGCCGAGCTCACGTGCGCGACTTTTGTAGACTTGGGCCATGGTGGTAGCAGAGAAGGCAGAGCGTGATCACGGTGGTCGTCAGGCTGCCTACACCGCGCGCAACCGGGCCACACTCATCCTGGCGGCTCAAGAAGTCCTGGCCGATATCGGCCTCGACGCCACCATTGAGCAGCTTGCCGCTCACGCACAGGTCTCGCCGCGAACGATCTACAACTACTTCGAAACCAAAGACGCCCTGTTGAGTCTGGCATTCGAGCAGATTTGGCAAGACGGCCTTGACTGGGCATATGACGGCCAGCCGCGAGAGAGTTTTCAGGCCATGATTGACGTTGCGCGAAAGTTATTCAGAATCTCGCTCGCTCGTCCCCTCTTGGCGAAGGTCCTGAAGAACACATTGACCAATCCCTCGTTTGCGATTGCGTCCGCGTGGAACGAGTCGTTTGCCGCGTTTGACCTCGTGGCGAAGGCAGAGGGACTTGATTCCCCGGAGATTGAGAAACGCGTTTATTTGTTCGCCCACTGCTACACCGGAATCCTGCAGGGCATTTTTGTGACGGGTCAGGTGTCCCCGGAAGAGGCAGACGTTTTGCTCGGGATGTCGCTGACCATTCTTGATCTGCCCCGTGCGCAGGCCGAGACGTTGACCTCGGGCCCTCTCGTTCTTCCCGCGGGATAGCTACTCGGAGGCCATCAGAATCTTCATCGGCCGGGCTCGTCTGCGAGTGGGGCCGTTTTTTGATGCGAGTGCCGCCACCTCACATCACACGCTCAGGTCGAACCTCACTCCACGGGTAGAGTTGTGCTCATGCCGAAGCACTTCCGCCTCCTCGCGCTCGCCGCGACACTAACCGCATCCGCTCTGGTATTGACCGGGTGTTCACTCGGTGATTTCGTCGGTGGTGTGTTCGGTGGTTCTACTCAGAACACCGCGGATCCGTCGGAGGGAAGCCCCGAGGCCGCGTTGGCAGCGGCCTACGCCGGAGTGACTTCGGACCAGATGCTGCTTGCCGTGGACTTCCCCGAGGCAGTTCAGAATGTCGCCATTGTTTCTTGTCCGCTCTCCATCCCTTCGTGCGCGGCTTCGGCCAACGCAGTGAGCGACGCCGTGGTTCTCGCGGGCTGGTGGCCCATGATCATCGACGGCGGCGACCCGGCCGGCGTGGGTCAGGCCATTCGTATCGCCATCGCCCAGGCGGCCACGGTCATCGTCATGATGGAGACAAGCTGTCGGGGTCTTGAGATTCCCTTGGACGAAGTTGCTCTCGCCGGCGTTCCGGTTATCGCTGTGGGCGGCGAAGACAATTGCGACCCCAAACGTTTCGCAGTCACCACCCGGTGGACCGCCGAACACGCCGTCGGAAAGCGTCAAACAATGGTCGGCGCGTTGCAGGCGGATTACGTCTTCGGCAGGACCACCGGAGAAGTAAAGGCCCTCGTGCTCACCGTGGCGGATGATCCCTACACGACCAAGATTTCTGAAGGGTTTACCGAGAAACTCACAAAGCTCGGTGGGGGAGAGGCCGTCGAAAAACTCGCACTGACGGCCGCAGAAATCTCCGACAAGTCCTTCACCAAGAAAGTCGTGGACGCGGCCAAAACTTCGGGCGCGAACGCCATTATTGTTCCGGAGGACGACTGGCTCACCACCGGCGGACTCGCTGCCGCCCTCGCCCGCGACCCCAAGACTTCCGAGTTGCTGGTCATTGGTCACGGTGGCACTGCGGCAGCCCTCGACATCATTCGCTCAGGCGGCGCTGGCCTCACCGCCACTGTCGGCCAATCATTCGACTGGATGGGCTGGGGCGCTGTCGACGCCATCGTTCGCCTCTATGCCGGCGCACCCACTGTCTTCATTGGCGACGCCATGCAGGTGATTGACGTCGATCACAACATGCCCGAAACAGGTAAGTACACGGGCGGGATCGATGCCCAAGAAAAGTACGCGAAGCTGTGGGTTCGGGCCACACCCACTCCCACGCCTAGCCCCACGAACGGCACGAACCAGAACGACGAAAACTAACCTCAGGCTCTCTGGTTCGGGGGCTAGCCCCCAGTAGCAAGTTCGGGGTCGGGATCGCGCGTCAGGGCTCTGCGTCCGCCAAACGCGGCGATGACCGCCACGGTCACCACGGCGGAGCCAATCATGAGCATGGACAGCGCCGGGCTCGGATTGATGGTTCCCACAAACACCGACGTGACTGCCCCAACGACAAACTGCAGAAGGCCCATGAGTCCTAATGCCGTCCCGGAACGCTTTCGCATGTGCGTGAGCGCGAGCGTGGCGGCCGGGCCAAAGCTAATGCCCACACCAAAGCAGATCACGAAGTAGATGATGAAGATGCTCACAACACTGAGTGAATTGGTGGCAATAATGATGCCCAAAAAGACGATGCCCGCAATCTGAGCGGCGAGGCTCACGAACAAAATGGCCACACTGCTCAGACGCTTTGAGAGCGAGGCCGACAGAACACCTCCCACCGCAATTGCCACACCGTTCACGGCAAAGGCCGTGGCGGCTACCCACGGCGGTTGGCCCAGCTCGACTTGGATGGTGAGCGAGCAGGTGCCCAGGTAAGTAAACGTGAGTGCGTACGAGCAAAAGTTCACGACGGAATACCAGCGGAATACCCGATTGCGCCATGTCGTGCCCATGGAGCGCAGTGTGGCTCCGAGACCGTTGGAGTGTCGCTTGTCTTTGGCGAGCGATTCGGGCACGAATGCCCACACGCCGATTGTTCCGATGAGCGCGAATACCGCCAATGCCACGAAGATGCCCCGCCAGCCGGCGAAGGACAGAATGAGCACACCGCCGAGGGGGCCAATGACCGGCCCCACCATCACGAGGCTAGTGAATAGCGAAAAGGCGCGGGTGGATTCCCTTCCCCGCGTGAGGTCCGCAATCACACCTCGCCCGGATACCTGCACGGCGGAAGCAGAGGTTCCCATCACGAGACAGCAGGCCAGAAACCAAACAATGTGAAATGAGGCCGAAGCGAGACTGGCGCCAACGACCATGAGAAGGCCCGTGATCAACAGTGGAGCGCGACGCCCGAATCGATCAGAGAGGGTACCCGCAACAAGGTTTCCGAGCGCCATTCCCACGGTGGTTGTGGCGAGTCCCAGCTGAACGGCAGCGGCCGTGGTGCCGAAGTCCTTTGCCATGGCGGGTAGGGCCGGCAGATAGATGTCGACGGCCATGGGGCCCAGAATTCCAACGAGTCCCAACCAAAAGAGGGTGGATCCCGTGAGCCGTCCCGATAACGAGAGGCGCGGACGTGGTGTGGCCATCTCTTGAGGCTACTCACGTCTCGGTCTGTGCTGTTGTTCCAGACCGCAATCCGCTAGTGAGTTGGAGCAGGTGCGTCGGAGCAGGTGAGTCGGAGCAGGTGCGTGTGCCACCATTGGCAGGTGCCTCGCAAACCGACTCTTGCCCTCACGGGTGTGATGCTCGTGGCGCTCGGATTCCTGGGCGCCCTCGGGCCCTTTGGCACCGATGTCTATCTCCCCGCATTCCCCGCGATGGCCGAGGACCTGGGGGTCTCCCCGAGTCGCATCGGATTGACTCTCTCGATGTTCACCATCGGCATGTCCGTGGGGCAGTTCTTTCTGGGGGCGCTCACCGACCGCATTGGGCGCAAGACCGTCATCGTGGGTGGTGGACTTCTGATGGCCGTGGCGAGCACCGTGGCCGGGTTTGCCGCCGATGCCGGTGTGCTCATCACTCTGTGCCTGTTTATGGGGCTCAGTGCGTCGGCCGGGCTGGTAGGCGGACGGGCCGTGGTGGCCGACCTCACTCACGGTCAGGCCGCCGTGCGGCCCTTCACCATCCTCGGCATGGTGGGGAGCATTGGTCCGATTCTGGGGCCCATGGGAGGTGCCGCGCTCCTGGCCGTTGGCGGTTGGCGCGCCATCTTTTTTGGCCTCGCCGTCTACGCCCTGGCGGCGTCGGTTTTCGTGGCACTGGCCGTGCCGGAGTCTCTGGCCGTCGACAAGCGTCAGACGGGCGGTATCGGGCAGATGTTTCGCACGGCCGCAAAGATCCTGCGCGATCGCCAATACCTCGCTTTCGCCATTCTGATTTGGTTCGGCTTTGCCATGCTGTTCGCCTACATTTCGTCGTCGTCATTTATCGTGGCGCAGAACCTCGGCCTGCCGCCGGCAGCGCATGCGGCCAGCTTTGGAATCAACGGCATTGGCATCGTGACGGCGGGATTGATCACCACGCGCTTGGCCACCATTGTGCGTCCCCGCCGCCTCATCCGTGTCGGAGTGATTGCCCAACTGACAGCCTTTTCGGCCCTCTGGATTGTTATCCTCTCCGACACGGTGTCGCCCTGGACGGTCTTTCCGATTCTTTTCGTTATGGCTTCGTCAATGGGGTTCATCTTTGGTCCGGCCACGGCGATGGCAATGGAGCACGTTCGTTTTGCGAGCGGCACGGCATTGGCGCTGTTGGGCAGTGTTCAGTTTCTCGCCGCGGCAGCCGCCGCAACGCTCGTGGGTGTTGTCAACGCCAACGCTCTCGTGGCACTCGCCGAGGTGGGCGGCGTGGCCACGGTGCTGGTTCTGGTGGCACTGATCATGGGGCGCGCAAAGTCGCCGCGCACCGCAAATCCCTAGAGGCTCGCGATGTACGCGTCCCAGGTCGCGAACGACCCACTCCACCCCGCGGTCATCCCCTCAAAGTTCGCGGCGAAAACGGCACTCTCTTCGTCGGTTGCCTCGAACGGCGTCCACGTGATGTCCATGCGCGTTCCCTCGCCCTCGCCCTCAAAGGTCGTCACCGAGAGCGTCTTGAGCGGCCAAATGGGGGCCATGGGGTGCAAGACGGGATTGCCGCCCGCGTCGGCAAACATGTTCAGCAGTTCAAGACGTCGACCGGGTTCCGTGGCGAGAATTTCCCACTTGCCCCACGACTCGTCACCCGTCGACTTCTCGCGCATGCCGTAGTGAACGGTTCCGCCGGGCCGCACATCCATCTCAAGGTTGATGATGTCGATTGACGATGGTCCCCACCACGCGGCGAAGTGCTCGGGTTCGGTCCAGTGTGCATACGACTCGGCGGGCGACAGCGGCACGGTGTGGCTGATGCGGAACGTGGGTATCTCGGTCACCCGGCAAGCCTATTGAGGCCGGTTGGACTTTGACACTCATCCGTGTGATGCTGTCAATAGCGGTTACCGCTAGGCGGAAGGCTCGGAGACGGGGCTCGAGCGCCTCATATGAACTCCCTGAAGGGTTGTGAAATCAGATGAGCCCAGCACGAACAACGTCCGGAGCTCCCGTTTCATCGATTGGCCGAGGCATCGCGGTACTCGCGTGCTTCACGTCTCGCGCTCACGCGCTCACGCTCTCTGAGCTGTCAGCCGCCTCAAAGTTGCCCATGTCCAGCACCCACCGCGTCGTGGCCGAACTGGTGACCGGCGGATTCCTCGTTCGCGGACAAGACAAGCGTTACCGCATCGGCACCCGTCTCTGGTCGATTGCGCAGTTAGCGCCCGTGAGCGAGCAACTGCGCGAGCGGGCACTGCCCACGCTTGCCCGCCTCTACGAGGAGACCGGCGAGAACATCACCCTCGCTGTGCTCGACCGCGGCCAGGCCCTCTATGTCGACCGGCTCGTGGGGGAGCGCAGCGTACCCATCGTGTCGCGTTCCGGCGGCCACCTGCCGCTGCACACGACCGGCGTGGGCAAGGTACTGCTCGCCTACCAGCCCAAGGAAAACATCGATAAGTACCTCAGTCGACGCCTCGAGCGACCCACTCCCTATTCCATTTCGGATCCCGTCAAACTCGAGAAGGAACTCACCGAGGTGCGCGCAAACGGCTACTCGGTCACGCGCCAGGAGATGACCCCGGGAACCGGTTCGGTTGCTGTTCCGATCGTGCGCAAGGGCCGCGCCATTGCGGCTGTGGGTGTGGTGGCTCACCTCGCGCGCCTCGACGTGAACCGCCTCGTGGCCACGCTTCAGCAGGCGGCGACCATGATTGCCAAGGAACTCGACGACAACTAGCCGAGTTTTGCCCGCTCGCGCGGGTGATCCGCGGATTTTGACATTCCGTCA
>CAIWRM010000174.1 GCA_903915075.1 uncultured Microbacteriaceae bacterium
CTACTCCGCAGAACGGGGCGGCATCCCGCGGCGCTGGCGTTCCTCGGCTTCCATTCGCGCGTACACATCGCGTTCGGTGCGATCGGCGCGAAGAATCGATCGGAGGACGAGCCAGAAAACGACCCCCAGGAGTAGCGTCGGCGTGACGGCCCACAGAGCCGCTACCCAGAAGTTATCCATGGTCTCAGGCTACTTCACTGAGTTGACTACTTGACCAGCGGGAAAAGGATTGTCTCGCGAATACCGAGGCCCGTAAGCGACATCAGCAGTCGGTCGATACCCATTCCCATGCCACCCGTGGGCGGCATGCCGTGCTCGAGGGCGCGCAGGAATTCCTCGTCGAGCCGCATGGCTTCCTCATCGCCAGCCGCAGCCTGAACGGCCTGCTGCATGAATCGCTCCCGCTGAACGACGGGGTCAACCAGCTCGGAATATCCCGTGGCGAGTTCAAATCCGCGCACATAGAGGTCCCACTTCTCTACGACGCCGGGAATGCTTCGGTGCTCGCGCGTCAGAGGGCTCGTCTCAACCGGGAAGTCCATCACAAAGGTGGGCAGGGTGAGCCCTGGCTTCACGAAGTGCTCCCACAGTTCCTCGACAAGCTTGCCGTGGTTGGGTGAGGTAACCTCAACGCCAACCCGGTCGGCCAGTGCCTGCAGTTCGGCTACCGAGGTCTGTGGTGTGATGTCGACGCCGGACGCCTCGGAGAGCGAGTGGTACAGGCTGATGCGGGCCCATTCGCCACCGAGGTCGTAGACAGTGCCGTCGGCCCACGTCACCTGATGGCTCCCGGAGACAGCAAGGGCCGCCTCCTGAATCAGCCGCTGCGTGAGTGCCGCGATAGAGGTGTAATCGCCGTACGCCTCGTAGGCCTCGAGCATGGCGAACTCGGGGCTGTGTGTCGAGTCGGCGCCCTCGTTGCGAAAGTTGCGGTTGATTTCGAAAACGCGATCGATGCCACCCACGACCGCCCGCTTGAGAAACAGCTCGGGCGCGATGCGAAGGAACATCTCCATGTCGAAGGCGTTGGAGTGCGTGGCGAAAGGTCGTGCCGCGGCGCCGCCGTGGAGGACCTGGAGCATGGGTGTCTCCACCTCGACAAAATCAAGTGCAGCAAAAGTGGCGCGCAGTGACGACACTGCGGCGGCACGGGTCATCACCGTGGCGCGCGCTTGATCTCGCACAATGAGGTCGAGATAACGCGAGCGGACGCGGGTCTCCTCATTGAGTTCCTTGTGCAGGTTGGGCAACGGCAAAAGCGCCTTGGATGCCACCTTCCACGAGGTGGCCATGATGGAGAGTTCTCCCCGACGGCTCGAAATTACTTCGCCCGAAACAAAAAGGTGGTCGCCGAGATCAACCAGTTCTTTCCACTGCTCGAGCGATTCCTCGCCCACTTCGGCCAGAGAAACCATGGCCTGGAGTCGCGAGCCATCCCCCGACTGAAGACTGGCAAAGCACAGCTTGCCGGTGTTGCGCAGGTGAACGACGCGACCAGCGACGCCCACAGTAACGCCCGTCGTGGCATCGGCCTCGAGGCCGCCGAAGCGATTGCGCACGTTGGGGATGGTGTCGGTCACCGGCACCGCCACCGGATAGGCCTCAAGACCGAGCTCGTTGAGTCGATCGCGCTTAGCGAGGCGAACAGCTTTCTGCTCAAAAACCTCTTCGGCTGTCAGCTCGCGCTCGTCGTCCGGCGTCGCCTCGGGGCGGGGCTTCGTCTCGTTGTCACTCATCGGGCTGAGGGCCTTTGGCTTGTTGGTTCTCAGGAACAGTAATCGTTTCGGTGTCGAGCAAGCGCGTGGTGCCAAAGCGGGCCGCCACCACCAGCGTCGCCTCGCCGTGAAACGAATCGTCCACGGGCGTGAAGTCGGCTGGACTCACTAACTCAAGATACTCAAGTCTAGCCAGCGGCTCTGCGGCCAGAACGGCGCGACCGGCCGCCAGCGCAGCGGACACCCCGGCGCCGATGTGAGCGGCAACTGTTCGCACTGACTCGGGAACGGCACTGGCGGCCGCACGTTCCTGTGAACTGAGGTACCGATTACGGCTCGAGCGTGCCAGCCCGTCGTCTTCGCGCTCGGTCGTCACGACATCAATCTCTGGCCCGCCGCGCTCACTCGCCAGGCGGCGCACAAGGTGCACCTGCTGGGCGTCCTTCTGGCCGAAGACGGCCACATCGGGATTCACAATGTCGAAGAGTCGATTGACCACGGTGAGCATGCCGTCGAAGTGCCCCGGTCGGGCGGCCCCCTCAAAGCCTGCGCCTGCCGGGCCGGCAGACTTCACGGGCGGAGGAGCGAGCGGCGGGTAGACGTCGTCGACGCTCGGCGCGTAGACCACATCGGCGAGGTCGTCGAGCAGGCCTAAGTCATTCTCCAGTGTTCGCGGATACCGCTCGAAGTCCTCGCCTTGACCAAACTGTGTGGGATTCACAAAGATCGACACGACCACAGCATCGGCAATCTCACGGGCCCGCTCAACGAGTCGAATGTGGCCCTCGTGCAACGCGCCCATTGTGGGCACGAAGGCAAGGCGCTGGCCCGGCTGTGTGGCGCGCCAGTTGCGGAGTTCTGCCGCGGTTGTGACGAGAAAAACCACTAGGGACTGCCGAAGTTGGGGGGCACATCCGCGGTGCGCAGACCACCCGAGTTGCGAAGCGCATTGTCGACCGTGGAGCGGATCAGGGGCGCCAACAGGTCGGCCGGGTTCTCAACTCCCGTTTGGGCAAGTGCCTGCGTGGCCTGCGCCACAATCGCTGCCGAGAACGTGGTGGCCGTAGCGATGGCCTCGGCGTAGGCCGCTCGCGAAGCTTCGGGAATGATGACCGGCTCCCCGCCCATTTCGACTGCCAACGCCTGGCCGATGGGCAGGACCGGGCCGGGAGCAGTCACCGCGATATAACACTCGGTCAGCCGAGAGAGATCCATGCTCGTTCCCGTGAACGACATGGCGGGGTGCAGGGCGACCGGAATCGCTCCCCGGTGGAGGGCTGGCTCAAGAACGCCAATGCCAAACGCGGGCGACGTGTGCAGCACAATCTGGCCGGGTTGCCAGGCGTCGAGCGCGGCCAGACCCGCCACGAGTGACGCCAGTTGGTCGTCGGGCACGGCCAGCACCACCAGCTCGGAGGTCGCCACGACATCGGGTACTTCACGAATCTCCACGCCGGGCAGCAGTGCACCGGCACGATCGCGACTGGCCTCAGAGACCGCCGAGATGCTCACCACGCGATGTCCGGCGGCCGCCAAAGCCGCTCCGATGACGGGCCCCACGCGACCGGCACCCACGATGCCCACCGAGAGTCGGCCGTCGCGCTCAGACATGCGAGCCTCCCGCCGTGGGATCCGAAGGAGATCCGGGGTCGGATTTGTCGGGCGGCAGGGTGCACATACGCTCGGCCACGAGCCCAGCCGTGAGGAGGAGGGCCGCTCCCACGGTCTGTGCGATGCCGCGACCGAGCAGGTCACCATTGAGAATTGGCAGGCTGAGTGCGTGCGCAATGATTCCTGCGCCGAAACCGGTGAGAAGAGCGCCCGTGAGCGAGCTCGACTTAGCGAGCACCGCAACGCGCACCGCGTAGAACGGATCAAGCCGGTCTTTTCTCTTTCCCGTTACCCTCCGACGAACCGGTACCGCGAGTGCCACAATCACGATGGCGATTGCTGTCAGCGTGATGGGCAGACTCACGGGAGGCGCAAACGCGAACCCGCCATTGGCGACGATCGCGAGCTCGATGAGGTATCCGGCTACGGCTGCCACGACCACGAGAACGACAATGATTCCCGCCGTCGTGCGTTTCACCGTGCCACCTCCGCCGGTCGTGTCTGGGTCGCGGTGAGCGCGGCCGCAATGACGGCAACACGTCCCGCACCCGCAAGAGACGCGTCCGGGTCGAGTTCGAGCCAGGGGACAAGCACGAACAGCCTGTTCGCGGCCTGCGGATGCGGTATCTCGAGGTCGGGCTCACTCACTCGTGAGTCGCCATAGGCAACGATGTCAATGTCGAGGGTTCGCGCGGCCCAGCGCTGGGTGCGAACCCGGCCAAACCGTTGCTCGATGTGCAGGGCGGTGTGCAACAACTCGCGGGGGGTGAGGGTGGTCTGCACGAGCGCGACGGCGTTGAGGTAGGCCGGTTCGTCCAGCGAAGGCCCCGCTGGCGTCACGGCGACCGACTCAACAAGAGACGACAGGCGCACAGAAAGGATGCCCGGGGACGACGCGAGGTCGCGCGCTGCCTCGTTGATCGTGGAGGCTCGCTCACCGAGGTTGGCGCCGAAGGCCAACACTGCTGCGACAGACGCCGGTTCAGACATGAGAGTCTCGTTCGCGATGGATGGTGACCGAAACATCGTCCACCGAAACGCCCAGGTCGACCTGCGGCTTGTGCACCGTGACATCAACCGCGCTCACAAAGTCTCGGGCCAACACGCGTCGGGCGATGCGCTCCGCCAAGGTCTCAATGAGGTTGACCGGCTCACCGGAGATGAGTTGGGCAACGTCGGCGGATACCTGGGCATAGTCAACGGTGTGGGCGAGGTCATCGGTCTGGGCGGCCGCCGATACCGTGGTGTGCAGAGTGACGTCAACAACAAACTCTTGGCCGCGCTCGCGCTCTCGGGTGTAGACACCGTGAAAACCTGTGGCACGAATTCCCGTGATCCGAATGATGTCGCTCATGCGCGCGGCCCTGAATCATCGGGGGTTGACTGCGACGCCGGTGAGGGGATCGCCCCGGTAGTCGCTCCAAAACCGGCCGTGCCGCGGGGCAGAGCGTCCAGGCGCGCCGCCTCAGCGCGCTCCGCAGCCTCCTGCGCCTGCAGCTTCGCCTGACGAATCAGCGCAGCAATCACCTTTTGGCGGGTTTCTTCTTCGCGGCGCATTTCGGTGGCGATGGCCAGCTCGGCATCCAGATCAAACTCGA
>CAIWRM010000175.1 GCA_903915075.1 uncultured Microbacteriaceae bacterium
CGCTTCTTCGAGCTTCGGCCCGATGTACGGGTCGTCCAATTCCTTCTTGGTCGGCTGAATGACAACTCCTCGACCGCAGAAGTCGATCAGAAGGTTGACCATCTCGTGCTGGTTTTCGAGATAGTGAGCGCGACCAAAATCAATAAAGATGTTGTTCGGCTTGTACAACCCACCCGGGGTATGGAATCCCGTCTCCTCGGCTGCGATCATGAAGGCGCGACACGTCTCGCGGAACCGAATCAACTGAGCCAACTGTGACTGAACCAACGGGTTCGTTGCCGTACCCAGCGACTGAGTGATCAGCAGGGCAAGGCCAACCATGAGCTCAGCATGCACAACCTGGCGAATCTGAGTTTCGAGGTGAACCCAGTCGAATTGGCGCTGTGGGTACCATTTGGCGTGGTCCGGGTTACCAATGTGCTGCACCTGATCCCACGTAATGAGCACGTCATCGAAGTACACCATGCCATCGAGTTCATCACCGATGGTGGCCAACGGGTGGTCGTAGGGATCAGCGTCGGGCATTGCGCGTGACTCACGTGCCACGACGGAGATGCCCGGCGTCGCAACAGGAATGAGCGCATAAATCGTCTGCTCAGACGTCTGCCCCGGCCTCCACAGGTTGCCAATCAGAAGGTGGTTCACAAATGGAATGGACGTGCCAATGGCCTTCCATCCGCGAACAATGATGCCTTCGTCGTTTTCTTCGACAACGCTCAACATGGGTGTTTCAGACATCGCATCGTCGCGGCCACGGTCATATTGAACATCGAGGAACATTGGTGAGATCGCGTGATCAAGACTCGTCACCATGTCCCACTGCCGCTGAATGTTGCCCGTGAGGTCGCGTTCACCGTTCTTGAAGATTGAGTTTCCCGCCCACGGTTCTTGATCGTCCACCTGGGTGAACATGACAACGTTCATTCCAGCCGGCGGTCTGGTAAAGATGCCGCCTTTGAAGTGTCGGAACATGAAGTCCGCGTAGTTGCGACGACGCACGACGTCTTCTTTGGATCGGGGCAGGAACCAGTGCATTGACTGTCGCTCCCCGTTCTCATCGATAAATGTGCACACATCCTGAAATTCAGGATTGAGGTGCATATCGTAATACTCGGCGATTGCGTGAGCGTAGCCCTTTGTCTTGGGGTGGGTGGTGACATCCTCAATGATTTCGCCCCCCACATAGACTTTGCGACCGTCTCTGAGTGACTCAAGGTATTCTTTTCCGGTTCTCATGTGAACCCTCCTCAATAGTGATCATCGCCCGCACGGGCGCTCATCACAGAATGCCGGGAGAGGCGTTAACGAAAGAGAAACATGAGTGCGACCGCCCGATTTACTGACGGAACTGTCATGAGGGACGCAAGAGTTGGAAGAGATCTCGGGTTGCAGCGGACGGAACGAGGCCCCCTTCGGCCAAAGTGGTCTCGCAGCGACGATACGCAGCTGTCACCGCATCGGCGTCTCCGATTGCGTCGCTCACGCGCATAACCATGCGCCACGCTCTCTCCGAAAACGGGTCTCGGACGAGGGACGACTCTGCGAGACTTTTGGCTTGTTGGTAGCGCTGGGCCTCGAAGCAGATTGCGGCCCCGGAAAGACTTGCGTTAACAGTCTTTTCCAACAGCAATAATCGACGATCGTCAGCCCATGAGGACTCTATTTTGGGCAGGTACTCACCTTTCTCCAACAGTGCCAGCGCACGTTCGAGGAGCTCAAGTTTCTCGTCGCCCTGTAACCTGTTGGCCTCGTTCAGAAAGTTTTCACATTGAATCGATTCGCTTGACATCGACACCGTGCCGGAAAAAGACAGGACCTCCCCCACAAAAGACGGTCCAACGCCTGCCGGCATCACTTCACGAAGCCGATGAACCGTTTGGCGCAGGTACGCGCGCGACGAATCATTTAGTTCGCCGTCAAACAATGCGTTGAGCGCCTCCGAACGGGTCACACTGTGATTCGGCGCCGTCGCTAACAGGGCAACGAGGGCAAGGCTCTTTGCGATGCGCGGCTTGACGATTTCCCCTTCGACCTCAAGTGCGGTCTCGCCAAATTCGTGGAGGAGAACCGAGACGTGATTTTGGTTTTCCTGCACGGAATGACGACCGATAAGTGAGCGTCCGAGTTCATGCCACTCAGAGTCCGTGTCAGTCTCAATATCAAGACGCCTAGCCAGCACGGCCTCAAAATCCGCGAGGGCTAGTAAGAGTTGATGATGAGAACCCTGCTGCTGGGAGGCACTGAGCGCCAAGTCTGTTGCGCTGTCAGCTCCGTCCGAGTTGCCCGCCCGCCATTCCGCCTCTGCAAGATAAACAGCCGCCGCGGGGAGCTCGATGATTCTCTGAGCCCCGACCATACTGTGTACAGCGCGCTGGAGGGACACGAGCGCGAGATCGTCCTGGCCGCCCTCAAGGAGGTTGGCCAGCCCCCGCCACATATCAACCGCCTCGTTGATGAAGTGGTAGCGTCTGTCACTTGCCTCATCGACCTGATCAAGGAGAGTTAGCGCGCGTTCTGTTTTGCGTCGCAAGCGGAGTTCACATTTCACTTCAACAAGAATGCTGAGCCACTCGAAGAGCACTGAACCGCTCGCCTTGATGTGCTGCCGGCCAATCGTCAGAGTGTTGAGAGTTTCATCCACCCGCTGCAGGTCAATCATGAGTTCGGGCCCGACAATGCCGTGCAACCAGCACAGGGAATGTGAATGATTGTCAGACTGCGCGTAGACATCAAGCGCTTGCGTTAATCGGCCGCTGGCGCGCAGGAGACCGATTCTCCAGGGGGAAGACACTGCCACGGCCCAGAGAGATTCAGGCTCCTGAGCCATTTCCTTCAAGCGACCATGCGCAAAATGAACCCTCATCACCAGTGCGTCGAGTGGTCCTCCGGTGAGATTGATGCCCTTCTCAAATTCGGCGACGTAGTCCTCATTCACGAGTGTCATGAGGTACCGAATAGCGCCCATCTCTGGGCTCCGTGGCGCATTAGCCATCACTGATTCCATGTCGGGAATCCGATTGAGGTGCCAATAGGCCCAAGCCATCATGCTTGCCCCGAGTGCAGACGTTGACGCAAATTGGTCGCGCTTTTTCGCTTCCGCCAAAGAATCCGAAATGGCACAAGCGAGGCCGTAGTCTTCACGAGATATTGCCAAAAGGAGCTGCGGCAGGGCGAGGCTGAGATCCTGCTCCCCGAAGGCACCAACGAGTGCACCCAACCAGCGATCCGCGACCGCGAAATCAAAACGGTCGATAATTCCTCCGAGAACCTGCTCTGCGGGAACGTGAGCCTTCTTGAGGTCCCCCGCCAGAATGTACTGTTCAACGGCCTCTTCGAGGTGTCCTTCGCTCAAGAGCAAATCACCGTAGACAGAACGCCGAGTAGCGACCTCGTCCGGTTCTTTCCGGTCAAAGAGTGCCATTAAGTACTCGCGAAAGCGCGGGTGGCATAGCATTCCGTCGTTGCCGTCGGCCCAGGACACAGGCAAGTGTTTCGTTCGGAGCGACATGAGGAGTCGTATGGTGTGAACTTCCCCCAGCGCGGCTGCTCTCCTTGGGGTGACCTCATCAAGCAGCGAAGTCCCAATCAGGAATTCGCGTTCATCGGGTTCGAGTCGCTCGAGGATCTGTGATGACAGGTAGCCGTGAAGCGGGTCGGCCTCGCCACCCACACCCACAATGTTCTTTCGCGACCGCCACGATTCAAAAAGAACACCCGCGACCCAACCGTTGGTGACTTCCATGGCATGGCTGGTATCAACATCTGCCATCTCCATTTTTTGCAGAACAGTTGCGGCCTCGTCATGAGTGAAGGCCAATTCTCGTTCCCCGACGGAAGCAACCAGATCAACGCCGCTCATCATTCGAGAATCGATAGGGATATCCGAGCGACTCAAGAGCATAACTTTGAGTGAAATAGGTGCGTACCTCACAAGCGCCTCAATTACCGCCAGGGCCCCCGGCGACTCGATCAAGTGCTCAAGTCCGTCGATGACGAGGATGAGTGGCACTCCGTTCGTGGCATCGACAAGAAGTCCTGCTGCCTCATCGTGGGGAAGTCGAGAAGCAAGGACTTCGTTGACCAAACCTCGAACGCTAGCCACCTGTGTTTCAAGCGCAGCCTCTAGGTAGAGCAACAATCGGCCTGGCGCAGAATCAGCGCGATCGAGAGTGAGCCACGCAACGGGTGTGGTTCCCGACTGACACGCTTGAACAACGGCCGTCGTCTTTCCCGACCCAGCGGTTGCCGCAACAACAAGTATCTGACTGCCTCGAATCGTCTCTTGAATCAATTCGTTGAGTCTCGGTCGCTCCACCACATTGGCGCCAAGAAGGGGCTGGGAAATCTTGGTTCGGATTATTGACGGTGACGTCCGCGCAGGAGAGCCCTGAGGAGAATCTCTCTCTTGGTTATTCATGGGCCTCGGTATTTCGTTTCGGTTAACGGCGGCGCCGACATGCTGTATTCGAGAACCTAACTGGGGTCATCCGAATAATGCAACGACTACTTCATAAAGCCGAGAGTAAGGATTCACGTGTTCACTCCGATCCAACAAACTCCATCGCCCATTGATCCGCTCGCGTTTCGAGATGTCATCTCACACCTCATCACCGGAGTTTCTATCATCAGCACGGAACGCGGAGGCGAAAAGTTCGGGGTCACCGCGAGTTCTGTAACCTCCCTCTCGTTGGATCCGGCGTCCATTCTCGTTTGCCTCAACCAACGATTGACCATTGCGGATGTCATTTCTGAAACGGGAGTCTTTGCGGTAAATATCCTTGGCAAGGGTCACGGCGCTTTAGCCACACAATTTTCTCAGAGCCACGAAGACAAGTTTCGGGGCACTGCACTCACGACCGGCGACCTCGGAAACCCCCTCTTGACCGATGCACTCGCCAACCTTGAATGTCGCCTCATCGAAAGAAAAGACTTCGCAACCCACGCAATTTTCATCGCACAAATCGAATCAGCCTCGCACCGAGACGGCTCTCCTCTGGCTTACTGGCGCAGTACCTTCGGCAACTTCGCCGGAGAGTAATCCTGACAACCCTCTCACCCCAGAGCCGCGGGTTGCGCAAATACTCGAGAAATCACCTATGGTCGAACGGGTCGGTACACGGACCTCATGAGACTGTCCACGAGCCACGTCCGTCGCTCCATCGAGGGATTCACCGCATCGATGCCCTCGGCTGGAGCCTGTCGCAAGCAGATTCGTTGAATTGATCCACGGATTCTGCTCTACTGAAAGCCCGAACAAGGAGCTCCCGATGGCCGAACAGCCCCCCACGCCCGGACTGCGCTACTGCTTCACCATTCGCGCCGAAGTCGACAGCTGGATGGAAGTGGGAAAGAGCGGCAGCGGAACGCTGTACTTCATCCCGATCACCGGCGGTCACGTTCGCGGTGAGGGATTCGACGGCAAGGTCCTCCACGGCGGAGGCGACTGGGCCACCATGCGGAGCGACAAGGACGTTCTCGAAGTTGAGGCGCGCTACCAGATTCAGCTCAACAACGGTGTTGTCATCGACATCATCAACACAGGACTGACCCGCTACGCGAAACCGGGAACCCTTGAGATTGAGTACTTCATGACGCGTCCGCACTTTCGGGTCGCACACCCCGACTACGACTGGATGACGAAAGCGGTCTTTGTGGGACAGGCCGACAGCAAGCCGGATGCCACCGAGATTCACATTTTTGAAGTCGTGAACAGCGCGTGAGTGAGGCGTCGTCTCCGTTGGACGGCTCTGCGGTTGATCTCGCCAAGGACATCCGCGACGGCAAGATGTCACCGGTTGAGGCCATGGAGCTCACGCTCGAACGAATTGACGAGCGCAATCCTGCCCTCAACGCCGTGATCTGGTGCGACCGCGAGCAGGCACTGACCGCGGCCCGCGACTCGCAGGAGCGGATTGACTCGGGCGCACCGATCCGCCCGTTCGAGGGCGTACCCCTGCTGCTCAAGGATTTCGTGAACGCGGTGGGGCAGCCCAACACCATGGGGTCGCGAGCTATCGACGATGCGCCCGCCACACAGGACGACATGGTCGTGAGCCTGTTTCGCAATGCGGGATTCGCCTTCGTGGGTCGAACGAACACGCCGGAGTTCGTGGCGCTCACCGACACGATGAACTCCCGTTACGGAGCGACAAAGAATCCGTGGAACCTCGAGCGCTCTGCGGGTGGCTCGTCGGGCGGCGCGGGTTCTGCCGTCGCTGCCGGACTCGTCACCGTGGCGCACGCTTCGGACGGAGGCGGATCCATCCGCATTCCGGGATCGGCAAACGGGTTGGTGGGAGTGAAGCCAAGTCGCAGTCGTGTGCCGTCTGAGTTTGGACACTGGAACTTCGCCTCGACCGACGGCGTGCTCACGCGCACGGTTGCCGATTCGGCCGCGCTACTCGATGTTCTTGCTCCCGGAGATGCCGCGGGCTGGTTTGCCACCCGACCTCCCGCACGACCCTTCAGCCAGGAGCTTCGACCAACAGACCGGAGCCTCCGAATCGGAGTGCTGTCTCTGTCCAATATCGGAGTCACCGTTGATGACGATTGCGTGGCCGCTGTTGAGCCCGCCACCAGGCACCTCGAAAAGCTCGGCCACAGCGTCACCACCGTTGACGCATTTTTCTTCGAGCCGCAAACCCTCGGTGCCTTCGTCGGGATTGTGATGAGTGCCTACACGGCCAACAGCCCCATCACGGATCCGTCGCTGTGCGATGCGTTTATTCGCTTCCGGCTCGACGGCGCCCGTGCCGTGACGTCAATCGACTATGTGGCTCTTGAAATCGAACTGCAAGCGCAGGCTCGTCGGGTTGTGGCGCAGTGGGGTGACGAGTTTGACGTGCTCGTGACGCCCACCATGGCAGCCACGGTGCCGCCGGTCGGCCAGGTCTATCACGAGGCCAACGAAGACCCGGGCGGCGAGAGGCTACTGGAGCGACGCATGGCCACGTTCACGCTTCCCGCCAACCTGTCGGGCCTTCCTGCGGCCACGTTCCCGGTCGGCGTTGACCGCGACGGTTTACCCGTCGGCGTGCAGCTCATCGCCGGTCCCGGCGAAGAGGCAACACTGTTTCAGCTGGGTCACAGTCTCGAGCAAGAGTTCCTCTGGCATCAGCGCAGACCCGCCTAGCGCGTCTCGCTCATCCGATGGGCGATGAATTCACCAATGAAGACAGCCGCATTGAATGTTCC
>CAIWRM010000176.1 GCA_903915075.1 uncultured Microbacteriaceae bacterium
AGGTCAAGCGTTTCAACGCGATGCCCACGTGACTCAAGACTCGCCTTGGCGCCGTCCCAACACGACTTCTCGTGAAATGCTCCGTGAACCAGCACAATTCGCGCCATGAGAACCTCTTTCGTTGTGTCGACGGTGACCCAAGTTACTGCTAGGCGTAACTCTACTGGCGGGCTCAACTGGCAACAAGTGGCGATGGGTAAGGGCATGAGGGCGCGCAAATCATATGTTGGGACGTGAATTGTTTGATTGACTGAGGAACGTGACCTCAGCCAAGCCAGAGAACTCGACCGCCCTGCCCGACAAGCGTGCGCTCATCCGCGGACGATTCCTCGTCTTTGCCGGAATCGTGCTCGTGGCATTTGGGCTCCGCTCTGCGGCCACCGCAGTCTCTCCCATCCTGCTGACCATTCAGAATGACATTCCGTTGGATGCCCTCAACGTGGGGCTTCTCGGCATGGCTGCCCCGTTCACATTCGCTGTGTTCGGTGTACTCACGCCGGCACTCGCTCGGCGCATTGGGCTCGAATGGTCGGTGATTCTTGCCGCTGGCGTGATTGGGGTTGGCGAGCTCGCCCGCGCGCTGTCACAAGATACCGGCAGCTTTCTCGTGTGGACGTTTATCTCGCTCGCCGGCACAGGCGCGGCCAATGTGCTCCTGCCCCCACTCGTCAAGAAATTCTTCCCTGACCGCATTGGCGGCATGACGACGATCTACGTTTTCCTGGCGGTCTTGGGAAGCGCCATACCGGCTTACCTCGCGGCCCCGATTGCCTCTGGACTGGATTGGCGCGCGTCGATCGCGATGTGGGGTTACATTGCGGTTCTGGCACTGCTTCCGTGGATTGGCCAAATCATCAAGGAACGCGGACACGCCAGTCCGCTGGGGCAGGTGTCGGATGCTGGGGTCACCGGGCGTGTGTGGCGCTCCAAGGCCGCGTGGGCCATTACGGTCTCGTTCGCCATCGCGTCGTTCAATTGCTACATCATGTGGGCCTGGCTTCCGGTCATGTTGCAGGAGCGCGCAGGAATGTCGGAGCCTGAATCAGGCCTCATGCTGGCGCTGTATACCGCCATGGCACTCCCCAACAGCATCATCGCGCCGATTCTCATCGTGCGGGCTAGGTCGGTCACGCCACTCATCATCTTTGGCATGGCTGTCACCATTGTCGGCGCACTCGGTTTGTGGTTCCTGCCCACCACCCTGACGTGGCTCTGGGTCGCGTTGAGTGGCTTCGGTGTCATCTTCTTCACGATTTCGCTCGTGCTGATTAATCTGCGCACAGCCTCTCCGGCTGGAGCCGTGGCGCTCAGCGGAATGGCACAGGGTGTGGGCTACCTTATCGGCGCCCTCGGGCCGATCGCGGTGGGACTGATTCACAGTTTCACAAAGGATTGGTCGCTGGAGTTCATCATCATTATCGCCACCACGCTCTTGGGTATCTTCCCGATGATTGCTCTGCGCAAGCGCGTCATTGTCGACGCCGCACCCGACTAGGGCACGTCAGATCCGGACCACAAACGCGTGGGACCGGTGAGTAACGTGTGACGGCTAGCGACCCTTGCTGCGGCGATCGCGGCGATTCATGGGCGGTGCATCGCCCTCAACACGCTGACCGAAAGCGCCCCGGCCACCGCCCTGCTGCGCGGGTTGCCCCGTGGGCTGGGTGCGTTCCGGCGTGATAGGCCGCTGGGCCGCTTCTGCCTGACGCGCGCGCTCAGTTGCCGCCCGCTCAACCTGGCCGCGCTGATCGCGAATTTCTGCCTGGCCGTCTTCATTCGGAGCCGTGTAACTCAACTGCGTAGGTGCAGCAACCCCATCGAGTCCCTTGGCAGCGATGCTCGGGTGACTGGGGTCGCCCTCAGTAACTTGAACTTGAACTTCGAGGTTGTAGAGGAATCCCACGGACTCCGTCTTGATGCCGTCCATCATGGCGGAGTAGAGCGCGAATCCCTCGCGCTGATACTCCACAAGGGGGTCGCGCTGTGCCATGGCGCGCAGCCCGATACCGTCCTTGAGGTAGTCCATCTCGTAGAGGTGATCACGCCATCGGCGGTCGATCACCGAAAGAACCACCCGGCGCTCGAGTTCGCGCAAGGCTGGAGCGCCCAGGGTCGACTCACGACGCGCGTAGGACAGCGACGCATCCGACTGAATCTCGCGGCGCATGAAATCGAGATTCACGCGGCCCTTGGTGCCCGCTTCGGCGATAACCTCATCGATGGTGATCGACACGGGGTAAATCGTGCGCAGTTCGGCCCACAGTGCGTCGAAGTCCCAGTCGTCTCCGTTGCCTTGGCCGCAGTGCACGTTGATGACATCGTCAATCACATCGGAGATGAAGTCGAGGGCCCGATCACGCAGGTCGTCACCCTCAAGGATGCGTCCGCGGTCGTGGTAAATCGCTTCACGCTGCCGGTTCAAGACGTCGTCGTACTTGAGCACGTTTTTCCGCACCTCAGCGTTACGCGCTTCGACCTGCGACTGAGCGGAGCGGATGGCGCGCGAAACAATCTTTGATTCGATAGCCGTGTCGTCGAGTCCGCGACCCATGAACGATTCCGCCATGCCCGAGTTGAAGAGTCGCATGAGGTCATCCGTGAGCGACAGGTAGAAGCGGCTCTCGCCCGGGTCGCCCTGGCGACCGGAACGACCGCGCAGCTGGTTGTCGATACGGCGCGACTCATGACGCTCGGTGCCGAGAACGTAGAGACCGCCGGCGGCGATAACCTTGGCAGCCTCGTTTGCGACTTCAGTTTTGACCTCTTCGAACGCGGGACCCCACTTCTTCTGGTACTCCTCGGGGTCGGCCACAGGGTCGAGGCCCTTCGCGGCGAGTGCCGCGACCGCCATGAATTCGGCGTTTCCGCCGAGCATGATGTCGGTACCGCGACCGGCCATGTTGGTGGCAACGGTGACCGAGCCAAAACGACCGGCCTGAGCCACGATGGCGGCCTCACGCGCGTGATTCTTGGCGTTCAACACCTCGTGACGAATGCCGCGCTTCGCGAGCAGCTTCGAAAGGTACTCGCTCTTCTCGACGGAAGTGGTTCCCACGAGCACGGGTTGACCGAGACCGTGACGCTCCTGAATGTCGTCGGCAACGCGCTCAAACTTGATGATCTCGTTCTTGAAGATGAGGTCGGAGTTGTCTTTACGCACCATGGGGCGGTTGGTGGGAATCGGCACCACCCCCAGCTTGTACGTGCTCATAAACTCGCCGGCCTCGGTCTCTGCCGTACCGGTCATTCCCGAGAGCTTCTCGTACATGCGGAAATAGTTCTGCAGGGTCACGGTAGCCAGCGTCTGGTTCTCCGCCTTGACCTCCACGCCCTCCTTGGCCTCGATGGCCTGGTGGATTCCCTCGTTGTAGCGGCGGCCGGCAAGGATACGGCCGGTGTGCTCGTCGACGATCAGGACCTCACCGTTCATGACCACGTAGTCTTTGTCGCGCTTGAACAGGGCGCGGGCCTTGAGCGAGTTGTTCAAGAACGAAATCAGCGGAGTGTTTGCCGACTCGTACAGGTTGTCAATGCCGAGGTAGTCCTCGACTTTTTCGATTCCAGGCTCCAGCACACCCACGGTGCGCTTTTTCTCGTCAACCTCGTAGTCGGTGCCGACGATGAGCGTGTCGGCGATGGTGGCAAACTCTGTGAACCATCGGTTGGCTTCACCCGACGCCGGTCCCGAGATGATCAGGGGCGTGCGCGCCTCGTCGATGAGGATCGAGTCGACCTCATCCACGATGGCAAAATAGTGCCCGCGCTGAACACGGTCGCTGGACTGCCACGCCATGTTGTCGCGCAGGTAGTCGAAGCCAAATTCGTTGTTGGTTCCGTAGGTGATGTCGGCGAGGTACTGCTCCCGGCGCTCGGGAGGATTTTGCCCGGCGATGATGACGCCCGTGGTCATACCGAGGGCGCGATAAACGCGACCCATCAGCTCTCCCTGGTAGCCGGCCAGATAGTCGTTGACCGTAATCACGTGAACGCCTCGGCCAGAGATGGCGTTGAGGTATGCCGCAAGGGTCGCCACCAGGGTCTTACCCTCACCGGTCTTCATTTCGGCGATATTGCCGAGGTGGAGCGCGGCACCACCCATAATCTGCACGTCGAAGTGACGCAGTCCGATGGTGCGCTTGGACGCCTCACGAACGGCGGCAAATGCTTCGGGAAGCATGTTGTCGAGCGTCTCGCCCGCGGCAAAACGCTGGCGGAAGTCTGCCGTCTCCTGGCGCAGCTCTTCGTCGGTGAGCGACGAGAAAGCGTCTTCGAGCGCATTGACGGCGCGCGTCAGACTCTCCAACTTGCGAAGGGTGCGCCCTTCGCCCATGCGCAGGACAAAATCAAGAATTGATGCCACAGGAAACTCCGTATGTAGACGAACCTCAATCGAGTTCGAGAGATCGATTCACGACCGCCCCGACCGTTCCTATGCTACCGGTTTGGGCCTGAGTTACCTTGAGTAGCTCTGAGAAGGACTAACTTGCGCGGTCCGCGCTGGGCACAATGCGCGTCGGTCCGGTGGTGACTCGCTCAATCACATCTGCCGAGGCGGGTTCGATGTCGACCTCGCGAAACGCGTGGGCGCTCGCCTCGTGGATTGACAGAGGCCGGTGGTTCCCACCGCGGTGCACCTTGTGCTTGTCTTTGTTCTTGCGCATCTGGTCAATGAGGTGTCCAAAGGCCAGATCGAACGCACCGTACTTGTCTTCGCCGTCGGACTCGGCCCGGTAGGTGTGACCGGGGCACACCAGGGTGATCTCCACACGGTCGCTGCCGATCAGTCCTTTGCGCGCATGATGCCGGCTCATCGTGACGTGCAGATCCTGCGCCTTGGCATCGAACTGGGTGATCTTGGTGATCTTGTCGTCTACGTGACTCCGAAAACGATCGGTGACTTCAACGTGACGTCCAACGATGTGCAGTTCCATGGCGACCTCCTGTAGTGGGCGTGCCGCCAACTCTCGGTGGCGGATTCTTTCGCGCCCGTGGATATGACCACACGCTAGTCCTGTTACACCTCAGTGTCACGAGCTTTCACCTGTGAGTTTGTTGGGACGCTCGCACGACGGAGGCCAGTGTTACTCCCTGCACCCTGCCTGCACCTGCCACAGTGAGGGCGCGCGCCACCTCCGCCATTGTGGCGCCGGTCGTGACGACGTCGTCGACGATGGTCACGGCGCAGCCTCGGACCATGTCCTCGCGGTCAGGAGAGACGCGAACAGTATGCGAGACGTTGCGCCACCGCGCATCGCGACTCAGGGTGGTTTGATCAACGTGACGCGCCTGAACCTCGAGCACGTTCACGAGAGAGTATCCCGCCGCGCGCGCCAGGACCTGTGCCGGGTCCCAACCGCGCCGGCGATAGGCCCGTCGCGATTGGGGAACCGTCACCACGATTTCGGCTGCCGAGCGGCCCTCCACGTGAGTCCGCCTCTCGTTCAGTGCCTCTTGCGTCGCCGAGACCGCGCGGAGCAAACCGCCGAGGTACGGGGCCAGATCAGATCGTCCCGTGTCTTTGAAAAGGCTGATCAACCGCAGGATCTCGGGCCCCGACACGACAGCGGAGTGCACCACGACGGAGTCTCTCGGGAGAGCGAGCGTTCGCCGTGCACCACCGGACGCGCGGATGCGCAGATCACACGGTTCGCACACCACCACATCCAGCTCGCCGCAGACGGCGCAGGCCCGTGGTACCACGAGATCTGCAAGGGCGCGCAGCGCGTCTCGCATTCCGATCATCTCAACAGACTGACACCCCGCCCAGCCAGACACCGCCCGCGGGCTCGCCCGGTGGAAAGCTTGTTGTGCGGGGTGTGCGGGACGACGAGCGCAGGATGATGAGCGCAGGACTCCCAGCGCGACTGACGGCGCAGGACTCCGAGCGCAGACCTACTGCACAGTGAAGAGAGCCGTGACGGCTGTGGCACTCACGAGCCACGATGACGTGCCGCGCGGCTGGCTGAGAACACCGCTGGGAGAAAGAACGCTCAGTTGAACAACGGCACTTCCCCCGGCAAGGGCTGCGACCGAGCCTAGGCCCGTGTAACTCACCGACTCACCACCCACGACCTGACGAACAACGTTGCCCCTGCCCGTGTCATCAGAGCCGGCCACGACTACCGTGATGGCATCAAGCCATACGGCGTCCACCGGAGACCCGGCCGGTACAACGAGCTCGAGGGGCGCGCCGAGAGCAATCGGATTTCCTCGTTCGTCCCGGGCCACACTCGACACGACGACGCGCGCGCGGTCGTCCTGCACGAACAACGCCACAGCCCGCTGCCCATCGAGAGATAGCCGCAGCGCAACAATGCTGCTGGCCTCGCTCCACGGCACCGCCACCGCATTCTCAGACCCGTCGGCAGAGAAGGCAACGACCTCGGCGGGAGTATCGCCAGGCACCGTCCACACGTTGCCGTAGTCGTCAAGCGCCGGCGCAATGAGTCCGGGGCGCGAATCAAGCAAGCTCGGGGCACCCCCGGCACGCGAGACCAACACCCCGTCTGGGGAGAGCAACGCGAGGGTGACGAGGTCTGATGAGATGGTGCCCGCCGTAATCCCGGTGAGATCCAGACCCCGGGTTGACCCCTGCGGCAGGGGCTCCAGCGCTGCACCCGCGATTTTTCCCAGCTTTCCCTCTTGAATGACCACGGGTCTGCCGTCCTCGGTCGGCATCATCTGCGCCAGCGTCACGCTCGTCCCCTGGATGCCCTGGCTTGTGCCCAAAATTTGCAGGTCAATGTCATTCACGTTCGGTACCTGAGTGAGTGACGCCAGCAACTGAATTTTCATGAGCGAGAGGGCCGCCGGCGAGGCCCGCAGACTCTCCGCGTCAAGGTCGACCACGGCCACACCGTTCTGCACCGGAACGGCGTCGGCAACGAGTCGGGTCCCTGCCGGAAAAGCTGTGGTCGCCGCACCCGTGGAGCTCAGCCACGCGGAAGGCCCGGCCAACAGGGACTTGACGATGCGGGTGCTGGTCGATGCTCGTGAAGGAAACCAACGAACGTCGGGCACGAGTCGCCTGTTGTCGGGGGAGAGAAAATAGAGGCTGATCTGACGAAACACCTGAAGAAACGTGTTTCTGTCAATCACGATGCCCGGCGGCAGACTACTGATCCGCCACTGGCCCGCGCGCTGCTCAAAAGAGTACGACATGTCGGCCCGGACGGGAGTCTGTTGCTGAGTGAATCTCCCCTCGGCATCGAGAACAGCCGAGGCGTCGACGTCAATGTTGATTGTGGTGTCACTGAGAACTCGACTGGGGCGAACACCCGAGTCGACGAGTGTCACCGCACTGGGATTCCACGACTCGCTGGCCCCGGGGGTAAGAAACTGCCGAGCAATGGCAAAGTCGTTTTGCGGGCTCGACGCGGCTTCGATAAAGCCTCGCAAGATTGTCGACGGATCGGCGTCGACTGCCGGACCCGCGGGTAAGAACTCGATTTCGGCAGTTCCCGGACCGGCAATCTCACCGCCCTCATTCACGCCGCTCGAGCGGGGAATCCCCGAGCAGCCGGCCAGAACAAGACCCGCGACGACAAAAATCCCCACACCGGTCAGCCGTCGCGCCCGCCTCACAGCTGAGCCTCCTGAGAACTCGGTTCAAGATCCAGGGGAGATTCGCCGGCCGGCACGCCGGGCGTGCGGGGCAGGGTCAGCCGGAATCGCGCTCCGCGGCCGGCTTCGGCCCACACGTCGATGGCGCCGTCGTGCACACGGGCGTCTTCCCACGCAATGGCGAGACCGAGACCGGTTCCACCGAGCGTGCGTTGCCGCGACGGGTCACCTCGCCAGAACCGCTCGAAAATGTGCGTGACCTCGTCTTGCCCCATGCCCACACCAGAGTCCTCGACAAGAACGGCAACGGCAGTCGCCGTTGAATCGATCTCCACCCGAATCGGCTTAGCCTCGCCGTGCTCTACCGCATTTCCCACCAGGTTCACGATGATGCGACGAATGCGACGAGGATCAACGTCCGCCTCGCAGTGTCCGCCGGGTGAGTGAATTTCGATGGGCGAGCCTCGGCCCTCGGCAAGCGTCTGAATCGACGCCACCACCTCTTCTGTGAGTGCGACGAGGTTGGTGGGTTCTCGCGTCAACGTGGCGGTCTTCGCGTCGTACCGGCTAATCTCCAAAAGGTCGGTGAGGAGGTCTTCAAACCGGCCGATCTGTTTGTGGAGTAACTCAACTGATCGACGCGAGGGAGCGTCGAGTCGGTCCCGGTTGTCAAACACCACATCTGATGCCAAGCGCATCGTCGCAAGGGGCGTTCGGAGTTCGTGTGACACGTCGGAGACAAACCGCTCGCGAACATCGGAGATTGCGCTGAGCTCGCGCAACTGGGCCTGGAGGCTGTCGGCCATGTCGTTGAAGCTCTGGGCGAGAGTCGCCATCACGTCTTCGCCCTGAACGGGGATGCGTTCGTCGAATCCCCCCGCCGCAAACTCCCGCGACGTGGCCGCCGCTGTGCGGATTGGTGCGACGACCAACCGCGCGACAAACCAAGCGATGCCTCCGATGAGCACGAGCAACCCTGTTCCGGCGAACCAGAGGACCTGCTGGATAAAGGCGAGCGTTGATGCCGCCGGCGAGAGATCAAAGCCGATGAAGAGTTCGTAGTCCCCGACGCCCGGAATCGTCGTCAGAGAACCCACGATGATGCCGGGTTGGTTGCCCTCGGGGCCGGCGATATCGACAGACTGCCAGTACTGTCGACCGATACCCTCGCGGACCGAATCGCGCAGGTCAACGGTAATCACCCCGCCGCTCAACTCGGGGCTCGTGAAGTCCTGCGGTGCGAGCGGATTCGCGTCCTGGCCCGAAGCTCGGTACAGCGCCAGCCACGAACTCGACGAGACATCCCTGATGGTGGCGGTGGCCTGACTCACCACGCTCTGCACGTCTGCTCGGTCGACCACGTCGGCCGAATCAAAAATCTGTTGCGCAACAACTTGAGCTCGTGCCGCATCGGTGAGCGATTGCTTGAGCCGTGAGTCAAAGAGATCCTGCGAAATACTCCACGACAGGTAAGCGCCCACAAAAATGATGGCGACGAGGGACAGCGTCACAGAGATAATCACGGTGCGAACCTGCAGTGACCGGCGCCACGCGTGCCAGGCGAGGCGCGGCAGACTTCCGTAATCGAACGTCCGAAGGCGTGTCCAGAACGCCGCCACCCCTAGTCTCCGCCGGCTCGGTAGCCAACGCCACGAACGGTGCGAACGATGCGCGGGTCATCGGCATCGTGCTCGACCTTGGACCGCAGGCGTTGCACGTGCACGTTGACCAGACGGGTATCGGCTTTGTACTGGTAACCCCAGACCTGTTCGAGAAGTTCCTCGCGACTGAGCACGCGCTGCGGCTGAGATGCCAGCGTCACCAGAAGAGTGAACTCCAATGGCGTCAGGTTGATGTCGCGGCCATCACGCGTCACGCGGTGGGCCATGGTGTCGATCGTGATGTCCTCGACCGTGTAGGTGGCGTCCGCCATGACAGAAGCGGGCGTGGGCCGAAGGCGCGCACGAACCCGAGCAATCAGGATGTTGGTCGCACACGGCTTGACAATGTAGTCGTCGGCTCCCATTTCGAGGCCGGTGACGACATCGGCATCGTCGTTCTTTGCCGTGATCATCACGATGGGCGTGCCAGAAATCTCCCGGATGCGTCGGCACACTTCAATGCCGTCAATTCCGGGAAGCATGACATCGAGCAAAACCAGATCGGGATTCACGCGACCGAACGCCTCAAGGGCGCTGGGTCCATCGCCGCAGACCGTGATCTCGAATCCCGCCTGAGTAAGCGCGATGCCCATCATCTCGGCCAGATTGCTGTCGTCGTCGACAATCAGCACGTGCGCGTTCGACGGGGTGACACTCTGAGTCATCATCGCCTCCGCTGCCCTAGGGACCAATCGGCTTTAGCGTAGCGCGCCACGGCTGAAAGCTGCCCGACGAAAAGCTGAAGGTTAGTAGCGGTAGAGCTCGGGCTTGAACGGCCCCTGCGGTGAGACGCCGATATAGGCCGCCTGCTCCGGCGAGAGCTGGGTGAGCACGACACCGAGGGCGTCGAGGTGCAAACGAGCCACCTTCTCGTCGAGAATCTTGGGCAGAACGTAAACGCCCACGGGGTACTCCGCGGTGCGGGTAAACAGCTCGATCTGCGCCAACACCTGGTTCGTGAAGGACGTGCTCATCACGAAAGATGGGTGACCCGTAGCGTTACCGAGGTTCATGAGGCGTCCCTCGCTGAGCACGAGGATGCTCCGGCCCGACGGCAGATTCCATTCGTCGACCTGTGGCTTGATGTTTGTCTTGCTGGCACCGGGGAGCGACTCGAGGCTTGCCATGTCGATCTCGTTGTCGAAGTGGCCCACATTCGACACGATGGCCTGATTCTTCATGGCCAGCATGTGCTCAACCGTGATCACATCTTTGTTTCCGGTTGAGGTGACGAAGATGTCGACCTCTCCCACAACCTGCTCAATTGGCAAGACTTGGTAGCCGTCCATGACAGCCTGCAGCGCACAAATGGGGTCGATCTCGGTGATGATGACGCGAGCCCCTTGGCCGCGAAGCGCCTCGGCGCAGCCCTTACCCACGTCACCATAACCGGCAACGAGAGCAACCTTGCCGCCCATCAAGACGTCGGTGGCGCGGTTGAGCCCATCGGGCAGCGAGTGACGGATGCCGTACTTGTTGTCGAACTTCGTCTTGGTCACGGCATCGTTGACGTTGATTGCGGGGAAGAGCAGCTCGCCCTTCTTGTGCAAGTCATAGAGGCGGTGCACGCCCGTGGTCGTTTCTTCAGTGACGCCGATAAGCTCCTCGGCAACTGCATGCCAGCGGCGGGGATTCTCCTCACACACGCGACCGAGCAGTGCGAGGACCTCGGCGTACTCTGCCGAATCGGCAGTATCCGGTGAGGGAACGCCTCCGGCAACCTCGTAGTTACGACCGTGGTGCACGAGCATGGTGGCATCGCCACCGTCATCCAAGATCATGTTGGGGCCGGCCTCGGCACCTACCTCGTAGCTCCAGTCGAAAATTCGATTCGTGCACCACCAGTACTCTTCGAGCGATTCGCCCTTCCAGGCGAACACGGGAGAGCCCGATGGCTGGTCGACGGTGCCGTGTGGCCCAACGGCGACGGCGGCAGCTGCCTCATCCTGCGTGGAGAAGATGTTGCACGACGCCCAGCGCACCTGCGCGCCCAGTGCCACGAGGGTTTCGATGAGAACGGCGGTCTGAACGGTCATGTGGAGCGAACCGGCGATACGCGCACCCTTGAGGGGTGCCGACGCGCCGAACTCAGCGCGCAGTGCCATGAGTCCGGGCATCTCGTTCTCGGCCAGGCGAATCTGGTGACGACCAGCCTCAGCCAGAGACATGTCGGCGACCTTGAACTGAGTGGCGGGCAAAACGCGCGTCGCAGTGATCGTCATGGTGCGTCCTTTCGGATGAGAGCGAGAACCTCGTCGCGAATACGACTCATGGTGTCGTGATCCGCGGCCTCAACATTAAGGCGAAGGAGCGGTTCGGTATTCGACGGCCGAACGCTAAACCACCAAAAGGGTTCAGTCGGAGCGGTCGTGCCAATCATAGTCAATCCATCAAGTGAATCTTCACTGGCGCGAGACGCGAAGGCGCCGCGAACGCGCTCGGTAGCAACCGAGACATCGGCCACGGTGGAGTTGATTTCACCGCTCATCGCATAGGGCGTGAAGCGCTCGCGAAGTGACGACATCGGGGCGTCGTGTGCGCCCAGCTCGGCCAGCACATTGAGGGCCGCCAGCATTCCATTGTCGGCACCCCAGAACTCCCTGAAGTAGTAGTGCGCCGAGTGCTCCGCGCCAAAAACGGCGGAGGTGCGCGCCATCTCGTCCTTAATGTACGAGTGTCCCACCCGGGTGCGGACCGGTGTGGCGCCGGCCTCACGGATGGTCTCAGCAACGATGCGCGAAGTGATGAGGTTGTGGAGCACGATGACGTCAGTCGCTCCCTGCGCCCGCACGCGTTCGATTTCACGAAGGGCAACAATTGCCGCAATCGCCGAGGGCGATACGGCGTTGCCCAGCTCGTCAACAACGAAGCAACGATCCGCGTCGCCGTCGAAGGCCAAGCCGATGTCGGCCGAGTGGTCGATGACGGCACGCTGGAGGTCGACGAGGTTTGCGGGTTCCAGAGGGTTGGCCTCGTGGTTGGGAAACGTACCGTCAAGTTCGAAGAACAGGGGAATAATCTCGACGGGCAGTGGGGCAAGACCTGCGGCGGTTTCGAGGACGGCGGGAACGGTGAGTCCCCCCATTCCGTTTCCGGCGTCGACCACGATGCGCAGGGGACGAATGGAGCTCAGATCTACGAGCGACCGCAGATACGCGGCGTAGTCGTGCAGCACATCGCGTTGGTCAACGAGTCCGGGGCTCGGGTGTTCGGGAATATCGGACTCGAGAAACACGATTGCCCGATCTCGAATGGCAGCCAAACCCGTATCCAGGCTGATTCCCTGAGCGCCGGCACGCGAGAACTTGATGCCGTTGTACTCGGCCGGGTTGTGACTCGCCGTAAACATGGCGGCGGGGGCATTCCAGAGCCCGGAGGCGAAATAGGTTTCGTCGGTCGAACACAGCCCTAACAGCGAAACGTTGGCGCCCCGGCGAGCAGCCCCCTCGGCAAAGGCCTGCGCGAAACCGGGAGAGGAATCACGCATGTCGTGACCCGCGACCACGAGCCCCCCGGCTGCCGTCACTTCGTCGACGAAGGCAGCACCGAGAGCACGAACCATGTCTTCGGTCAGGTCTTCGCCCACCACGCCACGCACGTCATAAGCCTTCACGGCGGCAGTGAGTCGTGCGCGAAAGTCAGGGCTCATCCAGCAATTCTACGTGCCGAATCACGCGCCAGCCCTGCGCCGCCGTAAGGCGTCGAGCGTGCGTCAGACACAGGTCGTAGCCCTCAACGGCATAATCGGGGGCGAGTGGGCCAATAGCCACCGTGCTCCCCTCGTAATCGAGGGTCACCGTTGCTGCGGCCACCAGCGAGCAGCTGGACTGAGAACAGCGACGATCGGACACATCCTTCAGCCTAGGCAGGCCGCATGGCTAGCATGGTGACATGCCAGCGAGTGGATCGGGTGAATTCTCCTCTTCGCGCGCGCGCACTCGCGGCCGTGGCTCAGATCGGCACGGCCGAGGTATGCGCTCTCCGGTCACGGGGCCACACCTTCCGGTCATTCACGGGCGAAC